>NZ_JBEYXH010000035.1:0-79062 GCF_040644755.1 Streptomyces sp. NPDC046887
GGTCGGCCTCAAGGGGGGCGCGTCCGTGGGTGCCGTACACCCGGATCCCAGGACCGTGCGGACCTTCGGTGTGCTCATACCCGTCCATCCGCCAACCGGTGACCACCGCACCCGGGCCGAGACGACGGACGACCTCCTCCAGTAGCAGCCGCTGGAGGTGGCCGCGGTGCACGGAGAACTGCGGCCAGTGGTAGCCGGCGGCCCGCCCGCGGGGCTCGGACCAGATGACGCCGCCGTAGCGGTGGTGGTAGGCGAGCCGGCCGGTGGCGACGGCGTGCGCGGCGAGCCTCGGCTCCAGGCCGAGTTCGGACAGCTCCCGTACGGCGGCGGGCTGGAGGTTGATACCGGCGCCCACCGGTCTCAGCCGCGCGCACGACTCCACCAGGCGTATGTCGCGCAGGCCTGCCGAGAAGAGACTGAGGGCGGTGGCGAGCCCGCCTATCCCGGCGCCTGCCACGATTATTCGGGGGGAGTTCCGGTCCGTGCTGCGAGCCACTTTCTCACCCTTCGGAGGAAGCCGTTCGTCGGTCAAAAGTGCGGCACGCGAGCGCTCGGCACAACCGGTCCCGTGACCGGCCGTAGTCCTGCCTGCTCGCTTTCCCGCCCTTCACCCGATCAGCGCACCGACGGGTGCCCCGGAGCGGCGGCCGTGCGTTTACTGGGGTGACGGCGAGAGGAAGGCCACGTCATGAATCACGCCGACTTCGACGCGTGCGACTTGCAGCGCCTGCGGCACGCCGTGAACTACGCGCACCACGCGTCGATAACCTCCCTGGACGTTCTGCTGCCTCCGTGGATACCCGGGGATCTGAAGCGGGCGATCCGGTCCGAGTGCACTGTCTCGCACTGCGGGACCCTTCTTTTCCCGCCGACCGAGGAGGCTGCTCTCGCGCATTTCCGGCGCAACGGCTGGAAGGCGTCCGCACCCATTCCCAGCGTGCTGGTGAAACGCCGGCTGACGGAACGGTACGGGCTGCCGGGCGACACCAGAATTCTGGTGACGCGGGTCCGCGCGACGACCGGCCCCGAGGTGGAGGTGTTCCTCTTCCCCAAATCGTGTCCGCGTTATGCGGAGGACATCGCGGAGGAGGAGCGGATCCACGGTTTCGAGAATCACGTCGGGCTGTTCATGGGCCGGGCGCGGGGCGATTCGCTGCGTTACCTCGCCGACCGGTTGGAGGTGGACGGCGAGCTGGTGTACGAGGGTTCGGCGCACAACCCGCACGAGAACACCACCATGGTCTACTTCGCGCCCGGAGCGCGGGTGGCGGCGGCGCGCCGACGCTTTCCCCGCTGGGAGGTGCAGTGCCCCGGGGATCTGACGGCCGTGGTGAAGGACCGGCCGGTACGCGCGGTGGCGCTGGCGGCGGCGTACGAGGCACTGCGGGTCAACTCCCGGCGGCCCGAGCCCTCGCGGGTCGGCCCGCGGCCCCGCCTGGCCGCGCCTCTCGGCTGATCGGCACGCCTGGACAGGGCAGGGCATCCGGCTCGGCGGGAGGGCGGCCGCGTGGTCGCCCTCCCGCCGAGCGGCGTCCGACCGGGAGCCGGAGCTGTTTCCGTGGCGCGGCCGAGGGCAGGCGAACGGTGAGCGTCTACGGAAGGGACCGACATGAGCGCCGGAGAGAAGGCCAAGGCCAAGGCCGAGCAGGTTGTCGGCAAGGCCGTGCGGAAGGCGGCCCACGCGCTGGGCAACGAGACCACCGCGGCCAAGGGTGCCGCGCTGGAGACTCGGGGCAAGGCGCGCGACGCCAAGGAGAAGGGCAAGGGCGGACTCAGGGGCTGAAGGCCCCGGAGGGTCGGCGGTCGGTGGCTGGCGGTGGATTGACTGCTTGAGGGCCGAGGGCCGGCCGCCCCGAGGCTGTGGCGGGTGGTTCGGGCGGGGTCTGGGCCACTGCCCGTGAGCTCTGGCCTGATCGGCCGATCGGATGACGGCGGCGGGCTCCATGTCGGTGACATGGAGCCCGCCGTCGCGTGCGTATCGTGCGTATAGGGACACGGAGGGCCCCGGAGGGTCAGGGGCGGGGGCCGACCGTACGCGGGCCGTCGCGTACGACGATGGCGAGGGCCGGGCAGGAGTCGGCGGCGTCCAGGGCCCGTTCGTCCTCGGCGATGTCGTGGTGGACCGGTGTCGCGGTGGCTCCCTCCAGCCGGTAGAGGTCCGGGGCGAGCCCGGCGCACATCCCTGAGCCCATGCACTGCTCGCGGTCGACCTCGGTGGTCCAGGTCATCGCGGTCACCACCCCACCGGCATCTCGCGTGGACCGCGTACCAGCATCTGGTTCTTCCAGCGCACGTCCCCCGCCACATGGAGCTGCGGGAAGCGGGTGATCAGCGCGAGTACGGCCTCCTGGAGTTCGAGCCGGGCCAGGGGCGCGCCCAGGCAGTGGTGGACGCCGTGGCCGAAGCCGAGGTGCTGAACACCCGACCGGGTGACGTCAAGGCGTCCGGGCCCGGTGAACTTCAGCGCGTCGCGGTTGGCCGCGCCGATCGCCACGAGCACCGGCTCGCCGGCCCGTACCAGGGTGCCGCCGACCTCGACGTCCTCGGTCGCGTACCGGGGGAAGGCGGCGGCGCTGCCGAGCGGCACGTACCGCAGGAGTTCCTCGACGGCCCCCTTGATCAGCTCGGGCCGCTCGCGCAGCAGGGCGAGCTGGTCGGGGTGGTCCAGCAGTGCGTGGACGAAGTTGGGGATCTGGCTGGCGGTGGTCTCATGGCCGGCGACCAGGATGCCCACGCAGAGGTCGATCAGTTCCAGTTCGCTGAGCCGGTCGCCGGTGTCCCGGGCGTCGATGAGCCCGGTCATGAGGTCGGGCCGGGGGTGGACCCGGTGATCCTCGATCAGCGCGGCCATATAGGCGCGCAGCTCCTCGCGGCTGCGGAGGAACTCCTCGGCGGTCAGCGAGCTGGTGGAGAGGGCCGCGTCGCTCCACACCCGGAACTTCGGCCGGTCCTCCTCGGGCACGCCGAGCATCCGGCAGATCACCGCGACCGGGAGCGGCAGGGCGTAGCACTCCACCAGGTCGGCGGGCGGTCCGGCCGCCTCCATCGTGTCGAGGAAGCCGTGCGCCAGTGCGCGCACCTGCGGGCGGAGCTTCTCGACCTGGTGGACGGTGAACGCCTTGGCGACCAGGGTGCGCAGCCGGGTGTGGCCGGGCGGGTCCATGCTGAGGATGCCCGCGTCCCGCTGCCCCTCCGACTGGCGCGGTTCGTCGTGTTTCAGCGCCTCCGCGCGGCTGAAGCGGCGGTCGCCGAGGACCAGTCGGGCGTCGGCGTAGCGGGTGGCCAGCCAGGCGGGCTCGCCGTAGGCCATCGCCACCCGTAACAGGCCGGGCCGCTGAAGCGCCTCGGCATAGGCCTCGGCGAGGTCGAGGCCGTCAGGTTCGTTGAACGGGTACGCGAGGGGAGTCTGATCCGCCGTTGCGGTCATGGGGCGCCTCCGTTGTGTAAGCACGTGCTTACAGAACCTAGGGTGGTCGGCAGGGGCGGTCAATGGCGCCGTTACGCCGTTCGAGTGACGGTCCGACAGAAGGCCCGGACTCGCGGAGCGTGCGCGGAGTGCCGAAGCGGCGGAGGCGTGGGGAGTGGTGAAGGTGGCGGAGGCGGCGCGGGTGACGGCTGCGGCGGAGGATGCGAACACGACCGGCCAGGAGGGTGGGCAGGGTGCGGGGACGATCGGGACGGCGGCCGTACGGGGCCCGGAACCGGTGGACGGGGCGGGTCGGTCCGCGGCGGGCGGGGCCACCCGCGCCCGGTTGCTGGCCGCGGCATCGGCGCTCTTCGCCGAGCGCGGTTACGACCGGGCGACGGTGCGGGACATCGCCGCGCGCGCCGGAGTGAATCAGGCGCTGCTGTTCCGCCACTTCGGCTCCAAGCAGGCGCTCTTCGGGGAGGTCGTCGCGCAGAGCGGCCAGGAGCAGTTGCGCGGCACTCCGCCGGAGCGGTTGGTGGAGGTGGCGTTGCGCAGTCTGCTGCCGCCGCCGGCGGACGGCCCGTCGCCGACCGCGGCGGGAGGTTCGCCGGGGATGAGCCGGTCGCTGAAGGCCATGCTCCGGTCGGTGGGTGGCGGGGACGAGGTGTCGGCGGCGGTCACCGCGCTGGGGGACGAGTACGCCAGGGTGCTGGCGACCCTGAGCACGGCGGAGGACGGGGAGCTGCGCGCGGACCTGGCGCTGTCCTGGCTGCTGGGCATCGGGCTGATGCGGGTGGTGGTGGGAAAGCGCCCGCTCGCGGAGGCCGACCCGGACGAGGTCTGCCGGCTGGTGGTGGGCGCGCTGGACCGTCTGCTGGAGGGGCCGCCGGATCCACTGGAGGCGCTGCCGGAACCGACGGACTGACGGCCGGTGGGGTGGCGCCTGGCAGGATGGCGGCTGGCGGACTGACAGTCGGCGGGATGACGGGATGGGTGTGAAGGTCCGGGAGGGGGCCGGCGGAAGCGGTGTGATCGGCGGGTCGGTGGCGGGGTGCGGGGCGGCGGAGGGTACCGCCCGGCCGGTGGCGGCGGGAGGCCGCGGCGGGGGAATGCGCAGGGTCACCGCGCGATGCGGGGCACCGCCCCCTCGGCGTCGAACAAAAAGCTACCGAGCAGTAGAGAGAACGCCTCATTCCGTCCATCATTGAGCGCGAGCATGCCAAGGCCGCCCTGGTGATCACCGGGCGGCCTCCCCCTGGTCGGTCACCACCGAAGGAGTGAACTGCCCATGCTTGCAGCCCGATGGAGCGCCCGCGGCGCCGCCCTCACCGCTCTCGCCGCGCTGGCCACCGCCACCTCGGCGACCGCGGCCACGGCCGCGCCGGCCGACCGCCCGGGCCCCTCCCCCGCCCCCTCCTCCGCGTCGGCGCAGAGCGTCGCGGCGCTCGGCGGAGTGGACTACGCGGTGTGGCAGCGGGATGTGGCGGCCGCGCTGGACGGCGCGCGGGCCTACATCGAGCAGCGCACCGCCCGGGCGGAGGGCAAGCGCCTGGCGATCGTCCTCGACATCGACAACACCTCGCTGGAGACCGACTTCCATCCCTTCTGGGAGTGGCCGACCCCGGCCGTCAAGCCGGTGCGGGAGCTGGTCCGCTACGCCGACTCGCGCGGGGTGGGCGTCTTCTTCGTCACCGCCCGCCCCGGCATCCTCTACGCGCCCACCGCGATCAACCTGGCGACGGCGGGCTACCCCGTGGACGGGCTGTACGTGCGGGACCTGCCGGACCTGTTCGAGGAGGTCAGCGCGTACAAGACGGAGAAGCGGGCGGAGATCGAGGCCAAGGGCTACACGGTGATCGCCAACATCGGCAACCGGCCCACCGACCTGGTCGGCGGCCATGCGGAGCGCACCTGGAAGCTGCCGGACTACGACGGCAAGCTGTCCTGACGCGGACGCGCTGAGTGCGCCGGTCCGGCGCGGGTGGCGGTACGCGGCGGACCGGGGCTCGCGGGGAAGCGGGAACGGTGGGGGCAGGGGCCGGAGGCGGATGGCGCGGGCGGCCATTCGGGGTCTTGCCCGCCCACTCCCGTACCGCCGGGGCCGGGGCCGGGTATGCGAGGTGCATGTCCGACAAGTCTCCTGGGGCGCCGGACGGCGCCCGGCGGTGGTGGTTCGGGCGGCTGTACGGCGCCTTCCTCGTGTCGGCCGCCGGGCGCGGCCTGCGCCGCGGCAACGAGCTGGAGCTGATGCACCGGGCGATGGGCTTCGCCGCGCTCGGGCTGCTGACCCTGGTGCCGCTGCTGATCGTGGTGGCGGCGGCCGACCCGGGTAACGGGCGGGGCTTCGCCGAGTGGCTCACCGATGGCCTGGGGGTGGAGGCTGCCTCGGAATTGCAGGTGGAACGGCTGTTTGCTCCTCCGAACCAGGCGCTGGAGTCCACCACCGGCTTTGGTATCGCAGCGGTCGCGGTCTTCGGCATGACCTTCGGCGGGGTGGTGCAGAACGGCTACGAGCGGATCTGGGAGGTGCCAGCGGCCCGCTGGCACACCATGTGGCGGCACGCGGTGTGGCTGGCCTTCCTCATCGGCTACATCCTGATGTCGGCGCATATCGCCGCCACCCCGGTGAGCGTCGGCGACCTCGTCTGGCGGGCCGGTGTGGCGGTGGTGAGCGGGGTGCTGTTCTTCTGGTGGTCGCAGTGGCTGCTGCTGGGCGGCCGGCTGCCCTGGGGCGCGCTGCTGCCCGGCGCGGTGGCGACGGTGATCGGACTGGCTGGGCTGCGCGGCTTCTCCCATCTGGTCTTCTCGCCGCTGATCGCCTCCAACGCGGTCGCCTACGGCCCGGTGGGCACCATGCTGGTGGTGCAGTCCTGGCTGGTCGGGGTCGGTTTCGTGGTGTTCGGCGGAGCGCTGGTGGGGCGGGTGCTGTACGAGGAGCGGTGGTATCTGACCGGGCTGGCGGGGCGGGCGGTGCGGCGGGTACGGCGCCGGTGAGCCGGCGCCCTGGTGAGGATCAGGCCGGTGGGCCGGGCGGGTGCTCGGGGCCCGCCCCGTACCGGTCCGTCGGCGCAGGTGACGGGCCCGGCCGGGGGAAGAGTGCGACCATGGACAGCGGGCAGGGAAGAAGCGACGAAACCCAAGCGGCACTTCCGCACCACTGGTGACACCGGGACGGCTTTTCCACATGAACACGAACTCATCCGCGGCCACCGGGCCCGCCGTGATGTCCAGCGGCTCCGTCTTCGGCGCCCCCTGCTGGGTCAGCCTGATGACCCGCGATCTCGGCGCCTCGCAGGACTTCTACGCCTCGGTGCTCGGCTGGACCTTCCGGCCGGCCCGACTCGGGGACGAGTTCAGCGTCGCCCTGTCGGAGGGTCGCCCGGTGGCCGGGCTGGGCGCGCTGGCCGGCCCGCTGCAGGTGGCGGTCGCCTGGACCCCGTACTTCGCCGTGGAGAACGCCGACCAGACGGCGTCCCGCATCCGCGAGCGCAGCGGCACGGTGGCGGTCGGGCCGGTGGCGCTGTCGATCGGCCGCGGTGCGCTGGCCGCCGACCGGGAGGGGGCGGTGTTCGGGATCTGGGAGGGCCGGCTGATGTCGGGCTGGGAGGTCTGGCGGGCGGCCAATCCGGCCTGGCTCCGCCTGGTGACGAGGGACGCCTTCGAGGCGGCGATCTTCTACGGCGAGGTGTTCGACTGGGCCTGCGGGCGGCCCGGCTGCGTCGATGTGGAGTACGCGCAGGAGGAGGTCGTGCTGCGCAGCGCCGGCCATGTGGTGGCGCGGCTCAACTCGGGGGCGCTGGAGGCGGCACCCGACCCGGCGATCCGGCCCCGCTGGCAGGTCCACTTCCCGGTGCGCGATGTGGACGCCTGCGTCCAGGCGGCGGTGCGCGACGGCGGGGCGGTCACCGACCACACGCCGGGGCGGGTGGCGACGCTGCGTGACCCCGACGGGGGTCTGTTCACGGTGACCAGGCGGGCCGCCGCCGTATGACACTGTCGGATCTGGTCTACGCCGGACTAGGCGTGGGCGCGCTGGCGGCTGCCGTGCTGCCGAGGGTGGTGTTCCGGCGCCCGTTCTCGCTGCCGATGGTGTTCCTCGCGGCGGGCGCGCTGGTGGCGATACCCGCGTGGGGGCTGCCGGTGGTGGACCCGGTGGCGGACCGGCTGTGGGTGGAGCACGTCACCGAGGCGTGTGTGGTGGTGTCACTGATGGGCGCCGGGCTGGCGATCAACCGGCCGATGCGCTTCCGCGCCTGGGCGGGGACCTGGCGGCTGCTGGGGATCACCCTGCCGCTGACCGTGGCCGCCGTCGCCTTCCTGGCCTGGTGGCTGCTGGGCTGGCCGCCGGCCGCCGCGCTGCTGCTGGGCGCGGTCCTCTCCCCCACCGACCCGGTGCTCGCCGCGGAAGTGCGGGTGGGCGAACCCACCGATGCCGAGGACGACGAGGACGAGGTGCGGTTCACCCTCACCAGCGAGGCCGGACTCAACGACGGGCTGGCCTTCCCGTTCGTGATGGCGGCGGTCGCACTCGCCGCGGCCGCGGGGGACGGCTGGTCGTGGGGGTGGATCGGGCACTGGGCCGCGGTGGACCTGCTGGCGAAGGCGGCGATCGGGGTGGTGGCGGGCCTGGTGCTGGGCCGGCTGCTGGGGTGGATGTTCTTCCGGGCGCGTACCCCGGCGCTGCGGCTGTCGGAGCACATGGAGGGGTTCGTCGCGCTGGGCGCCACCTTCCTGGCGTACGGGGTCACCGAGCTGCTGAGCGGCTACGGCTTCCTCGCGGTGTTCGTCGCGGCGTGCGCGCTGCGGTCGGCGGAGCGCAGCCACGGCTACCACAACGTGCTGCACGAGTTCACCGAGCAGATCGAGCGGCTGCTGACGGGGGTGCTGCTGTTCCTGCTCGGCGCCTTCGCCGTCGGGGGCGGGCTGGGCGAGCTGACCTGGCCCGCGGCACTGGTCGGGCTGCTGCTGTTGCTGGTGGTCCGTCCGCTGACGGGGTGGCTGGGGCAGTTGGGCTTCGCCGCCGGGCCGCGGGAGCGGACCGTGGTGGCGGTGTTCGGGCTGCGCGGCATCGGCTCGCTGTTCTATCTGGCGTACGCGCTCGGCGAGCATCACTTCGGCGCGCTGGAGCGGCAGTTGTGGGCGGCGGTGGCGTTCACCGTGATGGCGTCGGTGGTGCTGCACGGGATCAGCGCGACACCGGTGATCACCCGGCTGGACCGGCTGCGGGACCGCACCCCGCCGGAGGTGCGGCCCTGAGCCACCGCGGGCCGGTCAGGGGCGGGGCCAGTCGAGCAGGGTCCGGCGGTCGGCCTCCTCGCGGGCCAGTACCTCGGCGAGGACGGTGGTGTCGTAGCCGCGGCTGACCGCCTCGCGGACCAGCCGGGCCAGAGCGTCCGGCGGCAGCGCCTCGGCCTGGGTGGCCGGCGCGCCGGCCGGCGTCCTGCGGTCGCCCGCCCTGGCGGGGGCGGCGGGCAAGGCGTAGGTCTCGATCTGCTCCTCGGTTACGGCCAGGCGTTCGAAGAGCACGCGGACGTCCGGGGCGTCGGTCGCGGCGAACGCGGTGACGTCCTCGGCCACGGCTCCGTACAACTGGAGCGCCATCGGGTCGCGGTCGCCGACGACGAGGACCCGGAGCGCCCCGTGCCCGCAGGCGGCCGCGCGCTGGGCGGCCGCCCGCCGCCCGTGCAGACCGCGCGGGGCGGCGTACACCGGTACGCCCCACGGGTCGGTGACGCCGGCGAGTTGGGGCACCAGTCCGGGGGTGTCGCACCACAGTTCCAGCCTGGCCTCCTGGCCCGACTGGCGGTCCAGTCGGTAGGCGAGGGCCGCTTCGGCACGGGCCCGGTGGAAGCCGGCCGGGCCGTCGTAGGCGGTCGGCAGTACGGCGATGTCACTGTCGTCCTGGACGGCGAGCCAGGAGATGCGCCCGGAGCGGCGGGCCATCCCGATCAGCTCCACCAGCCGGCGGTAGGTCCGCTCCTGCCCCCGTGCCCCTGCGGCTTCCTGCCCGCGCTCCCGGCTGAGGACACCCGCGGTGCCCAGGACGCCGTCGGCGAGTGCCGCGTACCAGATCTGCCGGATGGTGAGCGGCAGTTGAGCGGCGTAGCGGCCCAGTATGAGTTCGACGGCGGTGAGCAGTTCCAGGGTGGCGGGGCGGGGCTGCCAGTCCGGCTGGTAGCCGCGGGCCCGTCTGTCCGGCATCGCTGCCCCCTTCACGCCCGCACCGCGCCACCGGACGCCGTGGCGTCCCTCCGTACGGGTTGTTCCCGCGAGGAGCACCGCCGTCACCCGAACGGGTTCCCGGGCGTGTTGCGGGGGTGGAGGGAGTTGCGCCGTCTCCGGCGGCCCGGCCGCCCGCCGGTCACGTTCGCCTTGCGGCCGGTCAGCTCGCCTTGCGGCCGGCCAGGGGTGCGGTGTCCATGCCGGTGCCGGTGCGCATCCCCTTCAGCATCTCGCCGACGGCCTCCTGGGCGGTGTGCTCCGGCTGCCAGCCGAGCTGGTCGCGAGCACGGGTGCAGTCCAGCAGGGGCAACCGCAGGACCGCGTCGAACAGCTGCGGGGAGGCCGGGAGCAGATGCAGCGCGTAGCCGGTGACCAGGGCGGCGCGGGCGGCCGCCCGGGGCAGCCGTACGGTCCTGGCGTCCAGCAGCGCGGCCAGGTCGCGGGCATCGAGGGGTGACTCGGCGGCCAGGTTGAAGGCGCCGGAGACCTCCCGGTGGACCGCGAGCACATAGGCCCGGGCCGCGTCGTCGGTGTGCAGGGCCTGGAAGCGCAGCCCGGGGATGTCCGGGACGACGGGGACGGTACGGGGTGAGGCGAGCGGGCCGGGCAGGAAGCGGCCGCCGAAGATGCGCCGCTGCTCGGGCCCGGACTCCTCCTTGAAGAGGAAGGCGGGCCTCATGCGCACCACCCGCATACCGGGGTTGCGCAGCTCGTGGGTGTCCAGAACCCGTTCGAGATAGGCCTTCTCCCGGCAGTAGGCCGCCTCGGAGGCCCCATGGGTGGGCCAGCTCTCATCGACCGCGCCCGCGTCGCGGCCCGGTGAGTAGGTGCCGACGGAGGAGGCGTGGATCAGCGCGGGCACGCCGGCCGCGGCCGCGTCCCGGAAGACCTGGAGAGAGCCGAGGACGTTGGTCCGCCAGGTGGCGGAGGGGTCGTGGGTCGGCTGGAACGCCCAGGCCAGATGGATCACCGCGTCGGCGCCCTTGAAGTGGGGGACCAGGTCGATCTCCTGGCGGAGGTCGACGGCCGTCCACTCGGTCTTGGGCGGGGACCAGCCGGGCATCCGGCGGGCGATCCCCCGGATGGAGGCGACGCCCGGGTCGGCGGCGAGCGCGGCCACCACACTGGTGCCCACGTTCCCGGTGGCTCCGGTGACGACGACCTTCTTGCCGGCGCTGCTGGTCACGGCGTCCGCCTTCCGTCGGCTGTGCGCGGCCCGGCGGGTGCCGGGACGGTCCGGGTACCCACGGGCGGCCGCGCTAGCCCCGGCGTGTTCGCCGGCTGCTCGGTCCTCGCTCCCCCGCGTGATCGGCCCAACGCCCCGGTTCTGGGGAAGAAGGCCGGCGGCGGGGAAGGGAGCAGGGGGGACGGGAAGCGGGGGCGGGTGGAAGAAGTCGGCGGAAGCGATGTGAAGGAGCGCGACGGATGCGGGTGGAACTGACGGGCAGGACGGCGCTGGTGACGGGTTCGACGCAGGGGATCGGCGCTGCGATCGCTGTGGCGCTGGCCCGCGCCGGGGCGACGGTGGCGGTGAACGGGCGGTCGGAGCAGAGCGTGGCCGCGGCGGTGCAGCGGCTGCGCGAGGAGGTCCCGGACGCCGAGGTGGTGCCGGTGGCGGCCGATCTGTCGAGTGACGAGGGCGCGGCGCGGGCGGTGGAGCTGCTCCCGGAGGTGGATATCCTCGTGAACAACCTGGGGATCTTCGAGTCACGGCCCGCGCTGGAGATCAGCGACGAGGAGTGGCGCCGGTTCTTCGAGGTCAACGTACTGGCGGCGGTGCGGTTGACCCGGGCGTATCTGCCCGGGATGAAGGAACGCGGCTGGGGCCGGGTGCAGTACATCGCCAGCGACTCGGCGGTGGCGATCCCGGCCGAGATGATCCACTACGGGATGTCCAAGACGGCTCTGCTGGCGGTGAGCCGCGGCTTCGCCAAGGAGGCCGCCGGAAGCGGGGTCACCGTCAACTCGGTGATCGCCGGCCCCACCCACACGGGCGGGGTGGAGGACTTCGTCTACGAGTTGGTCGACCGGGAGCTGCCCTGGGACGAGGCGCAGCGGGCGTTCATGCGCGAGCACCGGCCGCAGTCGCTGCTGCAGCGGCTGATCGAGCCGGAGGAGATCGCCCACATGGTGGTGTACCTCAGTTCGCCCCAGGCCTCGGCCACCACGGGCGGCGCGGTGCGGGTGGACGGCGGGTACGTGGACGCGATCCTGCCCTGAGCGGGGTGGGGTGGGTGGGGGGTGGCGTGCGCCCCGGCGTGGGGGCGGCGCGCAATTGCGGGCCGTTGGCATATGCCTTCGGCACCACCGTGTCGAGTGTTGCCAAAGCCCTTACGGGCCCCCCTGGGCTGTGCGAAAGTCGTAGGCGGTTGTTGTTGCCTCGCCAGACCTGGCCGCCGCGCCGCATCGGAGTTCCGACATGCCGTCCCATCTGTTCGCGGACCGTCCCGCGTCCCCGCCGCCCGAGCGTTCCGTGGACGCCCTGATCTCGCAGACCCGCCGTTTGCGCGGCGGGGTCGACGCCGTCCGGCGGGACGCGGAGGTGGACGAGGACGATCCGCGGGGCCGGTGGCAGCGGGCGCTGTGTGATCTCGCGGTGCATCAGCTGGATGATGTCCGGGCCCAGTTGGGGCAGTTGAAGGACGGGCTTCCGGCGGATGTGGCGATGGACGGGGTGGCGGACGGGGTGGGGGGTGCTCCGGCGGAGGCAGCTGGAGCGTCGGGGACGGGTGCGGCGCCGGCCGGGGCGGTGGCGGGGGGGGTTCCCGCCGGGTCTCTGGTCGGGCGGGTGGGGAGTGCGGAGTGGGATCTGCTCACCGATGCCGTGCACTGGTCGGCGGAGCTGTTCACGATTCTCGGGCGGCCGGCGGGCTCGCGGCCGCTCACCCTGGACGAGCTGCCCTCCGTGGTGTTCGTGGAGGACCAGGCGCTGCTGACCGCGATGGTGACGGGGTGCCTGGTCGACGGGAAGGCCATGGAGGGGGAGTTCCGGGTCGTCCGGGGGGACGGGCAGGTGCGGACCGTGCACATGGCGGGCGAGCCGGTCCTGGACGGTGAGGGGACGACCGCCTCGATGTGGGCGGTGCTGCGGGATGTGAGCGAGCTGCGGCGCAGTGAGCGGGCGGTGCGCGCGTCACTGGACTCGCTGGAGCGCACCCGGGAGATGGCACGGGCCGAGCACCGGATCGCGGTGGAGTTGCAGGAGGCGGTGCTTCCGCCGTGGCGCGGTGACGGCGGGTTGCCGGACGGTGCGGCGGGGCTGGAACTGGCCGGCCGGTATCTGCCGTCGGACGCGCCGACGGCGATCGGGGGCGACTGGTATGACGCGCTGCGGCTGCCGGACGGCGAGGTGCTGCTGACGGCCGGCGGTCTGACCGGGCACGGTCTGTCGGCGGCTTCGGCGATGGCGATGGTGCTGGGCGCGCTGCGCGGGTTGGCGGTGGCCGGTATCCGGCCCGGGGCGCTGCTCGGGCATCTGGGTGAGGTGCTGGAGTGCTCGGCGCAGCCGGCGTTGGCCGGTGCGGTGTGCTGCCGTTATGACCCGCGGGCCGGGGTGCTGCACTGGGCGCAGGCGGGTCACCCCGCCCCGCTGCTGTTCCGCGGTGGGACGGGGTGGGCGCTGCCTCGGCCGGAGGGTGCGCTGCTCGGTGCGGTGAGTGGCGCGGTGTACGAGCAGGCGCGGGTGCGGTTGCTGCCGGGTGATGTGCTGGTGCTGGGGACCGAGGGGCTGCTGGGGGATCGGGGTGCGTCCGCCGCCGGGGAGGCGGACGGCACCGGTCGGCTGCTGGGGCTGGCGGGCCGGTTGGAGCGGGCCGCCGACGCGCAGGAGTGTGCGCGGATCGTGGTGGAGGCATGCGGGACGGCGCCCCGGGAGGGCGACGCCTGTCTGCTGGTGGTGCGGGTGGGGGCGGCGGCGGAGGTGTGAGCCGTCGCCTCGATCCGGGGGGTCAGGCCGGGGTGGGGCCGCCGGGCTTGGGGCGGCGGCCGGGCTTCTTGGGCCTGGCCTGGTCGATCTCGGCGCGGAGTTCGGCGATGGCGGCCTGTCCGGCGTACCGTCCGCTGAGCCGGTACATCTCGTCGAGCCGGTCCCAGGTGCGGTGTGAGGAGTTGCTGTTCATGGACTTCAGTGCCTCGCGGGCGTAGCGCTCGGCCTGTTCGGGGTCGCCGGCGATGAAGCTGGCGGAGGCCATGGAGAGGTGGTCGAAGATCTGGGAGCGCTGGCGGCCGTCGTTGCGCAGGGCGAGGGCCTTCTGGGCGTAGTTCTGGGCCGGTTTGGCGGCGGAGGGCTCGTGTTCGGCGAGGGTGCGGAAGGACAGGGCCTGCATGCCGTACATGTCCTCGTTGCGGAAGGTCGCCATCCAGCCGGGCATGGGGGTGTCGTCCTTGTCGGAGACGAAGAGTTCCTCCGCCTTGCCGAGGGTGCGGCGCATCGCCTGGCCGTGGCCCATGGCGGCCTGTGCCCAGGCTTCGATGGTGTACAGCATGGCCTGGGTGCGGGGCAGGACCTGGTCGCCGGAGCCGGCGCGGGCCATCCTCATCAGGTCCAGGGCGTCGTCGGGGCGGCCGAGGTGGACCATCTGGCGGGCGGCGCGGGACAGGGCCTCGCCGGCGCGGGGCCGGTCGCCGCCTTCCTTGGCGGCGTGCGCGGCGATGAGGAAGTACTTCTGGGCGACGGGTTCGAGGCCGACGTCGTGGGACATCCAGCCGGCCAGGACGGCGAGGTCGGCCGCCACGCCCCACAGGCGGCGCTGGAGGTGGTCGGGGTGGCGGAAGGCGAGCATGCCGCCCACCTCGTTGAGCTGGCCGACCACTGCTTTGCGCTGGAGTCCGCCGCCGCGTGCGGCGTCCCAGGCGCGGAAGATCTCGACGGAGTGCTCCAGTGCCTCGATCTCCTGCGATCCGACGGGGGCGGCTTCGTAGCGGTCGAAGCCGGCCGGTTCGGCGTGGGGCAGGGAGTCGGGCCGGCGGGGTGCGTCGGCGGCGAGCGCGGGGTCGGTGTGGAGCCAGTCGTGCATGGCGCTGGTGAGTACGGAGCCTGCGGTGAGCGCGACGCCCGCGCCCACCAAGCCGCGTCGGTTGAGCATGAGGTCCATTCCCGTGAATTCGGTGAGGACCGCGGCCGTACGTTCCGGCTCCCATGGCAGTCCGTCGGGGTTGTCGGTGGTTCCGACGTCCCGCCGGCGGTCGCGCTGGCGTACGAACCCGAGGTCCTCGATGGTCACGACACGGCCGAGCCGCTCGGTGAACAGGGCCGCCAGCACCCGCGGTACCGGATCGCGCGGGCTTTCGCCCTTGTCGATCCAGCGGCGTACTCGCGAGGTGTCGGTCGCCAGCTGCGGGTGGCCCATGGCCGCCGCCTGCCGGTTCACGCGTCTGGCGAGTTCGCCCTTGGACCAGCCGGCCAGGCCGAACAGGTCCGACAGGCGGGTGTTGGGTTCTCCGGTCACGTCAAGCCCCCAGGTTCTCGGCTGAGTTGGACACTAGCCCGGCGGCATGGGCCTGGCGACTATTCGCCAGGGTTCGCCAGGGTCCGCCAGATGGTGTGCCACCCGCGCCCGGGTGTCAGGTAGGAATGCGCCACCCCGATCCCGGTGACCGGCCCGCACTCCCCAGGGTGCCGGTGCGGGGCCGGGTCGGGGCAGCGTGCAGGTGACGTGTCGGCACACGAAGGGATCTGTCTTCCCCATGTACACAGCATCGTCCTCCGTGTCCGCCCCGCCCCGGCCGCAGCGCACCCTGGCGGCCGGTGGTGGACCGTACCCGGTCGTGGCCCCGGCGGGCCGGGTGCGGCGCTGGGCGGGGACGGTGCCCGGTCCGCTCAGCGGAAGGATCGACTTGTCCGGCCCCCAGGGCGCGCAGCTGCGGAGGGCGATCGCCTCCGTGCACCGGATCTGCCCGGAGTTCCAGCCGGTGCAGGTGCTGCGGCGCAGCGGGCGGTCGGTGCTGCTGGTGGGTACGACCGGGCGTACCGCGGTGGTGGCGAAGTGTTTACTGGACCCCTCCCCCGCCTGGGCGGAAAGGTTCCGGCACGAGATCGCCGCCTACCGGGTGTTCGTCCGGCACCGGCCGCCGGTGCGGGCGCCGCGGTTGATCGCGGCGGATCCGGAGAGCTGCGCCCTGGTGATCGAGCGGATGCCGGGTCGGGCGGCGGCGTTGCAGCGGCATCCGGTGGAGGTTCCGTCGCGGGCCGATGTGCGGGCGGCGCTGAGCGCGGTGATGCGGGTCAACTCCTGGCAGCCGCCTGACGGAACGTTCGATCAGCCGCTGGACTATGTGTCGCGGATCTCCCGGTACCACGAGTTGGGGCTGTTCACGGACCGGGACCGGGACGATGTGCACATCCTGCTGCGGGGGCTGGTGCAGGCGGGTGGGGGCCAGCCGCCGCGGCAGTTCTGCCATGGGGATGCGCTGCTGTCCAACATGCTGCTGTCGCCGACGGGGCCGGTGCTGGTGGACTGGGAGCACGCGGGCTGGTACCTGCCCGGTTACGACCTGGCCACGCTGTGGACGGTGGTGGGGGACGCGCCGGCGACGCGCCGTCAGATCAGCCAGCTGGCCCAGGCGCGGGGGCCGGCGGCGCGGGACGCGTTCCTGGTGAATCTGATGCTGGTGCTGATGCGGGAGATCCGCCGTTACGAGACGGCGGTGCAGCGGACGATACGGGAGGCTCCGCCGGCTGGTTCGGTACCGGTGCCCGCGGGCACGGTGGCGCCCGGTGAGGAGCAGCGGCTGCTGCTGCGCCGGTTGCACGACGACTGCGCGATGGCGCGCAGGGCGGTGCGGGCGGCGGTCGGCACCCGCTGAGCCGGGCTGCCTGGACGTGTTCGGGGCCGTTCAGGAGCCGGGCGCGGCCTGTGGGGGGTGCTGGGCGGCGAGCCGGGTGAGGGCGGCCTCCTCGGGGGTGCCGTGCTCGGCGCTGAGGACGTGCATGACCAGTCCGGTCTCGCCGGGGGCGGCGGGGATGTGCAGGGTGTCGTAGTCGAGGTGGAGGGTGCCGGTGGCCGGGTGGTGCAGCCGCCGGCGTCCGCTGTCGCACATCACCACCTCTCCGGTGGCCCAGATGCGGCGGAACTCCTCGCTGTGTGCGGACAGTTCGCCGATGAGCCAGGTCAGTTCGCGGTCGTCGGGGAACCGTCCGGCGGAGACCCGGAGTTGGCCGGCGGTCTCGGTGGCCAGGGCCTGCCAGTCGGGGAAGACCTGGCGGGCGGCCGGGTCGAGGAAGAGGAAGCGGGCCTGGTTGGGGTCCCGTGGCGCTTCGGTACGGGGGTGGGGCCGGGCGGGGTCGTACGGCGCGGGCGGGACCGGTCCGCCGAGCAGTGCGGCGCCCAGGGGGTTGCAGGCGACGATGTCCAGGCGGTGGTCGGTGACGTAGGCGGGCAGGGCGCCGAGGGCGTCCAGGACGCGCCGCAGTGAGGGGCCGGCCGCGGTGCGCGGCAGGGGCGGCCGGGTGCGCCGGGTGTCGGCGAGGGTGGCCAGGTGGCGGCGCTCCGCCGCGTCGAGCCCGAGGGCGTCGGCGAGCGCGCCGAGGACCTCGGGTGAGGGCTGGGTGGCCCGGCCCTGTTCCAGGCGTATGTAGTAGTCCACGCTGATGCCGGCGTGCTGGGCCAGCTCCTCGCGGCGCAGCCCGCGGACCCGGCGCCGGCCGCCGCCCGCGAGCCCGATCTGCTCGGGGGCGACCCGCTCGCGGCGGGTGCGCAGGAACGCCCCGAGCGCGCGGCGGGTGTCGCCGACTCCGTCGGGGCGGTGGTCGCAGGGTGCGTTCGGGCTGTCGGCCAGGGTGGGAGGGGCCGGGGGTGCCGTTGTGTGCTGGTCGAGGTCCACGCGGTCCATGGCTCCAGTATCCCCGGCGCCTTCGAGGGTGGTCCTGGTGGTACCAGGAACGCGGGTCCACCGGTCGAGCGGGGTGCTGGCTGCCGGGTTCGGACCGGGAGACGGTGGTGTCATGACGACGAACGCACCGCTCATATCGACCACCCCGACGACACGGCCCCGGAAGGTGCTGGTGGTCTCGGCCCATCCCGAGGCGGACTCGCTGACCGCCTCGCTCGCCGATTTCGCGGTGCAGCGGCTGCGTGGCGCCGGGCACGAGGTGCGGGTGTCGGACCTGTACGCGATGAAGTGGAAGGCGGTGGTGGACGCGGACGACTTCCCGGACCATCCGCCGCGGGACAGCGGGGGTGTGCTGGCGGCCGCCGGTGAGGCCACGCTCGCGGGGCGGCTCTCCCCGGACGTCGCGGCGGAGCAGGAGAAGCTGGTCTGGGCGGACGCGGTGGTGCTGCAGTTCCCGCTGTGGTGGTTCTCGGTGCCGGCGATCCTCAAGGGCTGGATGGACCGCGTGTTCACCTTCGGGTTCTCCCACGGTCCGGAGTTCACGCCGTTCGGCGGCGGTGGGCTCGGCGGCCGTCGCGCCCTGCTGGCCGTGACGGCGGGCGCCCGGGAGCCGGCCTTCTCGGACCGGGGTATCAACGGGCCGCTGGCCGATGTGCTCTACCCCGTCCAGCACGGGCTGCTGTGGCTGACGGGCATCCAGCCGATGGAGCCGTTCGCGGTGTTCGACGCCAACGGGTTGTCCGAGGAGCGGTACGCGGAGGCGCTGGAGACGTACGGGCGGCGGCTGGACGGGCTGTTCACGGACGAGCCGGTTCCGTTCCGCTCGCTGGCCGGGGGCGACTACGACCACGGGATGCGGCTGCTGCCCGGGCGGGAGGAGCCGGGCACCTCGGGGATGGCCCTGCACACCGCGCGGCCGGCCTCGTCCGCGGCGGACCGGCTCGCGGGCTGAAGGGTGCGGCGGGGCGCCGCCGGGTCAGGAGCGGCTGTCGGTTCATGAGTGGCTGATGACGACGGGCGCGCTGCATACGGCGGTGGCCAGTTCGGGTGAAGTGACCCGGACCCGGTAGGGCCCCGCGGGCAGTTCGGGCACCAGGACCGAGGCACCGAGCGTACGGGGGTCGACTCGGGTCGCCAGCAGGGCCGCGGGTGCCCAGCCTTGCTCCGTGCGCCGTTCGAGGAGCACGTCGCAGGGGTGCCAGAGGGTGTCGGCGCAGTTCCAGCTCACCCGGTGGCGCTCCACGCAGTGCCAGTGGGTCCCGGCGGCGGGGCTGCTCAGGCAGAGGTCCGGTGGCGGGGCGGGTGGGCGGGTGAGGTCGCACAGTCGCGCCTTGGTCCGCGCCATCCAGTGCATGGTGTCGTCTCCTCGCGGTTCTCGGTGGGCGGAGGGAGGGTGCCGGGGGTGCTCCGGGGGTCTGCCCTCGGTGTTGCCGTGGCGCCGGGGGCGCAATCCCGCCGTTCGGCCCGTCCGGGGCGGGACCTCGGACCCGGGCCGAGGGGGACGGAGGCGGGTCGCGGGTGGGACCCGGGGCCCGATCGGCTCCGTGCGGGCCGCGCGGTGATGCCGGGTGGTGGCCGGGGCGGCATCATCGTGACCAGGCGCGTCCGCACGCCCGCTGTCGAGGTCACCGTCGTGAGGAAGGCCCCTGCGCCATGAGCCACCCGTACGGACCCCGCTCGCTGCCGTCCACCGGAGCGGTGGCCTCCTCGTGACCCGGCCGCGGACGGACGATCTGGCCGCGCTCAAGTCGTACATCGAGCGGGAGGTCGCCACCCTGCGGGCGGAGGTGCGGCGGGCCAGGGAGGCGGCCGGCGGCGAGACGGCCGGGCCGGCGCTGCTCGCCGCCGGGGCCTCGTCGGCGGACACCGGTCGGGCGCCGCTCTGCCCGTGCGGTCAGGGCGCGGGCGCCGGCCATGGCTGTGCGGACGCCGGCGAGGGGCATGATCCCTGGCACTGCCTGTGTGCGGCGCTGCCGGCGGTTCCCATGTCCGCGGCGCTGCTGGCGCCGGTGCGGGACGGGTCCGGGGAGATCGTCGACTTCGTGATCCGGGCCGGCAACCATGTCCGGTCGGCGGACTGGCTGATGCCGCCCGATCAGCAGGTGGGGCGGCCGTTCTTCGCCGAGGCCCGGCCGGGGGCGCGAGCCAGCGGGCTGCTGTCGGCGCTGCGGCAGGTGCTGGCGACGGGCCGGGCGCTGGGCGGCATGGTGGTGGACTACACCGAGGAGCGGTACGGGCGGCTGCGCCGCGTACAGCTGGTGCACTACGCGGCGTCCTGCGGTGACCAGGTGCTGACGACCTGGCGTCCGGTGCGCAGTCAGGCGGAGCTGCTGACGATCGACGCGCAGCATCTGGCGTCGATGGGCTGGGGGCGGTGGGATCTGCTCTCCGGGTCGGTGTCGTGGTCGGAGGGGTTGCAGCGGATCTTCCGTACCGATCCGGCGCTGCCGTGGTCGCTGCCGGAGTTGTGCGACGCGCTGGTGGAGGCGGATGTCGGGCCGTTCGGGGAGTTCATCGCCTCGGTGCTGGCGGGTGAGGAGCCGGCGTGGACGCGGATCCGTTTCACGGTGCTGGGTGAGGTGCGCACGGTGGATCTGCTGGGCCGCCCGGTGGCGGGGACGGACGGGCGGCCGTGGGCGTTGCAGCTGGTGGCGCGGGATCTGACGCCGCAGATGCGCAGCCGTCGGCGTCTGGTGGAGAAGCAGCGGGAGACGGAGCAGTTGCGGCAGCAGGCGGCGGCGGAGCGGCAGGTGGCCTCGGCGCTGCGGGAGGCGCTGCTGCCGACGTATTCGGAGGGGCTGGCGGATCTGGGGTTGACGGCGGCCGCGGCGTATCTGCCGGCGGAGCCGGAGGCCGCGGTGGGTGGTGACTGGTACAAGTGCCGCCCGTTGGCGGACGGGGAGCGGTCGCTGATCGCGATCGGGGACGCCAGCGGGCACGGGCTGGAGGCGGTCGCGCGGATGGCGCAGCAGCGGCACGGGGTGGCGGGGCTGGCGCAGACGGGTGCGAGTGCCGGGTCGGTGGTCACCTGGCTGAACGATCTGGTGTGCGCGGATCCGGCGGCGAACACGGCGACGGTGGCGGTGGGGCACATCGGCGGGGACCGGGTGCTGCGCTGGGCGTGTGCGGGGCATCCGGCGCCGCTGCTGCTGCGCGGGGAGCGGGCGTTCACCCTGCCGGTGGAGCATCGGGGGCCGCTGCTGGGGGTGCTGCCGGGCCATCCGTACCGGACGGCGGAGTTCCCGCTGGTGGGTGGTGATGTGCTGCTGCTGTACACGGACGGGGTGGTGGAGCGGCGCGGTCGGGACATCACCGAGGGGGTGGCGCGGTTGGTGGGGTCGTTGACCGGGTGTGCGGGGCTGGAGCCGCAGGGGATCATCGACCGGTTGGCGGCGGAGTACGTGCGGGCGGAGCATGACGACGACGCGTGTCTGCTGGCGGTGCGGGTGGACTGACCGCGGGATCGGGATCCGAAGGGGGCGGGTGGTCCGCCGGGACGGGATGGGCCGCGAGCCGCGGGGAGGGGGCAGGGCGGGGCGGGCTGCGAACCGCCGGGCCGGGCGCGGGCCGCGGGGGCGGACTGCGGGCCGGGGGGGCGGACTGCGGGCCGGGGGGGCGGGCCGCGAGCCGCGGGGCGGTGGTGGAGGGCGCCTTAGCCGGTATGACTATTTCGGGGCGGGCGTGGGCCGAATGTGTGAGGGGTAGGGCGTTGCCCGGCGGTTTCCCCCGACGGGAAACGGTTTCCCTCACCGAAAGGCCTCGCGCGCATGGCTCAGCCCTTCGTCCTGCCGGACTTCTATGTGCCGTATCCGGCACGTCTCAACCCCCATCTGGACGCGGCCCGGGCGCATACCGTGGGGTGGGCGCGCCGGATGGGGATGCTGGAGGGCTCCGGGGTGTGGGAGGAGCGGGACCTCCTGGCGCACGACTACGCGCTGCTGTGCGCGTACACCCATCCGGACTGCGACGCGGACATCCTGTCGCTGGTGACCGACTGGTATGTGTGGGTGTTCTTCTTCGACGACCACTTCCTGGAGGTGTTCAAGCGCACCCAGGACCTGGCCGGCGGCAAGGCGTATCTGGACCGGCTGCCGGCGTTCATGCCGCTGGAGGTGGGCCAGGCGGTGCCGGAGGCGGTCAATCCGGTGGAGGCGGGGCTGGCGGACCTGTGGGCGCGGACGGTGCCCGCGATGTCGCCGGCGTGGCGGGCGCGGTTCGCCGAGTCCACCGAGCATCTGCTCAACGAGTCGCTGTGGGAGCTGGCCAACATCAACGAGGGCCGGATCGCCAATCCGGTGGAGTACGTGGAGATGCGCCGCAAGGTGGGCGGCGCGCCGTGGTCGGCGGGGCTGGTGGAGTTCGCGGCGGGCGCGGAGGTGCCGGAGCCGGTGGCGCACGAGCGGCCGCTGCTGGTGCTGCGGGACAGCTTCTCGGACGCGGTACATCTGCGCAACGACCTGTTCTCCTATCAGCGGGAGGTGGAGGACGAGGGGGAGAACAGCAACGGTGTGCTGGTGCTGGAGACCTTCCTCGGCTGCACCACGCAGGAGGCCGCGGAGGCGGTGAACGACCTGCTGACCTCGCGGCTCCAGCAGTTCGAGAACACGGCGCTGACCGAGGTGCCGGGGCTCTGCCTGGAGAAGGGGCTGTCCCCGGCCGAGTGCGCGGCGGTGGCGGCGTACACCAAGGGGTTGCAGGACTGGCAGTCCGGCGGCCATGAGTGGCATCTGCGGTCCAGCCGCTATATGAACGAGGGGGCCCGGACCTCGTCGCCCGGCGGGGTGCTGGGGACGGCGGCGATGGATGTGGCCGCGCTGTTCGGGCGGCCGGCCCGGGGGCGGCTGCGGTCGCTGACGCATGTGCCGCACCAGGTGGTGGGCCCCTCGCTGCTGCCCGCGTTCGATCTGCCGTATCCGCTGTCGCTCAGCCCGCATCTGGACGCGGTGCGGGTGTCGTGCCTGGACTGGGCGGAGCGGATGGGGCTGCTGGAGGACATCTGGGACCGGGAGCTGATGGCCGGGTTCGACCTGCCGCTGTGCGCGGCGGGACTGGATCCGGACGCCACGCAGGAGGAGCTGGAGCTGAGCTCCCAGTGGCTGACCTGGGGCACCTACGGCGACGACTACTACCCGCTGGTGTTCGGGCGGTCGCGTGATCTGGCCGGTGCGAAGGCGGTCACCGAGCGGTTGAAGGGGTGTATGCCGCTGGAGGACCCGGCGGCCGGGGCGGCGGGTGCGGTCGGGCACCTGGAGCGGTCGCTGGCCGATCTGTGGGAGCGCACGGCCGCGCCGATGGGCCCCGAAGCGCGGGCCTCGCTGCGGACGGCTCTGGACCACATGCTGGACAGCTGGCTGTGGGAGCTGCACAACCAGGCGCAGCACCGGGTGCCCGATCCGGTGGACTACATCGAGATGCGCCGCCGGACCTTCGGTTCGGAGCTGACCATGAGCCTGGCCCGGCTGCGGCATGAGCAGGGCCTGCCGGCCGCGTTCTTCGCGACCGGGGTGATGCGGGCGGTGGAGAACGCGGTCTCCGACTACGCCACCCTGCTCAACGACCTGTTCTCCTACCAGAAGGAGATCGAGGTCGAGGGCGAGGTGCACAACGGGGTGCTGGTGGTGCAGTCGTTCTTCGGCTGCGACTATCCGACCGGGGTGCGGATCGTGGACGATCTGATGCGCGGGCGGCTGCGCCAGTTCGAGCACCTCAAGGCGCAGGAGATCCCGCTGCTGGCGGAGGAGTTCGGGCTGGACGCGGACGGCAGGGCGGCGCTGGCGGCGTATCTGCGGGAGTTGGAGGACTGGCTCGCCGGGATCCTCAACTGGCACCGGGGCGCGCGGCGTTACGGCGCCGAGGACGTGCGGGCCGGTACGGGTACGCCGAGGCTGCGGGCGGTGGCGGGTGCGCCGGGCGCCGCGGGTGGCCTGGCCGGTCCCACCGGGGCCGGGACGGCGGCGGCGAGGGTGGTGGAGCTGTTCGGGCGGTAGGCCCGGGACTGCCCGTGCGAGGGGACGGGGGTACGGGCGCCGGGGCCGTGCGCGGGCCGCGGCGCCCTGCCCGGTGCGCGGGTGGTCAGGGGGCGCGGAGGCCGCGGAGCTGGTCGAGTTCGCGGCGCTCGCGCTTGGTGGGGCGGCCGGTACCGCGGTCGCGGACGCCGGCGAGAGCGGTGTGTTCGCGGGGCGGCGGGGGCGGGCTGTTGTCGGTGTACGCCTCGGCGGCGGCGGGCGCTCCGACGCGCTTGGCCAGCACGGCCTTGACCTCGACGATCCGCTCCCGGCCGGCGTGGAAGAGCCGCACCTCGTCGCCGGGGCCGATGTGCTGGGCGGGCTTGGCGCGCTCGCCGTTGACCTTCACATGCCCGGCCCGGCAGGCGGTGGCCGCCTGGGAGCGGGTCTTGGTGAGGCGGACCGCCCAGATCCAGCTGTCCACCCGGACGCTGCCCCTGCCGCCGCCGTCGGTGCCGTCGCCGCCGCCTGCCGTCGCCATGTCGGGGTCAGCCCTGCTGGAAGAGTTCCGCGGGCAGCGGCTTGAGCAGGGCGTACAGGTCGTCGGTGATCGGGCGGTCCCAGCTGGCGATGGTCACCAGGACGTTGTCGCTGCGGTCGAACTGGACGCAGGAGATCCGGCTCTCGGAGAGCTTCAGCCGGCGCACGATGAGCAGGTTGTCGCCCTGCATGACGGGGACGTCCTCGGTCTCCACGACCTCGACCGGCTCGTCGTTCTCCAGGGCGGCGAGCAGCTGGGCGACCTCGAAGGGGATCTGGCCCTCGGCGACCTCCCGGGCCGGGGAGCCCTCGGGGAGGTTGCCGATGATCATCGCGGGGCCGCGGCCGCCGAACAGGTCGTACCGGAGGAAGACGCCCTGGCAGCTGCCGTCGGGGGCGGGGAGCAGACCGGCGCCGAGGTTGCCGGGCCAGTCCCCCGGGTCCATGGCCAGGACATCGAAGTCCGGACCCGCGGGTGTGGCGGCGCTGCGGCGGCGGAGGAAGGACATGCCGCCATGGTACGTGCCCGGGGGGCCGGTGCGGCGCCCGGGCGGACGCCCGCCGCCCCTGCGGGAAGGGGCGGTGAGCGGCGGGCCGGGACGGGGTCATGGGCGACGGGACGGTGCGGGTGCGGGGCGTCGGGGAGGGTGTGGCGGGCTGAGTGTGCCGGTGGGTGAGCGCGGGTGCCGACGGGTTGACGGCGAGTGCCGGTCGGTGCCGGGTGCCGGGTGGGCTCAGGGGGTGGCGAGGACCTGGTGGACGGCGTCGGCCATGGCGCGTTCGCCGGCCGCGTTGGGGTGGAAGGGGGCGGCGGCGCTGGTGAACAGGGGCTCCATCCAGCGGGTGCCGGCGGGCTTGCAGGCGTCATGGCCGATGGAGGGGGTGTAGGTGTCCACATAGTCGGCGCCCCGGGCGGCGGCGGTCTGGGCGATCATGGTGTTGAGGCGCTGGTGGGTGTCCCGCAGCCAGGGGGCGTCGCCCTTGGCGATGGAGACGGTGAACGGGCAGTTGCGGCCGTCGTCGGGGACGATCGCGGGGTAGCCGGTGACCAGGACGCGGGCCTGCGGCGCTCGGGCGCGGATGCCGTCGATCGCGGCGGCGATCCTGGGGGCGGTGTCGCGGATGGTGGAGGCCAGCTGGTCCTGACCGGTCCAGGTGTAGCTGGTGCGGCAGGGACGGCCGTTGATGTCGAGCAGGCCGAGGGTGACGCAGCGGACGATGATGTCCGCGAAGCCGATGTCGTTGCCGCCGATGGTGAGGGTGACCAGGTCGGTGTCGGCGCTCAGGGCGTCGAACTGCGGTGGGGCGGTGGGGCTCTGGGCCGAGGTCAGATGGACGGTGGTGGCGCCGCCGCAGGTGACGTCCCGGTGGGCGGCGGGGGTGAGTTCGGCGTTGAGCAGGGCGGGGTAGTTGCGGCTGGACCTGGCGCAGCCGGTGTCGGTCTGCTCGGGTACCCCGGCGCCGGAGGCGTAGGAGTCGCCGAGGGCGACATAGGTGCCCAGGGCGGCCGTGCCCGGGCCGGGCGCCACGAGGGTGGACGCGGTCGCGGCGGTGGGGGTGGCCGCGGCCGGGGGTGCGCCGAGGGCGGCGGTGGCGGCGAGGGCCGCGGTCGCGGTGGTGAGGGCGAGTGCGGTGCGCAGACGGCGGCTCGGCGTGGCTGGGCGCATGACGGTGCCTCTCGTGAGGGGGGAGCCGCCCGTCGGCGCCGGGGCGCGCCGAAGCGGGCAGGGCGGCGCCGGTGGGCGGGACGGGTCCCCGTCCGTTCCGCCCACCGGCGAGGTGGGGAGAAGGCGCCGCGCGCGGTTACCGGCTGGTTGTACTGGCTCGTAATATGCGGGCGCCCTGAGGGGGCGTCAAGGAGTGCGGCAACGCTTGTTCAGCGCCTGATCGCCTCCGGTGAGGGGTGACGTTCACGGGGCCGGCCGCCGGCCGGGGTGGCACACGGTCCGTCGGGGGGATCGGGGAGTCGCGGCCCGGAGCGTCGGGAGGTGCTGTGCGGGCGATCGCAGAAACTGTCCGACACCCCCTTGACCTGGCGCGGGACCGGTTGACTTACTGATCGCGGACGTGGCGACCGAATGATCGGTCGACGGCCGGTGACAGTGCCGGGGACGGGAGTGTGGTGGCGGTCATGACGGACAGGGGCACGGCGGCGACGGCCGCACTCGACGCCGGGGAGAAGCTGGATCGCGGCGGGCTGGCCGCCCTGCAGCTGGAGCGGCTGCGGTCGACGCTGGAGCACGCGTACCGCCGGGTGCCGTTCTACCGGGAGGCGTTCGACCGGGCCGGGGTCCGCCCGGGGGACCTGCGCTCACTCGCCGATCTGGCGCGTTTCCCGTTCACCGCCAAGAGCGATCTGCGCGCGCAGTACCCGTTCGGGATGTTCGCGGTCGAGCGCTCCCGGGTGCGGCGGCTGCACGCGTCCAGCGGGACCACCGGGCTGCCCACGGTCGTCGGCTACACCGACGGCGACCTGGAAGTCTGGGCGGAGGTGGTCGCCCGGTCGATCCGCGCGGCCGGCGGCCGGGCGGGCGACACCGTGCATGTGGCGTACGGCTACGGGCTGTTCACCGGTGGCCTCGGCGCGCACTACGGGGCGGAGCGGCTGGGCTGCACGGTGGTGCCGGCCTCCGGCGGGATGACGGCGCGCCAGGTGCGGCTGATCCAGGACTTCCGCCCCGAGGTGATCATGGTGACGCCCTCGTACATGCTGACGCTGCTCGACGAGTTCGAGCGGCAGGGTGTGGATCCCCGGGCGACCTCGCTGCGGGTGGGGATCTTCGGTGCCGAGCCGTGGACCGAGGAGATGCGGCGGGAGATCGAGGAGCGGTTCGCGATCGACGCGGTGGACATCTACGGGCTGTCCGAGGTGATCGGGCCCGGGGTGGCGCAGGAGTGCCTGGAGAGCAAGGGGTCACTGACGGTCTGGGAGGATCACTTCCTGCCTGAGGTGGTCGATCCGCTCACCGGCGAGGTGCTGCCGGACGGGGAGCACGGGGAGCTGGTGTTCACCTCGCTCACCAAGGAGGCCATGCCGGTGGTGCGCTACCGCACCCGGGATCTGACCAGGCTGCTGCCGGCCGAGGGGGCGCGGCCCTTCCGGCGGATGGAGAAGGTGACCGGGCGCAGTGACGACATGGTGATCCTGCGGGGGGTCAACCTGTTTCCCACCCAGATCGAGGAGATCGTGCTCCGAGTGCCGGCGCTCGCCCCGCACTTCCAGCTGCGGCTGGAGCGGGAGGGGCGGCTCGATGTGCTCACCGTGCGCGCGGAGGCCCGGGCGGACGCCACCCCCGTGGACCGCGAGGAGGCGGCGCGGGTGGTGGCGGCGGCCGTGAAGGACGGCATCGGGGTGTCCGTGGCGGTGGAGGTGGTGGACCCGGAGACGCTGGAGCGGTCGGTCGGGAAGATCCGGCGGATCGTGGACCTGCGCGACCGGGACTGACGGACACCGGCGGGCGTCGGCGGAGGTCGTGCCGTCCCGGCGTCCGCCGGCTCGGCTCCGGAACACGCCGGAAGGGGCGTTGAGCGAGCCGTCCCGGAGGGCGCTCACTCCTCCGGCGCGGCGGGCGGGGGCAGCAGCCAGGGGGCCGGGCCGATGCCCTCGGCCCAGGCGTCCAGGCCCGTACGGTCCATGCAGAGGATGCCGCAGCGGGCGGCGTACTCGCCGGCGGGCGCGGTGAACTCGCTGGTGGTGACCACGGCGGCGACCTGGGCGTCGTGCACGGCGAAGCAGGTGCCGCCGAAGCGCTGGAGGTCCTGTGAGCCGACCTTGTTGCCGGTGCCGTAGGCCTTGCACTGCAGCACGACCCGCCGCCCGTCGGGGGTGGTGGCCAGGACGTCGGCGCCCAGGTCGCCCGCGCCGCCGACGACCTCGACGTCCCCGCAGCCGTCACGTACGCAGAGGTCGGCGACGGTCTGCTCGAAGGAGTACGGGTCCAGGGCGGCGTAGTCGATGCCCGCGTACTCCTCCGGGACCTCCTGCACCTCCCGTACCTCGGGCGGCAGCGCGGTCGATCCGGTCGGCTCGGCCGGCTCGGTCGGCTCTTGGGGCTGCGCCGGCGGGACGAGTGCGGGCGGGGGCGCCAGGGCGGGAGGCGCCGCCACCGGGGCGGCGGGTGCGGCGGCCAGGAGGGCGGTGCCCGGAGCGGCGCGCCGGCGGCGGCCGGCTCGGGCGAGGACGGCGACCGTCGCCCCGGCGACCAGCAGCGCCAGGATCACGGCGGGAACGTCGGCGGCGTCCCCGATGGCCGCGCGGGCCGTCATACCGGTACCGCACAGCACGATGGCGACCAGGCCGACGGCGAGGACCGTGTCGCGCAGGGTCGCCCCGGTGCGGGTTCCTTCCGGGCGGCCCGGTCGGGGGCGGCGCGGCCTGCGGACGGGTATCGCCATGGACGGTCTCCTTCGGTCGGACGGGAACGGGCGGGATCGGGTCCGGGACGGGTGGGGCTGGGTGGACGGAACGGTTTCCCGTACGTAGGGACGTGCTCCGTACGGCCGTACGGACGATCTTGTGTGGGGCCGTATGCCCCGTTCAGAGCGGTTCCCACGCCAGGCGTGGCTCACCCGATCGGGGGCATCCGTCCCGCGTCCCGATGGGTTGCCGAGAGAGGGTGGCGGACGTGCGCAGTGTGGGTGTGGAGGAGGAGCTCCTCCTCGTGGACAGCGGTACGGGGCAGCCGTGCGCGCTGTCGACCGCGGTGCTGGCGGCGGCGTCCCGGGACCCGCAGGGCAACGAGGACGTATTCGAGAGCGAACTCCAGCGGCAGCAGCTGGAGTTCGCCACCCGGCCGCAGACCGACATGGGTGAGCTGCGGGAGGAGATCCTGCGGTGGCGCGGGGAGGCGGGGCGCCACGCCGAGAGCCTCGGCGCCTCGGTCGCGGCGCTCGCGACCTCGCCGTTGGAGGTGTCCCCCACCATCGGCAGCGGTGAGCGCTACCAGTGGCTGAAGGAGCACTTCGGGCTGACCGCCCAGGAGCAGCTCACCAGCGGGTGCCATGTCCATGTCTCGGTGGAGTCGGACGAGGAGGGTGTGGCGGTACTGGACCGGATCCGCCCGTGGCTCCCGGTGCTGCTGGCGATCAGCGCCAACTCCCCTTACTGGCAAGGGGAGGACAGCGCCTACGCCAGCTACCGCAGCCGGGTGTGGGGGCGCTGGCCCCAGGCCGGTCCGGTCGAGGTGTTCGGGTCCGCCGACCGGTACCACGAGCAGGTCGCCGACATGGTGGCCAGCGGGGTGCTGCGCGACACGGGGATGATCTACTTCGACGCCCGGCTCGCACAGAACTACCCGACGGTGGAGATCCGGGTGGCCGATGTCTGCCTGGACGCGTCCACCACCGTGCTGCTCGCCACCCTGGTGCGCGGGCTGGTGGAGACCGCGGCCCGGCGCTGGCGGGACGGGGAGCCGCCCGCCCGGCACGGTGTGTCGCTGCTCCGGCTGGCGAGCTGGCGGTCCGCCCGGTCGGGGCTGGAGGGCGAGCTGATCCACCCCGCGACCATGCGTCCGGCACCGGCCGAAGCGGTGGTGCGGGCGCTGTTCGACCATGTGCGGGACGCCCTGGAGGAAAGCGGGGACGTGCGGCCCGCGCAGGAGGCGCTGGCGGAGCTGCTGAAGGAGGGCAACGGGGCGCGGGTGCAGCGCGAGCTGCTGCGTCGCACCGGGAGCCTCCAGAAGGTCGTCGCGGAGTGTGTGGCCCGGACGCGCGGCTGACCGGGCAACGGGCAACGGGCAACGGGCAACGGGCAACGGGCAACGGGCAACGCTACGGGAGTGGGGCCGGTCCTTCTGGGCCGGCCCCACTCCCGTTCACCGCCGTGTGGAGCGGGTCCCGGGGCGGGGACCGCTACTCCCCCACCGCCTGACGCGACCGGGAGAAGCGGTGCCACCAGTGGCGGCGGCGCGGGTGGACGGCGCGGCCGAGCCGGCGGCCCAGCAGCAGATAACCGAGGAGCGCGCCGGTGCAGTTGAGCAGGACGTCGTCCACGTCGAAGGCCCGGCCGGTGACCATGGCGCCCTGGACCAGCTCGACCAGGATCATCACCAGCGCGGTGAGCAGCACCACCCGCACCAGGCCGCGGGCGCGCGGGAAGAGCACCGGCAGCAGCAGTCCGAACGGCACCCCGAGCACGATGTTGCCGCCCAGTTGCTTGACGGTGTCCCGGAAGGCGGGCTGGTCGAGATAGGAGCGGATCGAGTCGCCGGGGCGCAGGTTGGTGTGGGTGAGGGATTCGGAGGCGATGGAGGGCTGGAGGGTCAGCTTGGCGAGGATCACGGCGAAGCCCACCATGGCGGCGAAGGCGAGGACCACCGCCAGGGCGCGGACCACCGGGGACGGCCCCCCACGCCGGGACGTGGAGGACTCCGCGGGCTCGGGCGCGGGCGGGCCGTCCTTGGTGGGCGGCGGAGCGGGGTCGGCGGTACCGTCGCGGACGGTGGCGGTGCGCGTCGCGATGGACCCGCGCCTGGCTGATCGCAGCATGGGGGCTCCCGAGGCGGTGTTCGGTTCTGGCAGTCCTCGCCCGGTTACCCGGGGCCGTTGGCGGCATGCCGGTGCCGCGGGACGCGGCGGGAGAAGGGTCGGCGGCGGCGATCGCGGCGGCACGCCCGGCCTCGCTGATGGGCGCCCGGTAGGCCTGATGGCCTGTCAGGGTCGGCCTGATGGGTTGTCAGGGGCGAGCCCCGATCTTGCCCGTAGTTCCTGGGGCCGGTGTCCCTGAGCGGTCCCGGAAGTCGTGCTCGGACCCCCGTGGGGCGGTTGACAGTGTGCGGGGCGGGATGGGTGCATGAGCCGAACGCCCGGTGACGGCGGAAGCGGTCGCCCGGTGCGTTCGCCGCGTTCTGCCGACTTCCGCTGGGAGGCACGTTGCTCGCCCCACGCACCCGCAGGAGAATCCTGGTTCCGGTGGTGGCCGCTTTGGCGGCGCTGATCGCCGGCACCACGCCGTCCGCCGCCGGCCCGCCGGGGCCCGCGGCGGACGGGCCCGAACGGCACCGCCCCTCGGACGGGCGGCTGTCCGCGACGATCCGCTACACCGAGCACGGTATACCGCACATCCTCGCCCGCGACTACGCGCAGTTGGGCTTCGGTACCGGCTGGGCGCAGGCGGCCGACCAGGTCTGCCTGCTGGCCGACGGCTTCACGACCGTACGCGGTGAGCGGTCGCGGTACTTCGGTCCCGAGGGTGAGAGTGACGGCTCGCTCTCCTCCGCCTCCACCAACCTGGGCAGCGACCTGTACTTCCGCGGGGTGCGGGACGCGCGGACCGTGGAGCGGCTGCTCGACCGGCCGTCGCCGCAGGGCCCCAGCCGGCAGTCCAAGGAGCTGGTCCGGGGCTGGGCGGCCGGCTACAACGCCTGGCTGCGGCAGAACCGGATCACCGATCCGGCCTGCCGGACCGCGGACTGGGTGCGGCCGGTGAGCGAGCTGGACGTGGCCCGCCGGATGTACGCGCTCGCCGTACTCGGTGGCGAGGGAGGGGCGGTCGACGGCATCACGGACGCACGGCCGCCGACGGCAGGCAAGGCCACGGCCGGGGCGGCGGCCGATCCGGCGCGTTCGGCCCGGGCGGCCCGGGAGCTGTTCGCGGCCGACAAGGCCGACATGGGCTCCAACGCGGTGGCCTTCCGGGGCAGTACCACGGCGAACGGCCGGGGGCTGCTGCTCGGCAACCCGCACTACCCCTGGCACGGCGGGCGGCGGTTCTGGCAGTCGCAGCAGACCATTCCCGGTGAACTGAACGTGTCGGGCGGCTCCCTGCTCGGCTCGCCCGCCGTCAGCATCGGCTTCACCGACAAGGTGGCGTGGAGCCACACGGTGTCGACCGGGGTGCCGCTCAACCTGCACCAGCTCACCCTGGACCCGGCGGACCCGACGGTCTACCTGGTGGACGGGGCGCGGGAGCGGATGACCCGGCGGACGGTGGCGGTGCCGCTGAAGGACGGCTCCAGCGTGCGCCGCAGCCAGTACTGGACCCGGTTCGGGCCGGTGGTCACCTCGCTGGACGCCGAGCTGCCGTTGCCCTGGTCGGCGACGACCGCGTACGCGCTCCACGATCCCAACGCGGCCAATCTGCGGATGACGGACGCCGCGCTGGGCCTGGCCAAGGCGCGCTCGGTGCGAGGGGCGCGCCAGGCGCTGGACCGGGCGCAGGGGCTGCCCTGGGTGAACACCATCGCGGCGGACTCCTCCGGGGGCACCCTGTTCACTCAGGCGCAGGTGCTGCCGAGGATCACCGACGAGCTGGCGGAGCGCTGCTCGACGCCGCTGGGCAGGGTGGTCTACCCGGCCGCGGGGCTGGCCGTGCTGGACGGCTCGCGCGGGGACTGCGCACTGGGCAGTGACCGGGACGCGGCCCAGCCGGGGATCTTCGGGCCGGCGCGGATGCCGGTCCTCCAGGACGCGCCGTACGCGGTGAACTCCAACGACAGCGCCTGGCTGGCCAACGCCGACCGGCCGCTGACCGGCTACGAGCGGGTGTTCGGCACCGTGGCGACCGAGCGGTCGCTGCGTACCCGGGGCGGCACCGAGGACGTGTCCGCGATGGCGGCCAGGGGCGGGCTGAAGGTGGCCGACCTCCAGCGGCAGCAGTTCGCCAACCGGGTGCCCGCCGCGGACCTGGCCGTCGCCGACGTGGTGAAGGCCTGCCCGGCGGCGCTCCCGGACGAGCCGGAGGCGTGCGCGGTACTGGCCCGCTGGGACCGGACGATGGACACCGGCAGCCGGGGTGCCCTGCTGTTCGACCGGTTCTGGCGGAAGCTGAGCGCCTCGGTGCCCTCGGGGCAGTTGTGGAAGGTGCCGTTCTCGGCAGCCGGCCCGATAGGCACCCCGAACACCCTGGACACCTCCCGACCCGGGTTCGCGACGGCGCTGCGGCAGGCGGTGGCCGAGCTGCGGTCCTCCGGCACCGCGCTGGACGCGCCGCTCGGTGCGCACCAGTACGTGGTGCGCGGCGGGGAGCGGTTCCCGGTGCCCGGCGGCACCGGCCAGCTGGGGGTGTGGAACATGATCGTGGGGCAGTGGGACCCCGCGAAAGGCGCCTACACGGAGGTGGTGCACGGGACCAGCCATGTGCAGGCGGTCGGCTGGGACGGTGGCCGCTGCCCGGTGGCCCGGACGCTGCTGACGTACTCGCAGTCGTCCAACCCGCTCTCGCCGTACTTCGCGGACCAGACGAGGCTGCTCTCCGGTGAGCGGTGGGTGACGGCCCGGTTCTGCGAGCGGGACATCCTGGCGGACCCGAAGCTGAGGGTGGTGCGGGTGCGCCAGTGAGGGGCCGGCCCCCGGTGGCCCCGCCGCGCCGGTGACTCCCGGCGTGGTGGGGCCGGGCGCCAGGACGGGGCGCGGGGAGCACTGGTCGGGAGCCTCGCCGGTCCGGTGCCGGTCCGGTGCCGGCACGGGGATGGCCGGCGCGCGGTCAGCGGGGCGGTGGTGGGGCGGTTTCGGTGAGGAAGGAGCGGAGTTCGGCGGCGAGGCGTTCAGGCTGGTCCTCGGGGACGAGGGTGGCGGAGTCGGCGATCTCGACCAGCCGTCCCCGGGGGTAGAGCTCGGCGAGCCGGGGGCCGTGCTCCCGGGGCATCAGCCGGTCCTCGGCCGCCCAGATGACCAGGACGGGGCGGTCGAAGGAGCGCAGCCGTTCGCTCCAGTCGAGGAGGGTGGCGCGATCGGGTGCCGAGGCGGCGAACCGGGCGAAGTCCCGGCGGATGGAGCGGTTTCGGAGGGCCGGGGCGAACCAGTCGTCCATGATCTCGTCCGGTACGCCGCGCAGGCTCATCCCGCCGTAGCCGCCCTTGGCGTGGCGCACCGCCGGGATGCGCAGCAGGTTCAGCAGCAGTCTGATGCCGCCGGGGACACGGGCGATCGCCTCCAGGGCCTTGCCCGGTCCGGGCGGGAAGTTGTCGAACGCCTCGCAGGCGACCAGCACCAGCCGCCCGATGCGCTCGCCCCGGCCTTCGGAGAGCAGGAACTGGCCGCCGCCCCAGTCGTTGAGGACGAGCGTCACCTCGTCCAGCCCGAGCCGTTCGATGAACTCGCCGAGCAGCAGGGCCACTCCGCGCTGCGTCAGGTCGGCGTCCGGGCGCATCGGGGTGCGGTGGCCGCCCAGCGGCAGGGTGGGCAGGACGCAGCGGTAGCCGGTCATCAGCGGCACCACCTTGCGCCACTGGGTCTCGTTCATCGGGACGCCATGGCAGAACACCAGCACCGGGCCGTCCCCGCCGGTGTCCTGGTAGTCGATCGGTCCCGCGGACAGGTCGATCCTGGCCATGCGCACGCACTCCTCGGCTGGTGGTGCTTCCCCGTGCACGGCGCCGTCCGGCCGCCTGCCCGTCACCCTACGCGCGCCGGTGGGCGGTGGGGCGGCGGGTCGGCGGAAGGCTGCCGGAGGGGCGGGGCGGTCGTCAGGGGCTGATGGAGAGGAACACGAAGGCGGCGAACAGCACCAGGTGCAGTCCGCCCTGGAGGGAGGTGGCCCGGCCCGGCACCACGGTCAGGGCGCTCACCACCGCGGTGAGGGCCAGCAGCACCAGGTGCACCGCGCCGAGGCCGAGGACCAGGGGCCCGCTCAGCCAGATGGACGCCAGCGCGATGGCCGGCACGGTCAGTCCGATGCTGGCGATGGCGGAGCCGTAGGCGAGGTTGAGGCTGGTCTGCATCCGGTCGCGGCGGGCGGCGCGCACGGCGGCGAGGGTCTCCGGTGCCAGCACCACCAGGGCGATGACCACACCGACCACCGCCTTGGGCAGTCCGGCCGACTCGACACCGTCCTCGATCGCCGGTGAGACCAGTTTGGCGTTGCCGACGACCGCCACCAGGGCCACCAGCAGCAGGGTGACGCTCCACCACATGGTGCGGGCGCTGGGCGGCGGGGCGTGCTCCTCGGGGTCCTCGGGGGTCGCGGGCGTGCCGCCGCCTTCGGGGTGGCGGGCGACGGGGAGGAAGTAGTCGCGGTGCCGGACGGTCTGCACGGCCACGAAGTTGCCGTAGAGGCAGAGCGAGGCCACGGCGGCGAAGACGAGTTGCGCGCCGGAGAACTCGGCACCGGCGTGGCTGGTCGTGAACGACGGCAGGACCAGGGTCATGGTGGCCAGCATGGTGACGGTGGCGAGCGCGCCGCCGGAGCCCTCGGCGTTGAACACGGCGACGCGTTCGCGCACGGCCGCGACGAGCAGTGACAGGCCGACGATGCCGTTGCAGGTGATCATCACGGCGGCGAACACGGTGTCCCGGGCGTAGGTCGCGGCCTCCGGCCCCCCGCCGGCCATCAGCATCACGATCAGCCCGACCTCGATCACCGTGACGGCGACCGCGAGGACCAGGGAGCCGAAGGGCTCGCCGACCCGGTGGGCGACCACCTCGGCGTGGTGGACGGCGGACAGCACCGAGCCGATCAGTACGGCGCCGACCAGGGCGAGCGCCGGACCGGGCAGGTCACGGCCCCAGCCAAGGGCGAGGACCACCACGGCGGCGACCGGTACCCAGGTGGTCCACTGGCGCGCCGGGAACCCGTCGGGGGCGTGACCCGACCCGGTGCTCCCCTCCCCCGGTTCACCGCCGCGCCGCGCCGTGGACCGCTCGCCCGCCGCCCCGTCCCTGCCCTCCGTGCCGCTGCCCATGGCCTCACGCTGTCATCTCGTCAGGTGATCCGCCAAACCGGGTGGGCCGATGGGGCCCTGCGGCCCCGGGCACGGCGCGGGTACCGGGTTCTTGACGCGGCACCGGCGGCGGTAAGAAAGTTTCACCTACTGCGCGGGGGTCCGAAGGATTCTTTCAGCGAGCGGCCGGTCCGTGCCGCCCGCGGCGAGTGGAGAGGGCGGCGATGGCCGAGGGGGCGGAGCATGGTGGCAGGCACCCGGAGATCAGCCGCCGCCGGCTGGGTGGCGGGATGCTGGCACTGGGAGGTGCCCTGGTGATCGGTGCGGTTCCGGGGGCGGCGGCGGCCGAGGCCCGGCCCGCGGGGCATCCGCGGCCGGAGAGCCGCCCCACCCTGCGTCTGGGCTCCGCCGAGCGGGCCGGGCTGCTGCCGGCCGCGCTGGACGACCTGGTGGCGGAGGCCGAGCGCTTCCTCGGCCCCTCCCCCGCCCACCCGTGGTACGCCGGGGCGGTGCTGCTCGCCGGGCGCGGCGGGACGGTCGCCCTGCACCGGGCGATCGGCCACGCGGTGCGGTACGCGGGCTATGACGAGAAGACGGACACCGGGGTGGAGCTGCCGCCCGAGCGGCGGGTGCCGATGGCCGAGGACACCGTGTTCGACCTGGCCTCGGTGTCCAAGCTGTTCACCTCCGTGCTGGCGGTGCGGCAGATCGAGCGCGGCCGGCTGGAGCTGGAGGAGAGGGCCGCGGCCTATCTGCCGGAGTTCGGCGGCGGCGGGAAGCAGGACATCACCGTACGGCAGCTGCTGACGCACACCTCGGGGCTGCGGGCCTGGATCCCGCTGTTCCAGGAGCCGACCAGGGAGGGGCAGCTGCGGCTGCTGTGGAACGAGGCCCCGGCCGACCCGCCCGGTTCGGTCTACCGCTACTCCGACCTCAATCTGATCACGCTCCAGCTGATCCTGGAGGAGATCACCGGGCAGGCGCTGGACGGGCTGCTGCGCAACGAGATCACCGGCCCGCTGGGCATGCACCGCACCCGCTACAACCCGCCCGCCTCCTGGCGGCCCAAGATCGCCGCCACCGAGGACGCCCGCCCGCCGTGGTCCGGTCTGGACCGGGGCCTGGTGTGGGGCGAGGTGCACGACGAGAACGCCCACGCGATGGGCGGGGTGGCGGGGCACGCCGGGGTGTTCTCCTGTGCCTGGGACCTGGCCGTGCTGGCCCGCACCCTGCTCAACGGCGGGGTGTACGGGCGGGCCCGCATCCTGGAGCCGTCCTCGGTCACGCTGATGTTCACCGACTTCAACACGGACTTCCCGGGCGACGAGCACGGGCTCGGCTTCGAGCTGAACCAGCACTGGTACATGGGGGCGATGGCCACCCCGCTGACCGCCGGTCACACCGGCTTCACCGGGACCAGTCTGGTGATCGACCCCACCACCGACTCCTTCCTGGTGGTGCTCGGCAACTCGGTGCACCCGGTGCGCTCCTGGCGTTCGGGCTCGGCGCCCCGGGTCGCCACCGCCGACCGGATGGCCCGTGCCGTCGCCGTACGCCCCGCGCACGGGCGTACCGCCTGGTTCGGCGGAATGGCCTCCGGCAGGACGGCGGTGCTGGCTCTGCCCGCCCTCACCCCCCGCTCGCCCCGCCCCCGGTTGCGCTGCTCCCTGTGGTGGGACACCGAGCCCCGTACCGACGCGGTGTTCCTGGAGGCGTCGGGGGACGGCGGGGCGAGCTGGCGGCCGGTGCCGTTCACCACCGCGCGCCCCGGCGCGGCCGCCGAGCCCCGTCCGCGGGGGACGGTCACCGGCTGGTCCGGGCGGGTGTGGCACCGGGTGGAGGCGGATCTGTCCGGCTGGCGGGGCACCGAGGTGCGGCTGCGCTGGCGGTACACCACGGACCCGCGGTATGTGGGCCGGGGGGTGTACGTGGACGGGCTGCGGGTCCTGGACGGGGCCCGGACCCTCTTCGACGAGACCCGGCCCGCGGACGCCGCGCGGATCGAGGCGGACGGCTGGACGGTCTCAGCGGACTGACTGGCGGGGACGGTCTCGGCGGACTGACCGGCCGGGGTGGGGGCCACTTCTTGACCCGCGGCGCCGGGAAACCCCTTCTGACGTGCGGTTTCGCCGATGGGGAAACGGGGGCGGCCGCGCGCGGATGCGAAGCCCGGACCGCCGCGTGAGACTGAGGGGCGGGGGATCGCTCGGCGAGGAGGATGACCCATGTCCATGATGGACAAGATCAAGGCGAAGCTGAAAGGCCACGAGTCCCAGGTCGACAAAGGTGTCGAGAAGGGCGGTGACTATGTCGACAAGCGGACCGGGGGCAAGTACAGCGGCCAGGTCGACTCCGCCCAGGACAGGATGAAGGACGAGTTCGGCAGGGACCCGAACCAGGACCCGCCGACCCGCACCTGAGCCCCGCGCTCCTTCTCACCCGCGCCCCCGTCCCCGCGCCCCGAGCGCGGCGGCGGGGGCGCGGCCGTGCGCGGCGCCACCCGGGCGGACCGCTCGGGGTGCGGGCGCGCGCGGGGTGGTGAACAGTCGTCACGGAAGTCCCCACTCGAAGGAGAAACCCATGCTTCGGCGTATCGCTTTCGTTCTGGCCGGCCTGATGGCCGTCGGTCTCGCCGCCGCCGGTCCCGCCGCCGCCCACACCTCCGACGTCGAGGGCGCCTGGTTCGACGCCACTCGGGCGCAGGCCGGTGACGTCCGGGTGGAGTACGTCCGCGGTGGCGAGTTCGAGATCGACTGACGTGGCGCTCCGGGTGCCGGTGTGACCGGCGCCCGGGCCCCGCATCGGCCGTCCCCTCGGGGGCGGCCGGTGGCATGTCCGGAGACATGAGGGACGGTGGCCCGGGGGCGGGTGGGTCAGGCGGACTCGCGCAGGACCAGTTCCGGGGTGAAGACGACGGTGGTGGCCGGGCGGTCGGGGTGCTCGATGTGGCCCTGGAGCAGCCGGGCCATCTCGGCGGCCATGGCCTCGACGGGCTGGCGGACCGTGGTGAGCGCCGGGCGGCAGGAGGCGGCCACCGGGCCGTCGTCGAAGCCGATGACGGCGACGTCCTCGGGGATCCGGCGCCCCCGGTCCCGCAGGACGTGGCAGGCGCCCTGGGCCATCACGTCGTTGGCGGCGAACACCGCGTCGAGGTCGGGGTGGCGGGCCAGCAGCCGGGCCATCGCGGCCTCGCCCGACTCCTGGCTGAACTCGCCCTCGGCGACGGGCACGGTGTGGACGCCGTGGCGGGCCATGGCGTCGCGGAAGCCGCCGAGGCGCTCCTGGACGGCGGGCAGGGCGGTGGGGCCGGTGATGGTGACCGGGCGGGCACGGCCGAGGGCGAGGAGGTGCTCGGCGGCCAGCCGGGCGCCGTCCCGGTGGTCGAGGTCGACGCAGCTGAGCGGTACCGGGAGGGCGGGGCGGGCGAACACCACGGCCGGCAGGCCGGCGGCGGCGAGTTGGGCGGGCAGCGGGTCGTCGGCGTGGTTGGAGACGACCAGGGCGCCGTCGGCGCTGCCCTGGCGGAGATAGGACACCACATGGTCGCGGTCGGCCGGGGACTCGGCGAACATCAGCACCGGGTGCATGGAGCGGGGCCGGAGGAACTGGACCACTCCGGTGACGACCCGGCCGAAGAAGGGGTCGGTGACGGTCCGTCCGGCGAACGCGGTGGACGCGGAGGGCGAGTCGTCGTCCGCTCCGGAGACGACCAGCGCGATGGTCTCGGCCCGGCGGGTCACCAGTGAGCGGGCGGCCCGGTTGGGCGCGTAGCCGGTGGCGGCGACCGCCCGGCGTACCGCGTCCTGGATGACCGGGTCGACGTTGCGGACGCCGTTGACCACCCGGGAGACGGTGGCGCGGGAGACGCCGGCGGCACGGGCCACGTCCTCCAGGGTGGGGGCACCCGCGGACCGTCCGAAGCCTCTGCTCATGGCGGCGCTCATGGGCGTCTTTATAGCACTCCGCCGACTCCACGGGAGAGCGCTCCACCGAAGTGCGCAGGTCGGCCAACGGGTGCCGGATCGCTGGTCGTTGCATCGGTGCACGCCTCTTGACGCGGGGTGTCACCCGGCTGAAACATCCGATGGACCGGAGAGCGCTCTCCCACTCTCCGATCCCCTTGCTTCCTCCCCTCGCGGCGCGTCCGCGCCGCCGAGTCCGCCGCACCCGCCGATCCGCCGATCCGCCGATCCGCCAGTCAGGAGACCCCCATGTCCTTCGCACCGCGGAGCAGTGGTCCACCACGGGCCCGCGGCACTGCCGCGCTCCTCGTGGCCGCGCTGTTCGCCACCCTGCTCGCCCTCGTCCCGGCGCGCCCCGCGCACGCCGAGCCGGTCCTGCTCTCCCAGGGCAGGCCGGCCACCGCCTCCAGTCAGGAGCACACCTGGTCCACGGCCGGCGCGGCGGTCGACGGCGACCCGGGCACCCGCTGGTCCAGTACGGCGTCCGATCCCCAGTGGCTCCAGGTCGACCTGGGCGCGCAGGCCTCCGTGGAGCGGGTGGTGCTGCGCTGGGAGGCCGCGTACGCCAGGGCGTACCGGATCCAGCTGTCCGGCAACGGGACCGACTGGACCGATGCCTACACGACCACCACCTCCACCGGCGGCACCCAGACCGCGGCCGTCAGCGGCACCGCCCGCTTCGTGCGGATGCTGGGCACCGCCCGCGCCACCCAGTGGGGCTACTCGCTCTGGGAGTTCCAGGTGTACGGCACCACCACAAGCGGTCCGCAGCTGCCGGGCGGCGGCGACCTCGGCCCGAACGTCCTGGTCTTCGACCCCTCGACGCCGAACATCCAGGGCCGGCTGGACGAGGTGTTCCGGCGGCAGGAGTCGGCGCAGTTCGGCAGCGGCCGCTACCAGCTGCTGTTCAAGCCGGGTACGTACAGCGACATCAACGCGCAGATCGGGTTCTACACCTCGATCTCGGGCCTGGGCCTCTCCCCCGACGACACCACCTTCAACGGTGATGTGACGGTCGACGCGGGCTGGTTCAACGGCAACGCCACCCAGAACTTCTGGCGTTCGGCGGAGAACCTGGCGCTGAACCCGGTGAGCGGCACCAACCGGTGGGCGGTGTCGCAGGCGGCCCCGTTCCGCCGGATGCACGTGAAGGGCGGGCTCAACCTGGCCCCGGACGGCTACGGTTGGGCGAGCGGCGGCTACATCGCGGACAGCAGGATCGACGGCACCGTGGGCCCGTACTCCCAGCAGCAGTGGTACACCCGGGACAGCTCGGTGGGCGGCTGGACCAACGGCGTGTGGAACATGGTCTTCTCGGGGGTGCAGGGCGCGCCGGCGACGGGCTTCCCCAACCCGCCGTACACCACCCTGGACACCACCCCGGTCTCGCGGGAGAAGCCGTTCCTGTATCTGGACGGCACCGAGTACAAGGTGTTCGTGCCGGCCAAGCGGACGGGCGCGCGCGGCACTTCGTGGGGGAACGGGGCGCCGCAGGGCACCTCGCTGCCGCTGAGCCGCTTCTACGTGGTCAAGCCGGGCGCCACCGCGGCCACCGTCAACCAGGCGCTGGCGCAGGGGCTGCACCTGCTGTTCACCCCCGGCGTCTACCACGTGGACCGGCCCATCGAGGTGAACCGGGCGGACACCGTGGTGCTGGGGCTCGGCTACGCCACGATCATCCCGGACAACGGGGTGACCGCGCTGAAGGTCGCCGATGTGGACGGGGTGCGGCTGGCGGGTCTGCTGATCGACGCGGGCCCGGTCAACTCCCGTACGCTGGTGGAGATCGGCCCGGAGGGCGCGTCCGCGGACCATGCGGCCAATCCGACCACGGTGCAGGACGTGTTCATCCGGATCGGCGGCGCCGGCCCGGGCAAGGCGACCACCAGCATGGTGGTCAACAGCGATGACACGATCATCGACCACACCTGGGTGTGGCGCGCCGACCACGGCGAGGGCTGGGGCTGGGAGACCAACCGGGCCGACTACGGGGTGCGGGTCAACGGCGACGACGTGCTGGCGACCGGGCTGTTCGTGGAGCACTTCAACAAGTACGACGTGGAGTGGTACGGGGAGCGCGGCCGGACGATCTTCTTCCAGAACGAGAAGGCCTATGACGCGCCCGACCAGGCCGCCATCCAGAACGGCGCGACCAAGGGGTACGCCGCCTACCGGGTGGACGACTCGGTGGACACCCATGAGGGCTGGGGGCTGGGCAGTTACTGCTACTACAACGTCGATCCGACGATCCGGCAGGACCACGGTTTCAAGGCGCCGGTGAAGCCGGGGGTGCGGTTCCACAGCCTGTCGGTGGTCTCGCTGGGCGGCAACGGCCAGTTCGAGCATGTGATCAACGACCGGGGAGGCCCGACCTCGGGCACCTCCACCATCCCCTCGACGGTGACCCACTTCCCGTGAGTCCGGGAACGCTCCGACGGCCGGCTCCGCCCTCCTCACGGGAGGGGCGGGGCCGGTCGGGGTCATTCGGTCCTGGGGTGGGGGGACGCCGGGTGGTTCAGCGGTCGGGGTGGTTCAGCGGTCGGGGGTGGGGCGCAGGACGGCCATGGCGGCGTTGTGGCCGGGGATGCCGCTGACGCCGCCGCCGCGCAGGGCGCCGGCGCCGCAGAGCAGGATGCCGGGGTGTCCGGTGGCCACGCCCCACCGGGCGGCGGGGTCCTCCGTCCCGGCCGGGTCGGCGGTGTCCGGGGCGTGGGGGAAGGACAGGTCGCCGTGGAAGATGTGGCCGCCGGGCAGGCCGAGTTCGCGTTCCAGGTCGAGGGGGGTCTTGGCCTCGATGCAGGGGCGGCCGTCCGCGTCGCGGGCGAGGCAGTCGGTGAGGGGTTCGGCGAGGTGGGCGTCGAGTTCGGCGAGGACCGCGTCCAGCAGGGCGGCGCGGGTGGCGTCATGGTCGCCGGTGAACAGCCGGGCGGGGGTGTGCAGGCCGAAGAGGGTGAGGGTGTGGTGACCGCTCGCGGCGAGGTCGGGCGCGAGGATCCCCGGGTCGGTGAGGGAGTGGCAGTACAGCTCGGCGGGCGGGGCGGTGGGCGCCCGACCGGCGGCGGCCTCGCGGTAGGCGCGGGCCAGTTGGCCGTATCCCTCGGCGACATGGAAGGTGCCGCCGAAGGCGGTCGCCGGGTCGACGGCGGGGTCGCGCAGCTCGGGCAGCCGGGTCAGCAGCATGTTGACCTTCAGCTGGGAGCCCTCGGCGGGCGGCGGGGGCGGGTCGCCGAGCAGGGCGGCGAGGGTGTGCGGGGAGGTGCCGACCAGGATGTGGGAGGCGGCGACGGTGCCTTCGCCGTCGGAGGTGCGGTAGACGACCTCGCTCTCGCCCTGGCCGGGGTGGATCCGCACCGCCTCGTGGCCGGTGGCGATGCGGGCGCCGGCGGCGCGGGCGGAGTGCTCCAGGGCGGCGGTGAGGGCGCCCATGCCGCCGACCGGCACGTCCCAGTCGCCGGTGCCGCCGCCGATGACGTGGTAGAGGAAGCAGCGGTTCTGGACGAGGGAGGGGTCGTGGGCGTCGGCGAAGGTGCCGATGAGCCCGTCGGTGAGCACTACCCCGCGTACCAGGTCGTCGGCGAAGTGCGCTTCGAGGGTGACGCCGAGGGGTTCTTCGAACAGGGCCCGCCAGGCGGTGTCGTCGGCGATCCGGGCACGGAGCGCGGCGCGGGTGGGCAGCGGTTCGGTGAGGGTGGGGAAGACCTGGGCGGCGACCCGCGCGGTCATGCCGTGGAACCGCTGCCAGGCCTCGTACTCCCGGTCGGATCCGGTGAGCGCGGCGAGGGAGGCGCGGGTGCGGCCGGCACCGATGAGCAGGCCGGTGGGGGCGGCCCCGGGGTGCCGGACCGGGGTGTAGGAGGACACCGTCCGCTTGCGGGTGGCGAAGCGCAGGCCGAGGTCGCGGACGATGGTGGAGGGGAGGAGGGAGACCAGGTAGGAGTAGCGGGAGAGCCGGGCGTCCACCCCGGGGAAGGGGCGGGTGGAGACGGCGGCGCCCCCGGTGGCGGGCAGGCGCTCCAGGACGAGGACGGAGCGGCCGGCCCGGGCCAGGTAGGCGGCGGCGACCAGCCCGTTGTGCCCGCCGCCGATGACGACGGCGTCATAGCGGGGGGTGCCCGGGGCGGGCTGCCGGGCGGGGGCGGGATGGCTGTCCGGGTGGGCGGCGCGGGCCGGGACGGGGTCATGGGCGCGCGGTGCGGCGGTCATGGCCTCTGGTTAGCACGGGTGCTGCCGGTCGGGCCAGGACCAGGAGGCCGCCGAAGGGCGGTCAGGCGGCCCGCTCGTCGCCGGGTGGCATGGTGGTGGCGCCGGTGGAGAGGCGGAGTTTGTAGGGCGCGGGGCGGGTGTGGCGGCCGAGGCGGTCGATGGCGCGGTGGATGTGCTGGGGCGGCAGCTGCCAGCGGACGTCGGCGGGGATGCAGCGCAGCAGGTTGCCCGTGGCGCGCAGCTGCCGGTCGACCGTGTACGGGGCGGGGGCGGACCGCCCGTACAGGGCGTGCGCCCAGGTGGGCAGGGCGTGGTAGGCCAGCGCCGAGACGTTCCGCCACAGCAGGGCGCGGGCCGGGACCAGGACGGGCCGGACCGGGGGGCGGCGCAGAAAGGCGTCCACCGTGCGGGCGTCCTCGCCGGCGCTCAGCTCGGACCGGACACGGGTGAAGTAGGCGGCCAGCTCCGCTCGGGAGGCGGGCACGTCGGCGGGATCCAGGCCGACCTGGCGGGCACTCACCCGGTGCTCGTCCACATAGCGGTCGGCCTGGGCGTCGGTGAGGGCCACGCCGGAGCGGCGGACCACGTCCAGGTAGGAGTCGGTCTCGGCGCAGTGCACCCACAGCAGCAGCTCGGGGTCGTCCACGCCGAGCAGCCGGTGGATGCGGCGGACCCGGGCGCCGGCGCGTTCGGCGGCCTCGGTGGAGTCGTAGGTGAGGGTGGCGACGAAGTCGGCGGTGCGCATCAGCCGTCCCCAGGCGTCGTCCATGAAGGTGCTGTTGATCAGCACTCCGCGGACCGCGCGGGGGTGCAGCGCCTGGAGGTACAGCGCCCGGACCCCGGCGACCCACATCATCGGGTCGCTGTGCAGGTGCCAGGTGACGGTGGAGGGGCCGTAGAGGCCGGGATCCGGCTGGGGGTTACCCGTGGTTGCACCCATGACATGACGGTACCGCCGTTCGGGTGGCGGGGGCAGCCCCCGCGCGGCGGACCCGCCGGCCGGTCAGTCGGCCGGTCAGTCGGCCGGTCAGTCGGCCGGTCAGTCGGCCGGTCAGTCGGTCAGTCGGTGGAGAGGGCCTCCAGGAGGTCGCCGACCTCCGGTTCGGGCAGGGCACGGGCCACGTCGGCCTGGGAGACCATGCCGACCAGGCGGTGGTCCTCGATCACCGGCAGTCGGCGCACCTGGTGCTCGGTCATCCGGCGCAGCACGAACCGGGCGTCGTCGTCGACGTCCACGTAGACCACCTCGCCCTGGGCGAGGTCGCCGGCGGTGGTGGTCGCCGGGTCGCGGTCCGCGCCGAGCGCCTTCACCACGATGTCGCGGTCGGTCAGCATGCCCTTGAGGCGGTCGTCGGCGCCGCAGATGGGCAGGGCGCCGACGCCGAGCTGCCGCATCCTGCGGGCCGCCTCCAGGACGGTGTCCCCCTCGGCGACGCAGTCGGCGCCCTCGGTCATCAGCTGGCGTGCGTTGGGCATGGCGCTGTTCCTCTCGTCGAACGGGGGTTGGTGGGGGCCGGGTTTCAGCGGGCGATGATCAGTGCCATGGCGGCGAACAGCCCGGCGACCAGGAGGGCGAGCAGCAGGATCAGGGCCAGGGGCGCCTTGGCCCAGCCGCTGGTGGGGTGGTGTGTCTCCCGGGGCCCGGCCCCGGGCATGCTGGACTCGGCCGGCGGGGTCTCGCCCGGTGGGACGCCGCCGCCCGGCTCCAGGCCGGGGGTGTCGCCGGGGTCGGGATCGGGGCGGCCGGCGGCTGAACTGGGGTGGGTCATGGCGTACGGGTACGCACCGCGGCGCCTTTCATGCCCGTCCGGCCGTCCCCGTCATGCCGTACGGTCGCCGGGCGCCGTGCCGGGGCGGGTGCGGCGGCGGTGGCTGGTGTCACACCAGGGGTAGCGGCGGCTGCGGCGGCAGGTGCAGACGGCCACCATGAAGCGGTCGGAGGAGGCGGTGGAGCCGTCCGGCAGCTCGATCTCCACCGGGCCCTCCAGCAGCAGCGGGCCCTCGGGGTCGACCACGACCCGGACGGCGCCACGCCGGTGCCCGGAACCGCCGGGGCTGTCGGGGCTGTCGGGGCTGTCGGGGCTGTCGGGGACTGCGGACTCAGGGGCGCTGGGCACGGATGACCACCAGTTCCTCCTTGCGGATGCCGGGTTCGATCAGGCCGCGTTCCTCCAGCCAGGCGGCGTGGCGGGCCATGACGGGGCCGAACGGGACGAAGGTGCGCAGCTCCACGCGGCTCTCCAGACCGGTGTCCGCCAGCCGCCGTACCGTCTGCTCCACCCCGCAGAGCGCGGACTGCACCAGCAGCAGCACCCCGGAGTCGCGCAGCAGCGCCGGGGCGTCGGCGCAGAGCCGGTCGAGCACGGTCCGCCCGTCGGGGCCGGCGTGCCAGGTGCGGGAGGCGGCGCCGGCCCGACCGGGCGCCAGGACGTAGGGCGGGTTGGCGAGGATGAGGTCGAAGCGCCGGCCGGCGACCGGTGCGACCAGGTCGCCCCGGCGGACGGCGACCCGCAGGCCGCGGCGGCGGGCGTTGTAGCGGGCGGCGAGTACGGCGCGCCAGGAGATGTCCACGGCGGTGACCCGGGCGGTGCCGGACTCGGCGGCCAGCAGGGCCAGCGCGCCGGTGCCGGTGCCCACGTCGAGGACGTCCGCGCCCAGCCGGTCGAGGACGCGCAGTTCCGCGCGGGCGGCCCGGGCCAGCAGTTCGGTGTCCTCCTGGGGCGCGTAGACACCGCGCGGTCTGAGTAGACGCATGCGCACTGGGTACCTCGGACCTCTCCGGCGAAACGCCGGTGATCCGGTGTGGGAGGAGTACGCGATGGGCCTGGAGTCCGCTTCCGGTTCCGGTTCCGGTTCGCCGGGGGATCCGCCGGGGGATCTCGGTTCGCTGTGGATGGAGTACGCCCCGGGGCCCGACCGCCCGCCGCCGGCCGGGCCGGTGGAGGCGGACGTGGCCGTGGTCGGCGGCGGCGTGGCGGGGCTGTGCACCGCCTGGGAGCTGGCCCGGGCCGGGCGGTCGGTGGTGCTGCTGGAGGCGGACCGCATCGCGGCGGGGGTGACCGGCTTCACCTCGGCGAAGGTCTCCGCGCTGCACGGCGCGGTGTACTCGCGGATCCGGGAGGTGCACGGGGCCCGGGGCGCGCGGCTGTACGGGCGCTCGCAGCAGCTGGCGGTGGAGCGGGTGGCCGCGGTGAGCGAGGAGCTGGGCATCGACTGCGATCTGGAGCGTGTCCCGGCGTACACCTGGACCGAGGACCCGGAGCGGCTGGAGGACTTCCGCGACGAGGCGGACGCGGCCCGGGCCGCGGGGCTGGCCGCCTCCTTCACCACCGAGACCCCGCTGCCGTTCCCGGTGGTGGCGGCGGTCCGGGTGGAGGACCAGGCGCAGTTCCATCCGCGCAAGTACCTGCTGGGGCTGGCCGCGGACCTGGAGGTGCTGGGCGGGAGGATCTTCGAGCGGACCCGGGTGACCGGGCTGAAGGAGGGCTCCCCCTGCGTGGTGGAGACCGCCGAGGGGCACCGGGTGCGGGCCCGGGACGTGGTGGTGGCCACCCACTACCCGGTGTTCGACCGGGCGCTGCTGTTCAGCCGGCTGGAGGTGCACCGTGAGCTGGTGGTCGCCGGGCCGGTGCCCGCGGCGGTGGACCCGGGCGGCGCGTTCCTTACCCCGGAGGGCGGGACCCGGTCGGTGCGGACGGCGCCGCTGGACCCCGGGCGGCGGCTGCTGATCGTCACCGGTGAGAAGTTCACCCCGGGCGCGGTCGGCGCGGGCGAGGTCGCCGAGCGGTTCGAGCGGCTCGCGGACTGGGCGCGGGAGCGGTTCGGCGAAGTGCCGATCACCCACCGCTGGGCGACGCAGGACAACTGGACGACCGACTCGGTGCCCTACGTGGGGCGGCTGCACGCCGCCTCCCGGCACGCGTATGTGGCGACCGGGTTCGCCGGTTGGGGCATGAGCGGCGGGGTGATGGCGGGGGCGCTGCTGGCCGACCGGATCCGGGGCCGGGAGCCGGCCTGGTCGAGCCTGTACGACCCGGTGCGGCTGCATCCGGTGAAGGAGGCGCCGGCGATGCTGCGGTTGCAGGCGAAGGTGGCGAAGCACTTCGTCGGGGACCGGCTCGCCTCGGGGCACGCGGACGCGGTCGACCGGATCCCGCCGGGCGGCGGTGCGGTGGTACGGGTCGGGGGGCGGCGGCTGGCGGTGCACCGGGACGAGGCGGGCGCCCTGCACGCGGTGTCGGCCCGCTGCACGCATCTGGGGTGCCTGGTCCGGTTCAACGACGAGGAGCGGGCCTGGGAGTGCCCGTGCCACGGCTCGCGGTTCGGCGTGGACGGCTGCGTGCTCCAGGGCCCGGCGGTGCGGCCGCTGGAGCGGGCGGAGACCCGGGACGAGAGCCCGGCGGGGCCGGAGGTCCCGGTCGGGAACGGTGGTGCCGGTTCCGGTTCGGATTCCGGTTCTCTGTCTGGTCAAGGCGGTACGGGCGGAGACGGTGGTTCCGGTTCGGATTCCGGTTCCGGGCCCGGTGCCGGCGGGGGCGGTACCGGCGGGGGTGCGCGGTGAGGGCCGGGGCGCCGCTGCCCGGGGCGCGCGGGCCGCTGTCGGCGGCCGTGCTCGACGTACTGCGCGGGGAGGCGGCGCCGGAGGTGGAGGTGGCCGGGGCCGACCCGCTGGGCGAGGATCTGCAACTGGCGCTCTATCTCGCCTACGAGCCGCACTACCGGGCGCTGGAGGGGGTGGCCGACGAGCGGGAGTGGGACCCGGCGCTGCTCGGGCTGCGGCGCCCGATGGAGCGGGCCTTCCTGGCGGCGCTGCGGGCGGCGGTGCCGGACCCGGAGGGACCGGGGGACGGTGGTACCGGGGCCGGTGGCGGCGGGGTGGCGGAGGCGCTGGAGCCGCTGCTGGTGGAGCCGGTGGACGGCGAGGGCGTCTCGCACCGGTTGATGGCGGACGGGGACTGGGGGCGGATGCGCGAGTATCTGGCGCACCGCTCGCTGTACCAGCTGAAGGAGTCCGATCCGCAGGCGTGGCTGATCCCCCGGCTGGAGGGGCAGGCGAAGGCGTCGCTGGTGGCGGTGGCGTTCGACGAGTTCGGCGGCGGGCGGGGCGAGCGGGTGCACGCCCGGCTGTTCGCCGAGCTGATGGAGGGCGCCGGGCTGGACTCCTCCTACGGGCGGTATCTGGAGCTCGCCCCGGCGGCCACCCTGGCTACGGTGAACGTGATGTCGCTGTTCGGGCTGCACCGCGCCCTGCGGGGCGCGGCGGCGGGGAACTTCGCGGTGCTGGAGATCACCTCGCCGCCGGGTGCCCGGAGGATGGCGAAGGCCCTGGAGCGACTGGGCGCCGAGGAGCGGTGCCTGCGCTTCTTCACCGAGCACATCGAGGCGGACGCGGTGCACGAGCAGGTGATGCGCCGCGATGTGCTGGGCGATCTGCTGGCGCGTGAGCCGGAGTTGGCCGCGGATGTGGCGTTCGGGATCCGGGCCACGGTGTGGCTGGACGACCGCTGGGCGGCCGGGGTGCTGGCGGCCTGGGACGAGAATCGCTCCTCGCTGCGCGCGCCGCTGAACGGCCCCTCCCGGCGCGGTCGTTCCTGACCCGGTAGCGCCCCGCCCCAGCGGGGACGGGGCGCATGGCGCCGGGGGCCGGTCGTCAGGGAAGCAGTTCGTCGAGGGCCGCCGGGCCCTTCTCCGCGAGTTTGCGCTCGGCCCAGGCCAGGTTCCTGGGGTTGATGTCGCGGCCGGATGCCAGGACCAGGTCCTCCGCGCTGACCTGGCCGCTCTCTGCTCCGCTGTGCAGCAGCCGGTCGGGCGTGCAGCGCTCCCCCGCGGAGTTCTTGTCGGGCTCAGCGTTCATGCCGCCTCCTTGCTCGTGTGGGAGTCATTGTCGTCTGCGGGTACCCGGATCGCATCCGCTACACCGGCCGTCCCGGCTCGACGCCCGGTCGCTCGGATGAGCCGGTCACCCGGATCAGCAGCAGTGCCATGTCGTCGTGGCGGGGCGCGGCGGCGCGGGCGTGGCCGACCAGGGTGTCGGCGAGGGCGTCCAGGTCGCCGGGGTCGCCGCGGGAGAGCTCCTCGGCGAGGTCGGCGGTGGCCTCGTCCAGGCCCAGACCGCGCTGCTCGACCAGGCCGTCGGTGTAGAGGGCGAGCAGCGTGCCGGGGGGCAGGGTGAGCCCGCCGGCGGCGTAGCGGGCGGCCGGGTCGATGCCGAGGAGCAGGCCGGGTGGCAGGTCCAGGGGTTCGGTCCGGCCGTCGGGGTGGCGCACCAGGGGCGGTGGGTGCCCGGCGGTGGCGAGCAGTGCCCGGTGGTGGGCCAGGTCGATATGGGCGTACAGGCAGCTGGTGAAGAGCCCGGGGTCGAGGTCGGTGAGCAGCCGGTTGGTGCGGGCGAGGACCTCGCCGGGCGGTGCGCCGGCGGAGGCGTGGACGGCGGTGCGGACCTGGCCCATCAGGGCGGCGGCCTCCACGTTGTGGCCCTGGACGTCGCCGATGGTGGCGGCGGCGGTGGTGCCGGTGAGCCGGATGACGTCGTAGAAGTCGCCGCCGATGCCGACGCCCCGGCCGGCGGGCAGGTAGCGGGCGGCGATCTCCAGTCCGGGGACGCGGGGCAGGCTGTGCGGGAGCAGTCCGGCCTGGAGGCGGTGGGCGAGTTCCTGCTTGCTGTCGTAGAGCCGGGCCCGGTCCAGGGCCTGGGCGGTCAGTCCGGCGAGCGCGGTGAGGATGGCGCGCTCGCCGGGGTGGAACGGCCGGGAGCGGTCGTAGGTGAGGACCAGGGAGCCGACCGGGCGGCCGGAGGCGATCAGCGGCAGATAGGCCCAGGCCTCGCCCTGGCCCTTCAGCACGGCGGCGCGGGGGTGGGCGAGGGCCAGTTCGGCGCGGGTGGTGAAGAACAGCGGGGTGCCGGTGAGCAGGACCTTGGCGGCGGGGATGTCGGAGGTGAGCGGCGCGGACTCGTCGCGGACGTCGGCGCGGTAGGGGGCGCCGCGGTAGGCGATGACCCGCAGCCGGTCCTCCTCGGCGGTGAGCAGGGCGAGGGCCTGGGCGCCGAGGGCGGGGACGAGCTGGTCGGCGGCCTGGTCGACGACGTCCTGGACGCCGGCCGCCTCGGTGAGGGTGGCCGCCAGGTGCATCAGCTGGTAGAGCGCGGTGGCCCGGCTGGGCAGCGGGGAGTGCGCCGAGTGCTCGGGGTCCTCGCTCGGTACGGCGGCGTCCTCGGCGGGGGCGGGGGTGATGCGGACGCTGATACCGGTGGGGCCGGGGTGCAGTTCGAAGCAGAGCCGTACCCCCGGGGGCCGGACGGCGGTCAGCGAGGTGGTCTGGTGGCTGATGGCGGCGGCCCGGTAGCGGTCCTCCACGGCCGGGTCGTCCATCCAGGGCAGGGCCTCCCAGGGCAGGCTGCCGAGCAGGTCCTCCACCTCGGTGCCGAGCAGGTCGGCGGCCTCCTCGGTGGCGTAGGTGATGACGCCGCTGAGGTCGAGGGCGACGCTGCCGCCGGGCAGCCGCTCGATGAACTCGACGGCGGCGGTGGCCGCGATCGGTCCGGGGGTGCGGCGGTGGGGCCGTACGAGCCGGGGCTGCGGTCCGGGCCGCAGCGGCCGGCCGTTCCCGGCGGCCCGCCGGCACATCCCGGCCAGCCGGGCACAGCCGGCGGCGATGCCGTCGCGCTGGGCGGTGGTCAGCCGGGGCGGGTGGTCGCCGGGCCAGAGCAGCACCAGGCCGCCCCAGTCGGTCCCGGGGTCGTTCACCGGGGTGGCGGCGAGGGCGAAGCGGTACGGCAGGATCAGTCCGGGCCGGGGGTAGCGGCGGGCCATCTCCTCCTGGTCCCCGACCCACACCAGCCGGCGCTGGGCGACGGCGTCGGCCAGCGGTACCGGGTCGTCCGGTGCGACGCGGTACCAGGGCACGGCGAACTCGCGGGAGACCCCGCCGAGGACGGCGAGGTGCAGCACCCTCGCGCGTGCCGGGGGCCGGGGCGGCAGGGTGGCGGCGCCGGGGGCGGCGGGTGCGCCGCCGGGGAGCCCGCTCGCCTGCTCGTGCGAGGGGGCGGCCGTGGCCGGGGGGTCCACGCTCTCGTCGTCCGGCGCGGGGAGGTAGAGCATGCCGACCGAGGCGCCGGTACGGCGCATCAGCTCGTCCAGGGCGGCGCCGAGCGGCCGCAGGCCGGAGCCCGCCTCCCACGGATGGTCCACGCTTCAAGCTTGCCCCGGCGGGTGGGGCGGCGCAGGTCGGCGGGGTGCGCGGACAGGCCGCCCCGGGCCGCCGTCGGGCAGGGGCGCCTCCGGGTTCGGCGCGACTGCGGAGGCGGGCATGTCCGACAATGAGGGTGATGACCGACAGACAGGGGCACAGCGGCGAGTTCGGGCCCGAGGAACGGCTCGCCATGAACCGTACCGGCAGCTTCGACTGGGACCTCGACACCGTCACCATCGACGTGGACGAGGCCGGGCTGCTGGTCTTCGGGGTGCGGCCGGAGGCCTTCGACGGGCGTCCCGGGTCCCTGGTGCAGCGGCTGGAGCCCGGTGAGCGGGCCCGGCTGGAGGCGGTGATCAAGGACGCGCTGCGCAGCGGGCGCTCCTCGTACGAGGCGCGGTTCCCGATCCCGCAGGAGGACGGCGATGCGCAGTGGACCCATGTGCAGGCCCGGATCCTGCGGGACGGGTCGGGGCACGCGCACCGGATCGTCGGGGTGGTGCGGGACGCGACACCGGAGCTGGCCCACTCCGCGTTCCTGCTGGAGCTGCGCAAGCAGCGGGAGCGGCAGACCGACATGGTGGAGCGGACCACCCGGGCGCTGTCGCGGGCGGTGACGGTGGAGGACGTGACCTCCGCGCTGACCGGCCCGGGCGGGCTGACCCGGCTGGGCGCGGACGGGTTCGCGCTCGGCCTGGTGGAGAACGGCACCCTGCGGGTGATCGCGCTGAGCGGGGAGTCCCTGGAGGTGCTGGACCATATGCGCGACCAGCGGCTGGAGCCGGGCCGGCCGCTGGCGGAGACGGTGCTCAGCGGCCGCCCGCTGTTCACCTCCTCCTTCACGGAGCTGATCCGGAGCTATCCGGTCCTCGCCCCGTACGCGGACCGGCTGCATTTCCGGGCGGCGGCCTATCTGCCGCTGGTGGCGCAGGCCCGCAACCTGGGCGGGATGGCGCTGTACTACCGGCGGCGGACGGCGTTCAGCGCGGACGAGCGGAACCTGACGCTGGGCCTGGCGGCGATCGTCGCCCAGTCGCTCCAGCGGGCCATCCTCTTCGACGAGGAGCGGGATCTGGCGACCGGGTTGCAGGCGGCGATGCTGCCCCGCCGGATCCCGGAGGTGGAGGGCGGGGAGGTCGCGGTGCGCTACCACTCGGCCTGGCGCGGCCGGGAGGTGGGCGGCGACTGGTACGACGTGATCCCGCTGCCCCGGGGCCGGGTGGGCGTGGTCGTGGGGGACGTGCAGGGGCACGACACCCACGCCGCGGCGATCATGGGGCAGCTGCGGATCGCGCTGCGGGCGTACGCGGGCGAGGGCCACGCCCCGTCCACGGTGCTCGCACGGGCCTCGCGGTTCCTGGCGGAGCTGGACACCGAGCGGTTCGCCACCTGCACCTACGCCCAGGCCGATCTGGCGACCGGCACGGTCTCGGTGGTGCGGGCGGGGCATCTGGCGCCGCTGATCCGGCACACCGACGGCCGGGTGGGCGTGCCGAAGGTGGCGGGCGGGCTGCCGCTGGGGGTGGCCTCGGTCTTCGGGGACGAGGAGTATCCGGAGACCCGGTTGGACCTGGTGCCGGGCGAGACGCTGGTGATGTGCACCGACGGGCTGGTGGAGCAGCCGGGCCGGGACATCGGGGAGGGGCTGGCGGCGCTGGAGGCGGCGGTGAGCAGCGGCCCGCCGGGCGCGGAGGCGCTGGCCGACCACCTCTCGGAGCGGTTCTGGGAGCGGTGGGGCGCGGAGGACGACGTGGCGCTGCTGGTGCTGCGGCGCAGCCCCGATCCGGGCACGCCCCGGGCACCGCGGGTGCACCAGTACATCCACCAGGCCGATCCGCAAGGCCTGTCGGAGGCGCGGGCGGTGGTCCGCCGGGCGCTGCGGGACTGGGGGCTGCGGCTCTACGAGGACGACGCCGAGCTGCTCACCGGTGAGCTGCTGGGCAACGTCCTGCTGCACACCGAGGGCGGCGCGGTGCTGACCCTGGAGGTGCTGCCGGAGCCGGAGCGCCGGGTGCGGCTGTCGGTGCAGGACCGTTCCAGCGCCTTCCCCCGCCGCCGTACGCCCGGGGAGGCGGCCACCTCGGGCCGGGGGCTGCTGCTCCTGGACGCGCTGGCGCTGCGCTGGGGAGTGGAACCGCGGGGCGAGGGCAAGGCGGTGTGGTGCGAGATCGGCCCGCCGCCGGCCGGCCAGGCGGTACGGGACGGATAGCCGCGCGGCGGGAGGCGTGGGACTGAGGGGCGCGGGGCCGGGAAGCGTGGGACCAAGTACCGAGAGACCGGAGGCAGCGCGTGGAACCCGTCGAGGCGCTGGAGAGTATCGCGTTCCTGCTGGAGCGGGCGCAGGCCCCGACCTACCGGGTGCGGGCCTTCCGGGGCGCCGCGGCGGCGCTGCGTGAGCTGGGCGGCGCCGAGGCGGCCCGCCGGGCCTCGGACGGGACGCTGGAGGGGGTCCGGGGCATCGGGCCGAAGACGGCGCAGGTGGTGCGGGAGGCGCTGGCCGGCCAGGTGCCCGGATATCTGCGGCGGCTGGAGGAGGACGGGGAGGCCGAGGAGTGGCGCCGGCGCGCCGCGGGGCCGGGCGCGCAGCTGCGGGCCGCGCTGCGCGGTGACTGCCACACCCACTCGGACTGGTCCGACGGCGGCAGCCCGATCGAGGAGATGGGCCGCACCGCCGCCGCGCTGGGCCATGAGTGGATGGTGCTCAGCGACCACTCGCCGCGGCTGACCGTGGCGAACGGGCTGTCGGCGGCGCGGCTGCGCGAGCAGCTGGAGGTGGTGGCGGAGCTGAACGGGCGCTGGGCGCCGTTCCGGATGCTGACCGGCATCGAGGTGGACATCCTGCCCGACGGTTCGCTGGACCAGGAGCCGGAGCTGCTGGAGCGGGTGGACGTGGTGGTGGCCTCGGTCCACTCCAAGCTGCGGATGGACGGGCCGGCGATGACCCGGCGGATGGTGCGGGCGGTGCGCGATCCGGCGGTGGACGTGCTGGGCCACTGCACCGGGCGGATGGTGACCGGGCGGGGCCGGCCGGAGTCGGAGTTCGACGCGGACGCGGTGTTCGCGGCGTGCGCGGAGTCGGGGACGGCGGTGGAGGTCAACAGCCGCCCCGAGCGGCTCGATCCGCCGCGGCGGCTGCTGCGCCGGGCGGTGGCGGCGGGGGTGCTCTTCGCGGTGGACACCGACGCGCACGCGCCGGGCCAGCTGGACTGGCAGATCCTGGGCTGCGCCCGGGCCGAGGAGTGCGGGGTACCGGCCGAGCGGGTGGTCACCGGCTGGTCGGCCGATCAGCTGCTGGAGTGGACCCGTACCCGGCGGCCGCCGGGCGGCTGAGCGGTACGGAGGGAGACTGCCCCATCGCGGGGGACGTACCGGTCGTCCGGTGGGGTGGTCCGCAAGGCCCTGGCTCGACCTTCCGGTATCCACGCGATGCCCGGCAGGGCACACTGCCCGTGCCCTGCGTTGCCCGGTTCTGGCATGAGGCGTGGAAAACGTCCCCCGCGATGGCGGTTGCGCGGCCCGCTGCGCCCGGCGGGCGGAGTGCCGATCAACTCGTCCAGCATGCAGCAATCGACGGGTGTTTTCTTCTGACGCTTCTTCAGGGAAAATGTTCGGCCATCCGGCGGGCCGAAAGCACCGCCCGGGTGGCCGGAGCGCCGCTGTTCAGGTGGTTTCCGGCCGCTCGGCGGCCGGAACCTCGTCCTGCGCGCCCCCGTCCGCCCCGTCCGGCCGCCGTTCCGCGGACAGCGCCCACTGGTAGGCCAGGGCGGCCAGGGTGGGCACGCCCCAGCGGGCCCGCAGCACGCCGAGCTCCTTGGTGAGGGTGCGCAGTCCGATGCCGAGCCGGCGGGCGGTGATGCGCTGGTCCACCCCGGCGGCGGTGTCGGAGAGGATCTCCCGCTGCCGGCGGGTCAGGCCCGCGCGCTCGGGCGGACGCCCCCCGTCGCCGTCCCAGACGTCCGCGCGCCGCCAGGCGTCCTCGAAGCCCTCGGCGATGAAGGCGACCAGCGCCCGGTCGGCGACCTGCCAGGCCGTGCACGCGGGGCTGGCGCCGACCAGGTCGGGGATGAACGCCTGCCGCCGGTCCACCACCAGGCAGCCCTGGAACGGGGCGGCCAGGGTGCGGACCCGGCCGCCCCGGGCGGTGAGCGCGGCCGCGTGGCCGCGGGTGGCGGGCGCCTCGCGGTCGCCGTCCCGGTACAGCGCCCGTACCACCAGGCCCCGTTCGGCGGCGCGGGTGCCCGGCCCGTGCACCGCCCAGGGGTCGCCGGGCCCGGCGGGGGCGGCGGTCAGCAGCTCGGTCTCGGCCCCGGCCGCCACCTCGGCCACCCGGGCGGCGACCTGCCCGGGCTCGGCGAGGAACTCGCTGCCCGAGCCGGAGCGCCAGGCGGTGCGGGCGAAGTGCGGGGCGAGCGCCTCGGCGACCTCGGAGAGCGCGGCCAGCCCGGCCGCGCGGGCAGACAGCTCGCGCAGCCCCTCGTCCAGACGGCGCCGGACCGCGGTCGCGGGGTCGTGGGCCACCGGGGCGCCGGGCAGCCGCGGGCCGGCGGTGACCAGATGCCAGGAGCCCAGCTCCGCGAGGGCCGGCTCGTCCCCGGGGCTCGCGGGCTCCCCGCGCGTCACCCTGGCGTACAGCTCCCGCGCCGCCGGCGACAGCCCGGCCGGCGGTCCCTCGCCGGTGCCACCGCCGGTGGGGCGGGCGGACTCGTCGGACACCGCTGAACCCACTGGCCTCGCCCCCGTTGACGCCCCGGCGGGCGCCGCCCCGCCGTGTACGTGTCCGCGCCGTGCGCGCCGTGCGCGCCGCTGCGTGTCTGCGCCGTGCGTACACGCGCACCCCCGGGGTGCTTGATCGCCCGCGGCGCTGCCGTCAGCGTACCGTTGCGTGCGTTCGGTTTTCCGCCCCCCGGTGCCCCGGGGCGAGGCGGCTTTGGGGCGGCGCGGACGAACCGGCGGCGGTGGCCGCCTTCCCTGGGAAAGACATCGCATGGACAAGACCGCACTCCGTTCCCTGCTCAGCGTCCGGCGGGCGGCGATCGCCCCGGAGAGCCACGGCCTGACGCGGCCGACCCGGCAGGGCAGACGGGCGCGCGGCCTGTCGCAGGCCCAGGTGGACCAGATCCTGCACCGCGCCCCGGACACCTACGGGCGGCTGGAGTCGGGCCGCTACCCCAACCCGCCGCTCGGGCTGCTCCAGGACGTGGCGCGGCTGTTCCGGATGGACGAGCAGGAGTGGATGGCGCTGTGGCGGTACGCGCTGGGGCAGGACCCGCCGCATCCGCTGGACGCGCGGTCCGGCACCGAGCTCCCCGGGGTGTGGCGGACCCTGCTGGAGGGCTTCGCGCATCCGGCGTACATCACCGACCGGTCCTGGAACGTGCTGGCCGGCAACGCGCCCCTGGCGGCGATGTTCCCGAACCGCCGGGTGCCGGCCAACACCATGCGCTGGATGGCGCTGGACCCGGGGGCGCGCCGGATGCTGACCGACTGGGCGGAGGCCTGGGCGCCGGTGCTGCTGCCGCAGCTGCGGGTGGCGCTGGCCGCCGTACCGGACGACCCGGTGCTGCGCCGGATCGAACGGGAGGTGCTGGACGATCCGGTGGCCGGCCCGGTGTACGCGTCCTCGGGCGCCTCGGTCCATCTGGACGGCGCGGTACGGCCGCTGCACCACGCGGAACTGGGTCCGGGCTGGGTGACGATGTGCGCGGCCCAGCCGCTCGCCTCGCCCGGCTCGCGGCTGGTGCTGATGCACTTCGAGCCGGGCGCGCGGCGCGGCCCGGCACGGCTCCCGGCGCTGCGCTCGGCCTCGGGGGCCTGACCACCGGCGGTACGGGAGGCGGGGCCGTACGAGCGGGGAGGGCGGTACGCGGGGCCGGGCCGGGGTACTCACCGGGTGTTCCGCGTACGGGGCCGAGGCCCCCGTGCGCACCCCCGAGGGAGAGGTTGCCGCCGTGAGCGAGTCCGGCGAGTTCCAGCGTTCGTCGAGCCATTTCACCGACCGGATCACGGCCGGCGCGGCGGGCGGCGACGGGAAGGACGGGCAGTGGCCGGTGGAGGCGGGGCGCTACCGGCTGGTGGTCAGCCGGGCCTGCCCGTGGGCCAGCCGCGCGCTGGTGGTGCGGCGGTTGCTGGGCTTGGAGGAGGCGCTGTCCCTGGCGGTCGCCGACCCGGTCCAGGACGAGCGGAGCTGGCGCTTCACCCTGGACCCGGACGACCGCGACCCGGTGCTCGGCATCCGGTTCCTCGGCGAGGCGTACCAGGCGCGTGAGCCGGGCTACGACGGCGGGATCAGCGTGCCCGCGATCGTGGACGTACCCAGCGGCGAACTGGTCACCAACGACTACCAGCAGCTGACCCTGGACCTGTCCACCGAGTGGGGCCCGCTGCACCGGGACGGGGCGCCGGAGCTCTATCCGGAGGCGCTGCGGGACGAGATCGACGAGCGGATGGAGGGCATCTACCAGGACGTCAACAACGGGGTGTACCGGGCCGGGTTCGCCGGCGGCCAAGAGGCGTACGACGCGGCCTACGCCCGGTTGTTCGCCCGGCTGGACCAGGTGTCGGAGCATCTGGCGGAGCGGCGCTACCTGGTCGGCGACACCCTCACCGAGGCGGATGTGCGGCTGTTCACCACGCTGGTGCGGTTCGACGCGGTCTACCACGGCCACTTCAAGTGCAACCGGAACAAGCTGACCGAGGACCGGGTGCTGTGGGCGTACGCCCGGGACCTGTTCCAGACCCCGGGCTTCGGCGACACGGTCGACTTCGACCACATCAAGCGGCACTACTACCAGGTGCACCAGGACATCAACCCGACCCGGATCGTGCCCCGCGGCCCGGACCTGCGGGGGTGGCGCACCGCCCACCACCGGGAGGAGCTGGGCGGCCGGCCGTTCGGCGACGGCACTCCCCCGCCGCCCCCGCCGACCGCCGAGGTGATCCAGCCGCTCTGACCGGTCGACCGGGCCCGGGCCGGTGGGGGCGGCGGTACGGGGAGGTCAGTCGGCCTCCCACACGGTGGTGGCGTTGCAGAACTCCTTGATGCCGTGGCCGGCCAGCTCGCGCCCGTAGCCGGAGCGCTTGACCCCGCCGAAGGGCAGCGCCGGGTGCGAGGCGGTCATGCCGTTGACGAACACCCCGCCGGCCTCGACGTCCCGGACGAACCGCTCCACCTCGTCCCGGTCGCGGGTCCACAGATTGGAGCTGAGGCCGAAGGGCGAGTCGTTGGCGAGTTCGACGGCCTCGCCGAGGTCGGCGACCCGGTAGACGACGGCCACCGGGCCGAAGGCCTCCTCCCGGTGGATGCGCATCTCGGGGGTGACGCCGGTGAGCACGGTCGGCTCGTAGTACCAGCCGCGCTCCAGCCCCTCGGGGCGGCGCCCGCCGCAGCGCACGACCGCCCCGGCGCGTACCGCGTCCTCCACCAGCTCCTCCAGGTCGGCCCGGCCCTGCTCGGTGGCGAGCGGGCCGACGTCGGTGGCCTCGTCCATCGGGTCGCCGACGGTGAGCGCCGCCATCTTCGCGGTGAAGCGCTCCTCGAAGGCCTCGTAGGCGTCGGTGTGGACGATGAACCGCTTGGCGGCGATACAGGACTGGCCGTTGTTCTGCACCCGCGCGGTGACGGCCGTGTCGGCGGCCCGGGCCACATCGGCGGAGGGCATCACCACATAGGGGTCGCTGCCACCGAGTTCGAGCACGGTCTTCTTGATCTCGTCGCCCGCGGTGGCGGCCACCGCGCGGCCGGCCGGTTCGCTGCCGGTGAGGGTGGCCGCGGCGATCCGGGGGTCGCGCAGCACGGCGTCCACGGCGCGGGAGCCGATCAGCAGCGTCTGGAAGCAGCCCTCCGGGAAGCCCGCGCGGCGGAACAGCTCCTCCAGGTAGAGCGCGGTCTGCGGGACGTTGGAGGCGTGCTTCAGCAGACCGGTGTTGCCGGCCATCAGGGCGGGTGCGGCGAACCGGACCACCTGCCAGAGCGGGAAGTTCCACGGCATCACGGCGAGTACCGGGCCGATGGGCCGGTAGCGGACGACTGCCCGGGCGGCTCCGGAGTCCTTGACGTCCGCGTCGGCCGGGTGCTCGTCGGCGAGCAGGCTCTCGGCGTTCTCGGCGTACCAGCGCATCGCCTTGGCGCACTTGGCGGCCTCGGCCCGGGCGGCCGCCAGGGGCTTGCCCATCTCGGTGGTCATGGTGCGGGCGATCTGGTCCTGGTCCTCGTCCAGCAGCTCGGCGGCCCTGCGCAGCAGCCGGGCGCGCTCGGCGAAGGAGGTGGTCCGGTGCGTACGGTAGGCGCCGACGGCGGCGGCGAGGCGCTGCTCGACGCCCTGGGAGTCCAGCTCGTCGAAGGTCCTCAGGGTCTCCCCGGTCGCGGGGTTGACGGTGGCGATGGGCATGGGATGGTCCTCCTCCTGGCGGCACGCTGCCTTGACCCTGCCGCGCTGCTCGCGGCCCCGCAACGCGAGCCGCCGCGGGTTGAGCCCGGTCTGCCGGGTAACCCGTGGCCGTATGGCACACACCGGTGAGAGCAGGGACAATGCGGCGCACGCGCCGGCGGCAGGGGCGGACGCGGCGGCGTCCCGAGGGGGCGAGGAGGATCCGGGCGGTGATCCAGCGGGCGGGACGGCGGGGGAGACGGCCGGGGAAACCGTGAGGGAAACGGCCGGGGAAACGGCGGCGGTCCGGGAAACAGCCGGGGAAACGGCCGAGGGGGCGGGTGCCGGCGGGGACGAGGTGGAGCAGCCGACCGACCTCCCGGCGTCCTCGTGGCGGGCGGTGCTCAAGCGCACCGGGGCGGAGTTCATGGAGGACGAGCTGCCCGACAAGGCGGCCTCGCTCACCTACTACAGCGTGCTGTCGATCTTCCCGGCGCTGCTGGTGATGGTCTCCGTGCTGGGCGTCGTCGGCGAGTCGGCGACCCGCTCGGTGCTGGACAACCTCCAGAAGCTGGCGCCCGGTCCGGTGCGGGACATCCTCGGCGACGCGGTGCGGCAGTTGCAGGACGCCTCCGGGGCCAGCGGTGTGGTGGCCGTGATCAGCCTGGTCGCGGCGATCTGGTCGGCCTCGGGGTATGTGGGCGCGTTCATCCGCACCGCCAACGCGGTGTACGACGTGCCGGAGGGGCGTCCGGTGTGGAAGCTGACCCCGTTGCAGGTGGGGCTGACGCTGGTGCTGATGGTGCTGCTGGCGGTGAGCGCGGTGATCGTGGTGTTCACCGGTCCGCTGGCGGAACGCGCCGGGGCGGCGATCGGGGTGGGCGACGCGGCGGTCGCCGTGTGGGGCTTCGCCAAGTGGCCGGTGCTGCTGGTGCTGGTCATCGCGATGATCGCGCTGCTGTTCTGGCGGGCGCCCAATGTGCACGGCCAGGGCTTCCGCTGGCTGAGCCCGGGCAGTGTCGTGGCGGTGCTGCTGTGGCTGCTGGCCTCGGGCGGCTTCGCGCTGTACGTCGCCAACTTCGGCTCGTACAACAAGACCTACGGCACCCTGGCCGGTGTGATCACCTTCCTGGTGTGGCTGTGGCTGTCGAACCTGGCGATTCTGCTGGGGCTGGAGCTGGACGCGGAGCTGGCCCGCCAGCGGGCGATCAGCGGGGGCCTGCCGCCGAGCGAGGAGCCGTATGTGGAACCGCGGGACACCCGCAAGTGGCCCCGCCCGCTCACCAAGCGACTGGCCGCGCGCCGCAGCGGGGCGGGCGGAGCGTCGTCCGCCTGAGCGGGCGGACGGGGACCGGGAGGGGGCCGGCCTGGGGAAGCGGCCGGTCCAGGGGAACGGCCAGCCTGGGAAATGGCCGGTCCGGGGAAGCGGTCACTCCGGGCCGGGTTGGGCCGGGCCGATTTCGGGAGGCCGGCGGGGCGGGCCGGGGGCGGGCCCCTGGAGGCGGTCCTGGTAGACGGCCCGGGAAGGCCGGTTTCGCTCCCGGGCCGTAGGGCCCGGCGGCTCAGGCCGTGCGGCCCGGTTCCTGGGCCCGGCGGCTCAGGCCGTGCGGCCCGGTTCCTGGGCCCGGCGGCTCAGGCGGTGCGGCCCGGTTTCTGGGGGCGGGGGTTACCGATGCGCGGCGCCCAGGGGCCGTGGCGGTGGCCGACCATCGCGTCGCCCAGGTCGTACAGCGTCTGCTGCAGCTCGGAGACCAGCGCGCCGAGCGAGACCGCGGTCTCCTCGTCCTGGTGGGCGACCCAGGCCTTGAGCCGGCGGTGGGCATCCCAGGCGCGGGCCATGGCCTCGTCCCGGTCGACCGGCTGCGCGGGGCAGCCGCCGCCGAGCGCCGCGCAGTCGCCCTCGCACACCTCGGCCATCGCCCGCATCAGCTCCGGCAGATCGGCCAGGGCCTCGCCCGAGGGCGGCCGCAGCCGTGCCTCGTCCCCTACCGCCTCGGCGAGCAGCCCGGTGAGCGCGGAGAGATGGTCGGTGATCCGCTCCCAGGCCGCGTCCCAGTCGGATGAGGGCAGCTCCGGCCCGCGCCGACGCATCCGGCGCGCCGGGTTGAAGCGGTCGCTCTCCCGCTTCCAGAGGCGGGCGTTGCGGATGTCGTCCAGCAGCCTCGGCAGCCGCTGGGCACGGGTGTGCCACTCCTGCGCCTCGGCCCGGTCGTAGCCGTCCTTCATCTCCTCGGCCATGTCCCGCAGCACCGCGGCGGTGTCCCGGGGCAGCCGGTAGAGGGTGTCATGGGCGTGGCGCAGATGCTCCGGAGGCAGGACGAAGGCGTTGACGCCGATGCCGATCACCGCTCCGACCAGGGTCTCCAGCAGCCGGTGGGCGATGTCGTAGCCGCTGAAGGAGCCGTAGACCAGCACGAACAGCGCGGTGGTGGAGGCGTAGACGCCCTGGTCGCCGAAGCGGGAGTAGTTGCCCAGCAGCATGGTGACGGGCAGCACCAGCGCCATGGACGCCATGGTGCTGCCGGTCAGCGCGAAGGCGAGGGCGGCCAGCACGGTGCCGGCGGCGATCAGCACGACCTGCTGGAGGCCGGTGCGCAGCGAGCGGTAGACGGTGTTCTGGACCAGCACGATCGCGGTCCAGGGTGCCATCAGCGCGAGCGGGGCGCTCCACCACCAGCCGGCCACCGCCCAGGCGAGGACGGCGGCCGCGGCTGCTTTCAGCGCCTGGACGGCGAGGTCGCGCTCCGGTCCGGCCCCGGTGAAGGCCGCGCGCACGGACCGGCCGGTTGCCGTCGCCTCCCAGCGGATCCGGTGCCAGATCCGGGTGGGCGCGAAGGGGGTGCTCACGGCAGCGGGGTTCCTCCGGTCGCGTTGACGATCTCGCCGGTGATGTAGCTGGACTGGGGTGAGGCGAGGAAGACGTAGGCGGGTGCCATCTCGGCCGGCTGGGCGGGGCGGCCCAGCGGCGACTGCTTGCCGAACCCGGAGGTGTCCGGCATGGTCGCCGGGATCAGCGGCGTCCACACCGGACCGGGCGCGACCGCGTTGACCCGGATGCCGCGCTCGGCGACCATCTGCGCCAGCCCGTGGGTGAAGGTGACGATCGCGCCCTTGGTCATGGCGTAGTCGAGCAGCGGCGGGCTGGGCTGGTAGGCCTGCACGGACGTGGTGTTGATGACGCTGCCGCCGCGCGGGATGTGCTTCAGCGCGGCCCGGGTCAGCCAGAACATGCCGTACAGATTGGTCTTCATCACCCGGTCGAACTGCTCGGTGGTGATCGCCTCGATGCCGTCGGGCTGGGCCATCTGGTACGCGGCGTTGTTGACCAGCACGTCGATCCGGCCGAACTCGCGGACCACCCGCTCGACCAGCCGCTCGCAGCTCTGCTCGTCGCGGTTGTCGGCGGCCACCGCGACCGCCTTGCGCCCGGCGGACTCGACCAGCCGGGCCGTCTCGCGGGCCTCCGCCTCCTCCTCGGGCAGGTGGGTGAGCACCACGTCGGCGCCCTCGCGGGCGAAGGCGAGGCACACCGCCCGGCCGATACCGGAGTCGCCGCCGGTGACCAGGGCGACCAGGCCGTCCAGCCGTCCGCTGCCCCGGTAGGACTCCTCCCCGTGGTCCGGCGGCGGGTCCATCGGCCCGGTGAAGCCGGGGTGGTCCTGCTCCTGGTCCGGGAAGTCGGGGCGGGGGTGGCGGGTCACCGGGTCGCGCGGCTCGGGATCGGTCATCGTGCCTCTTTCCGGTCGTCGGCGGGCGGCGGGGCGGTCGACGGGGGTGGGTGTGGTGTACATGGTCCGCCCTCCGCGTTCCCGCCGGCCGCCGCCCGAATCGCGCCCGGTGGTGTGGCGTGGCGGACACGGCGAGGGGCGGCCCGGGGCGGGGGGATTGGGCCATCGCGGTGAACCCCGGCGCGGCGGCGCATGCGGTGCCGGGCTCGTGCAAAACGCACCTCACGTTCCGCTCCGTGCCTTGCACTCCGCACCTTGCTCTCAGCGGATTCCTCTCAGCGAAAGGATGGAGATGCGCCTCGCCACCACCTCCGCCGGCGCCGCCGCGCTGGTGATCGTGCTCAGCGCGACCGGGCCCGCGCACGCCGCCGCCCTCTCCCCCGCCCGCGCGCACGCCGCCGCCTGCCGTGCCGCCGAGCCGATGCGGGATCCGGCACGGGAGTCGGTACGGGATACGGCCCGGGAATTGATGCAGGAACGTTTCTGCGCCGAGCCGCCCTTGCCGCGCCACGCGGCCCGGACGGTGGTGATCGACGTGCTGGCCGGCTTCACGCCCCAGGCGTCCCGGGAGGCGGGCGGGGAGCGCTCCCTACGGGCCCGGATAGCCCGGGCGGTGGCCTCGGCCTCGCAGGCGTTCGCGGCGAGCGGGGTGAACGCCCGGCTCCGGCTCGCCGGGGTCACCGCGGTCGCGGTGCCCGCCCGTATGGACCGGCCGGTGGACGCCCTGCTCAAGGGGGTCTCCCGGCGCGGCGACGGGATCGCGGACGGGCTGCCGGGCCTGCGCGACCGGCTGGGCGCCGACCTGGTCACGGTGGTGACCGGGAGCCAGGGCTCGGCCGGGCTGGCGCACCGCCCCCGTCGGGTGACCCCGCGTACCAGCGGCTACGGCTACAGCCTGGTCGCCCAGTCGGCGCTGGCCCGCCACTCGCTCGCCCACGAGATCGGGCACAACCTGGGGGCGATGCACGACCGGGTGACCGAGCCGGGCGGGCAGGGCAGCGCCCGCGGCTACTTCCCGGCCTCCGGGGCCTGGTCGACGCTGGAGGCGTACGAGTCGAGCTGCCGTCAGGCGACGGGCGGCCCCTGCACCCGGATCAACCGGTTCTCCAACCCCCGCCTCACCCACCAGGGCGAACGGCTCGGCAGACCCGTGGGAGGCTCCGGGGCGGCGGACAGCGCCCGGGTGTTCAACGCGGTGGTCCGCCATGTCGCCGACTACCGGCGGCGCCCGGTCGGCTGAAGCGACCGGGCGGCCGAGTCGACCCAGGTGGTGGGCGGAAGATCCGTTCCGCCGGGCATGTCAAGGTATGTCCCGATAGCATTCCCATATGGGAGAACACCCGTCCGAGCCGCCCGCCGCTCCCGAGCTGGTCCTCGACATCGACGGGGACTCCACCGTGATCGCCCCGGGCCGCGCGTACCGCATCGGCCGCGACCCGGACAGCGATGTCGTCCTCACCGACGCCCGGGTCTCCTGGCACCACGCCGTGCTCCGAGCGGACGACGGGCACTGGACAGTCCAGGACGAGGACAGCACCAACGGCACCTTCAGCGAGGGTGTGCGGGTGCGGGAGCGGGACGTCGGTCCCGGCAGCGTCCTGCGCTTCGGCCACCCGGTGGACGGTCCCCGCGCCGCGCTCTCCGCCCCTCCGGGCGGCGGTCGCGGTCCCGGGGACGGGCAGGGTGGCACCGCCCGCCCCTCCGGCCCCCGGGCACGGGGCGCCGAGGCCTGGTTCGGTCAGGGCCCCGGGCGGGGCGGGCGCCGGGGAGCCCCGGCGGACGAGGACTCGGGCACCGCGTACGTCCCCCGGGTGGAGCCGGAGACCGGCGGACCGGCCCGGCGCACCGGACGCCACGCACGGCACGCCGGGCAACCGGAGGCGCCGGCGCCGCGCGGCCCCGAGCAGGCCCGTACCGACGACCGGGAAGCGGCCGGACCGGACCCTGGCGCACCGGACCTCGGTACGGCGGTGCCGCCCGCACCGGCCGATGCGTACGGGCCCGCCCGTACCGGCGGCCCCAGGCCAGGGGTCGCACCGGAAGACCGCCCGGCCGCGCCCGAAGGCGGTCCGGCAGCACCGCCGGACGAGCTGACGGGACCGCGGGACGGCGTACGAGAGCCGCGCGACGGGCCGACAGGACCGGAGGACGGCCGACGAGAGCCACGCCACGGGCGGCCCGGACCGCAGGAGGGCGGACAAGAGCCGCGCCACGGGCTGGCCGGACGGCAGGACGGTGCCGGGCAGCCGCGCGACGGACTGACGGCCGCGGAAAGCGGCGCCGCGACACCGGAGAAGGGCCCGGCGGCACCCGAGGGCCAGTCGGCCGCACCGCACAGCGTCCCGGTGGCACCGGAGCCTGGCGCAGTGGCGCCGGAGGCCGGCGCGCCGGCGCCCGAGAACGGGCAAGTGGCGCCCGAGAACGGGCGGGTGGCGCCCGAGAACGGGCGGGTGGCGCCGGAGGGCCACCGCCCGGCGGCTCCGGAGACCGGCTCGGGGAGACCGGAGAACGGCCCGGTGGCGCCGGAGGAGCGCTCGGCTCCGCCGCATGCCGGGCCGGTGGCACCGGCGAGCGAACCGATCGCACCAGCGGACCACCCGGGAACGCCCGAGGGCATCCCGGCGACGCCAGAGAGCATTCCGGGGAGGCCGGAGAGCGTTCCGGGGAGGCCGGAGAGCTTCCCCGCGCGGGCGGAGGACGGCCTCACCGCGCGGGCGGAGGACGGCCTCACCGCGCCGATCGGGGCGGACGGGGCGCGGCAGGGGCCAGGCGGCGGCCGGGTCGGCGGAGCGCCGCCGCGGCCTTCCGGGGTCGCCCACCCGGCGGCCACCGGCACCTTCCGGCAGCCCACCTCCGTACGCCCGCTGCCCGCCCGGACCGTGCACATCGGCCGGGGGCCCGACAACGACCTGGTGCTCGACGATCTGACGGTCTCCCGGTCCCACGCCGAACTGCTCGTGCAGTCGGACGGCACCTACTGGATCCATGACCTCGGCAGCCACAACGGCACCTTCCTCAACGGCCGCCGGATCGAGCGGGAGGCGGTCCGGCTGGCGGCCGAGGACATCATCGGCATCGGGCACTCCGCGTTCTGCCTGGTCGGCGGGCGGCTGGTGGAGTTCACCGACACCGGTGAGGTCTCCCTCGACGTCCAGGACCTGGCCGTGACGGTGGACCGCGGGTCCAAGACCCTGCTGGAGGGGATGACCTTCCCGGTCGGCGAGAAGTGCCTGCTGGCGGTCGTCGGCCCTAGCGGCTCGGGTAAGTCGACCCTGCTCAACGCGCTGACCGGGCTGCGCCCGGCCGACCACGGCACCGTGCTCTACGACGGCCGCGACCTGTACCGGGACTACGCGGAGCTGCGGCGGCGCATCGGGCTGGTACCGCAGGACGACATCCTGCACCTCCAGCTGACCGTGCGGCGCGCCCTGACCTACGCGGCCGAGCTGCGCTTCCCGGAGGACACCGCCGCCGAGGAGCGCGAGGCCCGGGTTTCCGAGGTGATCGGCGAACTCGGGCTGGAGCAGCGGGCGGAGCAGCCGATCCACAGCCTGTCCGGCGGCCAGCGCAAGCGGGTCAGTGTGGCGCTGGAGCTGCTCACCAAGCCCTCGCTGCTGTTCCTGGACGAGCCGACCTCGGGTCTGGACCCGGGGATGGACCGCTCGGTGATGCATATGCTGCGCGGGCTCGCCGACGACGGGCGCACGGTCGTGGTGGTCACCCACAGCGTGCTGAGCCTCGATGTCTGCGACCGGCTGCTGGTGCTGGCGCCGGGCGGGCGGATCGCCTACTTCGGGCCGCCCGAGGAGGCGCTGCCGTTCTTCGGCTTCGCGCAGTGGCCGGAGGCGTTCGAGGCGTTCGAGAACGACCGGGACCGGGACTGGGCGGAGGGCTTCCGGGAGTCCCGGCTGCACCGCCAGTACATCGCGGGCGCCATGGAGCGGCCCGAGGTGCCCGAGGACCATGACGCGGCTCCTCCCGCCCCGCCGCCCAAGGCGCAGAGCTGGCTGGGCCAGTTGGGGACCCTGGTGCGGCGGTACGCGGCGGCGCTCAGCGCCGACCGGACCTTCCTGGTGATCATGGTGGCGCTGCCGTTCGTCATGGGGGCGATGGCCCGGGCGCTCTCCGAGGGCCGGTTCGGGCCGGAGTCCGCGCTGAACGTGCTGCTGATCCTGTGCGTCGGCGGGGTGCTCACCGGCGCCGCCAACGCGGTGCGGGAGCTGGTCAAGGAGCGCACCATCTACCGGCGGGAGAGAGCCGTCGGCCTGTCCCGGTCCGCCTATCTGATGTCCAAGGTGGTGGTCCTCGGCGCGGTCACGGTGGTCCAGTCGGTGGTGCTGACCCTGGTGGCGCTGATCGGCGTGCCACTGAACGCCCCCGGCGGCAAGGGCGTGCTGATGCCCCCGCTCATCGAACTCACCCTGGCGGTGGCGCTGCTGTCGTTCACCGCGATGATGCTCGGCCTCCTGGTCTCCGCCCTGGTGAAGAAGGAGGAGGTGACCATGCCGCTGCTGGTGCTGCTGGCCATCGTGCAGGTGGTGTTCTGCGGCGGGCTGCTCACGGTGCACGGCTCCCCGGTGATCGAGCAGCTGTCCTGGCTGGTGCCCTCGCGGTGGGCGTTCGGGGCGATGGGCGCGACCATCGGCATCCGGCAGATCGTGCCCGGCGAGAAGACGGACGACCCGCTGTTCGACCACACCGCGACGGCATGGCTGGTGGACATGGGGATGCTGGTGGTGCTGTGCGTGCTCTTCGGACTGCTGGTGCTCTGGCTGCTGCGCCGCCATGAACCGGCCGTGATGCGCAAGTAACCCGCCGCGCCGGCGGCGCGAAAGGAACGGGGCAGGCGAGACGAGGCGTGCGATGACGGATTCCGCGGAGTCGGGCAGGGCGGCCGGTGACGGCCTGAGGGACTTCCGGCCGAGCCATGTCGTCCCGGCGGACGGGCTGCCGGCCTGGGAGGCGCCCGATCCGGCGCGGCCCACGGTCCCGCTCGACCCCTTCCTGCCGGTGCGGCTGGTGGACCGGGTCGGCGACTGGGGCCAGGTGCTCTGCTCCAACGGCTGGGCGGCCTGGGTCGACGGCCGGCTGCTGGTCCCGGTGGGCTCCGCTCCCCCGGTGGCCGGGCGTCCGATGGGCACGGCGGACGACCCCCGGCCGCTGCTCGCCCGTACCGAGGAGGAGCTGGGCCGCTACCGGCGGGCGGCGGAGGACCTGGCCGCCGGGCGGTCGGACGGTGAGATGTTCGCCCGCCGGACGGAGGGGCTGCGGTTCGGCCTGGTGGCGTCCGGCGGGGCCCTGTGGGTGTTCGACGCCGGGCAGGACCGGTGGCTGTACTGCGACGGAGCCGGGCTCAGCCCGTACGCGACCGCCGGTGCCCCCTCCGCCGAGGCGCGCCCCGAGCAGCGGGACCGGGAGGCACCGGCCGCCGCCGGTACGGGAAGGTCGGACGCGCCGGAGCAGGGGGCCCCGGCCGGTCCCGAGCCGACCCGGCTGGTCACCCCGGACGAACTGCCCGGGGCGCCCCCGCTCGACGCCGAGCGGACCCGGGTCGTGGACCCCGACGAACTGCCGGCGAACCCGCCGGGCACGGATGTCCGGCGGACTCGGGTGGTCGACCCCGGCGACCTGCCCGCCGGACCCCCCGGCAGCACCCGGGTCGTGGACCCCGACGACCTCCCGGCGGGCCCCGGCCCTCCGGCCGCGGGGGCCGAACGGACCCGGGTCGTGGACCCGGACGAGCTGCGCACCGGAGCGGTGGCCGAGCCTCCCGTACCGCCACCTGATCGGGAGTCCGGTCCGGCGGAGGAGCGGTGAGCGCGGGCGGGGGCCGCGAGGGGCTGCCGGCCGGGCGGCAGTCCGGGCTGGTCGGGGCCCGGGTGGCCGGCTACCGGGTCGAGGGCGAGATCGGCCGGGGCGGGATGGCGGTGGTGTACCGCGCCCGGGACCTGCGGCTGGACCGTACCGTGGCGTTGAAGCTGCTCGCCCCCGAGCTGGCCCGGAACGACACCTTCCGCAAGCGCTTCGCCCATGAGTCCCGGGTGGCCGCGGCCATCGACCACCCGCATATCGTGCCGGTCTTCGAGGCCGGGGAGACCGAGGGCGTGCTCTATATCGCCATGCGGTACGTCGCCGGGCAGGACCTGCGGGCGCTGCTGGACCGCCAGGGCCCGCTGGAGTTCGCGCAGGCCGGGCGGATCGCGGCACAGGTGGCGTCCGCGCTGGACGCCGCGCACGCGCACGAGCTGGTGCACCGCGATGTGAAGCCGGGCAACATCCTCATCGCGCCGGGGACGGACAGCGAGCATCCGGAGCACGCCTATCTGACCGACTTCGGGCTCACCAAGAAGTCGCTGTCGCTGACCGGGCTGACCACGGTGGGGCAGTTCGTCGGCACCCTCGACTATGTGGCGCCCGAGCAGATCTCCGGGCGGCCGGTGGACGGGCGCTGCGATGTCTACAGCCTGGGCTGCGTGGTGTACGAGACCCTGACCGGCGCCCCGCCGTTCCGGCGCGACGACGACATGGCGCTGCTCTGGGCGCACCAGTACGACCCGCCGCCGGCGGCGAGCGGAGAGCGGCCGGGGCTGCCCGGGGCGGTGGACGCGGTGCTGGCCCGGGCGCTGGCGAAGACACCGGTGGACCGGTACGGGACCTGCCGGCAGTTCGTCGCCGAGCTGCGGGCCGCGCTGGCCGGCGACTCCGGGGCCGCCGCGCCGCCCGCGCCCCCGGCCTGGGCGCTGCCGGTCTTCCGCGAGCGGTAGCCGGGGCGGGGGCTCCATGGACCCGGGGGGAGCTCAGGGTGCGCCGGGCCGTCGGCGGTGGGCACCGCCTTCGCCACCCCGCTCCCGCCCGGGTGGGACGGCGCCGTGGTGGCGGGTGCGGGAGGCCAGCAGCCCGCCGAGGAGGCCGGCGATCAGGCCCCAGAGCAGCCCGAGGCCCACCGCGGCCCACAGCCGCGGTTGGAGCAGCACCTGGCCGCCCAGTTCGTCGAGTTCGATGACACCGAGCACCGAGAGGCCCAGCCGGGCGACCACCCGGGTCAGGGGGATGACCACCAGCATGGTGAGGGCGAAGGCGGCGCCGAAGCGGAGGGCGTGCTGCCAGGGCCGGGTGGACGGGGCGGAGCGGGCCGCCATGGTGAAGGCGGCGGCGATCAGCAGCACCGCGGCCACCGGGATGAGCCACCAGGCGCGGCCGTCCTGCTGGGCGAGCGAGGCCACGTCCAGCGTGGTGGTCTCCTCACCCCGCAGCACCGCGTCGAGGGCCTGCGGCATCGGCAGCCCGAACGGCCCCTGGACCCGGCCCTCCCAGGAGGCGCCGATGCCGAGGCCCAGGGCGAGCCAGACGACGTTGGGCAGGCCGAGCAGCAGCACCGCGAAGGTCTCGGCCGGGTGCCCCTTGGTCGCGGCCACCACCAGCCCGATGACCAGGCCCACCCCCACATAGGCGAGAAGGAGGAGCAGCATCGCCGAGGCGGCCGGGCGGACGGCCTCCTGGAACCGGAGCAGGGCGGCGGGCAGCGCGGCCGCCCGGGACACCAGCAGGGCGATCAGAAGCACGCCGAGCAGCCACAGCAGGCCGTAGAGCAGGGTGGCGCCGGTGTCGGGGCGGAAGCCGACCGTGGGGGTGGCGTCCAGCAGCCCGGTGATGATGTCCACGGGCGAGTCGGGCTGCGCCACCTGGAAGGTGTGCCGGGCGAAGGTGCCGAGCACCGCGAGGGCGGCGATCCAGAGCACGGCGGTGAGGGCGGTCCGGCCGAGGAGTTCGCCGGCCCCGGCGACGGCGCGGTGGCGCAGCGGGCGGAGGAAGCAGGCGCCGGCGACCAGGGCGCCGACCAGGGTCACCGACAGCGGCATCAGGGTGAGTTCGGCGTCGGTGTTGGCCAGCTCCCCGGCCTGTCCGGAGACATCGACCGAGCCGCCCGCGGCGATCAGCACCACGGCGGCCACCACATGCCAGAACGCCCCCGAGGGGAGGTCGGAGGCGCCGGCCGCCCAGAGGCCGAGCGCGGCCAGTACCGCCATGGCGACGAGCGGGGCGAGCACGGTGAGCAGGGCGTCGCCCACGACCGGGAGGGCTCGGCGCGCCCCGCCCGGCCGGACGGACGCGGAAGGTTCCTGTCGGCTCACCCCGCCACCGTAAGCAGCCCGTGCCGGACCCGCCCGCCGACCGCGTCCCACCGGGGCACCCGCTCCCCGTGCGTTCGGCTTCCGGTTGCGGGGGCCCCGGTCGCGCGACGGGCGGGCTCTCGTTCTCCGGTTGCGGGGCGGGCCGGTTCCGGGCGGACAATGAGCGCGTTACGGATGAAAGGGGCACATGTGCCTTCCGACGCGCCTTCGGACCGCCCCACGGGCCCGCCCCGGGGGCCCATGTCGGGTTCGCCCGAGAGACCACCCGGACCTCCGCCCGCTTCCGGTGAGACCCGCCCGGGCGGCCCGCCGTCCGGCCCGTCCGGCCCATCGGGCCCGTCCGGCCCCTCCGGCGGCCACGGCGGACCGGGGGGCTCGGGCGGCGGGGGAGGCGGCGCGGCCCCGGCCCCAGGTGGCCCCGGCGGCGGGCGGCCCCGATGGCGCTCCGTACCGGTGCTCGCGGCGATCGCCGCCGTGGTGGTCGCGGCGGTGGTGCTGGCGTTCGTCCTCGCCCGCTCCGGAGGCAACGGCGGCGGGGGCGAGGCGAGCGGCGGGCAGGAGACCATCCGGCTCCAGCCGGCGGCGGCCACCGGACCCGATCCGTTCACCCCCTCCACCGCCGAGAAGACCGCCGCCTCCGCCTCGCCGAGCACGCCGGCCCCCTCCTCGCCCGCGCCGTCCGGGAACGGGACCGTCCGGCAGTACGAGGGCTCCCGGCCCGGGCTGTACGGCGGCACCCGCAACCGGGCGAGCTGCGACGTGGAACGGCAGATCACCTATCTGACGGCCGAACCGGCCAAGAACAAGGCGTTCGCCGGGGCGCTGCGCATCCGCCCGGGCGATGTGCCTGACTACCTCCGCTCGCTGTCGCCGCTGGTGCTGCGCGCCGACACCTGGGTGACCAACCACGGCTACCGGGACGGCGCCGCGCGCCCGTACCAGGCGGTGCTCCAGGCCGGTACGGCGGTGCTGGTGGACGACCGGGGCGCGCCGCGGGTGCGGTGCGCCTGCGGCAACCCGCTGGGCGATCCGGTGGTGACCGGGAAGGCCCCTCGGACGGTGGGCACGCCCTGGCCGGGGTATTCGCTGTCCCGCACGGTGGTGGTCAAGCCGGCGCCGAAGCCGGTGGAGAAGTTCGTCATCGTGGACACCGGGACCGGCGACTGGATGACCCGCGAGACGGGCGACTCCAACGCCGACCGGGACCGGCCCACCACTCCCCCGGCCACCGAGCCGACGGACGGGACGACGGCGCCGACGACCTCGCCCGCGACCGAGACCGGGCCGCCGACCTCCGTACCGCCGGAGCAGCCCGAGCCCGAGTCGCCGGCCGACACGGGCGGCACGTCCCAGGCTCCCGAGCCGCCGCCGGACACCGACACCCAGGGTCCGGGGACCGGGACGGAGCCGCCGCCCGGGGACACCACCACCGGCCCGCCGCCCGGCAACGGCTCACCGGCGGCCCCGCCGTCCCAGGAGCCGGTCCCGCCGCCCTCGGCCCCCTGACCGGACCGCCGGGGCGGGATCACCGCCGCTGAGCTGCGCGTTCCACACGGTTCACGGCATATCGTCGGATTAGCCTGTGATCATGTCCGACACGCATGACCACAGGCCGACCGAGGAGACCGAGCACCCCGAGCGGGGAGGTGGGGGCGGGGAGGAGCCGGCCCACGAGGACGGGCATCCGCCGCACGGCGCCCATGGACGTCCGCCGACCCGCGCCGACACCTGGGCGATGTTCAAGCGGTCGCCCTTCCTGCCCGCCACGGTGCTGGTGTTCATCCTGGCCCTGGCCGCCGCGCTGTTCGCCGGCTCGTACACGTACACGATGGCCAACCCCACCCCCCGGCACATCCCGACCGCCGTGGTCGGACCGGCGGACTCCCCGGCCGGCGAGGCGTTCACCGGCGGGATGGAGAAGGCCCTCAACTCCTCGCTGACCCCGCGCCCCTACCGGAACCGGGCCGAGGCCCTGGAGGCGGTCAACGAGCAGCGGGTGTTCGCCATCCTGACGGTGCGGCCGGACGGGGGCGGGGTCCGCTTCGATGTGGCCGGCGCCTCGGGTTCGTCGGTGGCGCAGCTGCTGGCCCAGTCCGCGCTGACCGTCGGGAAGGCCACCGGGGTGCCGGTGCGGGTGGCGGACGTCAAGCCGCTGCAGAAGGGCGATCCCCGGGGGCTGGCGCTGTTCTACATCTCGCTCGCCGCGGTGATCATCGGCTTCGTGGGGGCGATCCAGCTCAGTGTGCACGCCCGGCCGCTCAACCCGGCCGAGCGGATCGGCTTCACCGCGCTGTACGCGCTGCTCGGCGGGTTCGCGATCGCCGCGACCGTGGACTGGCTGCTGGGCGCGCTGGACCTGCCGTTCGTGGAGTCCTGGCTGATCCTGGCGCTGACGATGTTCACCTCGGGGATGGTCTTCTCGATGTTCAACACCCTGATCGGCCGCTGGGCGATGCTGCCGACCTGGGGGCTGATGGTGCTGCTCGGCAACCCCTCCTCCGGCGGTGCGGTCTCCTGGCCGCTGCTGCCCTCGGTGCTCGGGCACATCGGCCAGTGGCTGCCGCCGGGGGCCTCGGTCAACGCCCAGCACACGGCGGTCTACTTCGGGGGCCACCAGCATCTCTTCCCGTTCGCGGTGCTGGCCGGGTGGGCGCTGCTGTCCTCCGCGGTGTTCTGGTTCTGGCGCCACCGCCACCCCGGCGGCCGGGACCGGGGCGGGGCGCACGCGGCGCTGTGAGGTGGGGCCGACCCCGCCGGCCGCGGTGCCGGCGGGGTCGACCCCCGGACCGGTCAGCTCTGGTCGAGCAGCTTCCGCATCCGGGTGATCTCGGCGCTCTGCGAGGCGACGACGGACTCGGCCAGCGTCCGGGCCGGCCGGTGGACGCCCTCGGCGAGCTCGGTGCGGGCCATCTGCACCGCGCCCTCGTGGTGCCGGACCATCAGCTCCAGGAAGGCCCGGTCGAAGGCCTTGCCGGAGGCCCGCTCCAGCCGGTCCATCTCGGCCCCGCTCATCATCCCGGCCATGGCGTGGCCGCCCTCGTGGCCGTCATGGCCGCCGGGCTCCTCGGCGGGCACCCGCTCGCCCCAGGCGGTCAGCCAGCCGGTCAGGGTGGCGATCTCCGGGCCCTGCTCCTTGTCGATGGCGGCGGCCAGCGCCCTGACCTCGGCCGAGCCGGCCCGGTCACGGGCCAGCTCCGCCATCGCGATCGCCTGGCGGTGGTGCGGGATCATGCCCTGCGCGAACGCGGTGTCCGCGGCGTTGCGGGCCCCCTCCCCCGGGTCTGCGGAGGCCGAGGCCGAGGCAGAGGGGGCCGGGGTGGAGGTGGCGCCATGGCCGGAGTGGCCGGTGGAGCCGGTGGAGTCCGCGCCGCCGCAGCCGGCCAGCAGCAGGGCGGCGGCGGTGAGGGCGGCGGCCGCCCCGGCGGCCCGGCGGGTGCGGGCGGAGGGCGGAAGGGTACGTCGGAAGGGGCGTGCGGTCATGGTGGTGCGACTCCTTGCGCGTGCGGCGGGCCCGGCCGAGGGCCGTGGCGGGCCGCGGTGACGGGTGAACGGCTCGGAGCACGGCGCCGCCCCGTGTGGCGGGGGCGCCGTGCGGGCGGGCCTATATGCGCAGGAGTTGGAGGCGGGCCAGGTCCGGTGGCGCCCGGTCGGTCGCCGTGGCGGCGCAGGGCCGGGCGCGCGGGGCCTCGGCGGTGGCCGCCTCGACCGAGCCGGGGGCCAGGGGCGCGGGCACGGGGGCGGTGGAGACGCCGCTCGCCGCGCAGGTCGGGTCGGCGTGCTCCAGATGGCCGCGATGGCCGCCGCCGGGGGCGGCGAGATGGTCGCAGTGGTCACCCGCCACATGCTCGGCGGCCGTCCGGGCGGTCCCGGAAGGCCGCTCGGGGGCATGGTGCCCGCTGTGGGCGGGAGGTGCGGCGGTGACGCCCATGGTGAGCGGGCCGGGGGCCAGGCCGTGCATGGCCACCACCCCGGCGAGCACGGCCAGCACCAGCAGCAGCCGGTACGCCGCGGGGCGTACGGGGCGGATGCGGTGGCCGGAGCTCATGGTGACCCATCGTAGGGGTGCCGCCGGGTGCGCCGTCCGGCGGCCGGTACAGCGGCGGCCCCCGGACGGTTACCGCCCGTCCGGGGGCCGTTGCCAGCAGCCCCGAGAGGTGGGGCGCTTGGAGTTAACGGGGCGAGTCTGCCGCGCAGGAGCGCCGGGAGGGCGTCGGCGGCGCCGGGAGGGGGTACGGTGTCACTCGTCCGGCCCTCGCGTCGATCCTCGGGGGTGGACTCGCCCCGGTGGGATCAGACCTCGCCGCGCCAGGAGCCGGTCTCCGCGCCACGGGACTCGATGAACCCCTTGAACCGCTTCAGGTCACCGGTGACCTGCCGCTTCACCACACCGAGCTTGTCCCCGACGGTCTCCGCGAAGCCGTCCGGCTCGAAGTCCATCTGGAGCATGACCTTGGTGGTGGTGTCGTCGATGCGGTGGAAGGTCACCACGCCGGCCTGCCGCGCCTCGCCCGCGACGGTGGTCCAGGCGACCCGCTCGTCCGGGATCTGCTCGGTGATCTCGGCGTCGAACTCGCGCACGGCCCCGTCCACCTTGGTCACCCAGTGCGTCAGGGTGTCCGAGCGCTGCTCGATGCGCTCCACACCCTCCATGAACTCGGGGAAGGACTCGAACTGCGTCCACTGGTTGTAGGCGGTGCGCACCGGAACGCGGACCTCGACGGACTCCTCGACCTGCGACATGTGTGGCATGTCCTTTCCGGGACCCGACTGCCTCCGGCCGTTCGCCGGCGGCGACCGCGTCGGCCCCTGCCGGAGGTCCTTGTGCCCACGGCAACCGCCTCTATGGCCCTGTTTGTTCGGCCTGGATCGGGACACCCGTCCGCCGCCCCCTGCCCCGGCTCGGGTAGGCGGCGGTCGTCACATGGCGGCGGTCGTCACATGGCGAGGTGCGCGGGGATGTGGGTCTCCTCCTCGATCTCGCCGCCGGCCTTGCGCATCAGGGAGCGGGAGAGCTCGTTGAGGCAGCGTGCGGCGGCGATCTCCTCGCCGATCCGCTGCTGCTCCCGGTCGTCCGGATGCCGGCGGGCATGTCCGTGCGCCCGCATCTCGGTGCCGTCCGGCAGCCGCAGCAGGCAGGCCGCCCGGGTCCTGCCGGCCTCCTCGGTGAACTCGACGTCCACATGCCATCCGACGATCGTCTGCATCCTCGCCACCTCCCGGTCGTCCCCTTCCCCCTCCCAGCGTGCACCCGCCGGGTGGCGGCCGCCGCCCGGGCGCCCGGAGCTGAACGGCCTGCCACCGGGGCCCGTACCAGTGACCGATCGGGCGGGAAGAGCGGACGGCGACGGGAGTGGGGACATGACGGAGCGGGACGAGCGGTTGGTGCGGGGTCTGCCGGACGGCGGCGCGGAGGTGGCGGTGGTGCTCCGGCTGCGCTGGGACGACATCGCGGCCCTGGGCCGGGAGGCGAGCCGGCTGGCCGAGCAGCGGGGCGCCCCGGTGAGCCTGGACGACGCGGTCAGCCACCGGTTGCGCACCTGGTCGTCGGTGACCGCCGCACCGGAGGACCGGGGCCGGGAGCGCGAACCGGAGCGGACCCGGGACCGGGTGGCGGAGGGGCCGCGCACGGTGGGCGCGGGTCCCACCGGGCAGTCCGCGGCGCCGGCCGGGGTCTCCGGGGCCGGCGGAGCGCCGGTGCTGCCGTCGGCCGGTGCGGCGGCCGAGCACCCGGCGCACACGGTGGGCCGGCTCGGCGGTACCCCGGCGGCCGTGGGCGCCGGTCCGCAGCACGCCCGGTAGGCACGGGGCGGCGGTGGGCCCGGCCCTGCCCGTACCGGATCGCGCAACCGGTCCGCGCGACCGGGATTCCTCCCGCCCAGCCCGGGCAAGCGGGCGTACGTACGCTGGGTGGGAGGCGCGAGGACGGGTGGTGGGACGGACCATGGGCGAACGGTCGGCCGAAGAGGACGAGGCGGAACTGCTGCTCCACGGGCTGACCGTGGACACCAGCCGGCCCGAGCAGCCGGTGCTGCTCGACGAGGACGGGGAGCCGATCCAGACCTGGCGGGAGAACTACCCGTACGACCGCAAGGTGCGGCGCCGGGAGTACGACCTGGCCAAGCGGGTGCTGCAGATCGAGATGCTGAAGCTCCAGCGGTGGGTCAAGGACACCGGGCAGCGGCTGGTGGTCATCTGCGAGGGGCGCGACGCGGCCGGCAAGGGCGGCACCATCCAGCGGTTCACCGAGCGGCTGAACCCCCGCGGTGCCCGGGTGGTGGCCCTGGAGAAGCCGACCGAGCGGGAGGCCACCCAGTGGTACTTCCAGCGGTATGCGGCCCATCTGCCGGCCGCCGGGGAGATCGTGTTCTTCGACCGCTCCTGGTACAACCGCGCCGGGGTGGAGCGGGTCATGGACTTCTGCACCGAGGAGGAGTACGGGCTGTTCCTGCGCCAGTGCCCGGCCTTCGAGCGGATGCTGGTCGAGGACGGCGTACTGCTGGTGAAGTTCTGGTTCTCGGTGTCCCGGCGGGAGCAGCGGACCCGCTTCGCGATACGGCAGGTCGATCCGGTGCGCCAGTGGAAGCTGTCGCCCACCGACCTGGCCTCGCTGGACCTGTGGGACGAGTACACCACCGCCAAGGTGGACATGTTCCGGGCCACCGACACCGCCGAGGCGCCGTGGACGGTGGTGAAGAGCAACGACAAGAAGCGCGGCCGGCTGGAGGCGATGCGCTCGCTGCTGTCCCGCTTCGACTACCCGAGCAAGGACGTGAAGGCGGTCGGCGAGCCGGACCCGCTGATCGTGGGCGCCGCCGACACCCTGCTGGAGCCGGGCGAGGAGAGCACCGCCCTCTCCCCCACCCCGCTGGCGCCGGCCGCCGACGGCCCGGGCTGGGCGGGAGGAATCCCGGTCGCGCGGACCGGTTGCGCGATCCGGT
>NZ_JBEYXH010000036.1:0-78772 GCF_040644755.1 Streptomyces sp. NPDC046887
GCGCGGTGATCCTGCCCGGCGCCCGGCTGGGCCGGAACGTGGTGGTCGCCGCCGGGGCGGCGCCCCGGGCGCGGGCCGCCTCGGCCTCCGCCTGGGTGGCGGCGTTGCGGGCAGCGGCCGCGTCGGCGAACGCCTGGTCGGCGGCCGCGCGAGCGAGCTTCGCATCAGCCTGGGCTTGGACGTCGGCCTGGTTCGCGCGGACGGCCGCGGCCCGGGCCTTGGCGCCGTCATCGGCCGCCTGGGCGGCGGACTTCATCGCCGCCGCTGCGGAACGGGCCGCGTCGGCGGAGGAACGGGAGGCAGCGGCAGCCGCCTTGAATGCCGGAGCGACCTGGGCGTTGGCCTGGGCCGCCGCGGCCTCGGCGGCCTGGGCCGCCTTGACCGCCTCCGCCGCCCGCGTCTCCGCCTTGGTGACCTCGGCCTGACCCATCGCCTGGGCCGCCTTGGCGACGTCGGCGGCGAAGTCGGCGGCGACGTCCGTGGCGGTGAACGGAGCGGTGAGCGCGATGGCGGTGTTCGCCGGATCGGCGATGCCGGCCGCGGTGGTACGGGCCGACGCGGCGGCCTGGAGCGCGATGGTGGACTGGAGGCGGGCCATCGCCGCCTCCCGGGTGGCACCCTCGGCCTCGTCACGGGTCCGATTGGCCGCTTGGAGCGCCTGGTTGGCGTGGACGGCGGCCAGCCCGGCCAGCCGGGACGCCTCATGGGCCGCGATGCCCGCCCGGGCCTCCTGCGCGGTGGCCTCCGCCGCCTTGGCGTCGGCCCGCCGCGCGGCGGCGCGGGTGAGCGCGGCCTCGGCGTCGGCCCGGTTCGCCGCCGCGTTCGCCGCGGAGGCGGCCGCCTCGGCCTTGTTGGCGGCGGCGTTGGCGCGTGCCGCGTGCGCGGTGGCCTCGGCGGCCGCCGCCCGAGCGCATGCCGCCGCTCCGGCCGCCTCGATGGCCGCCGAGCGGGAACGGACCGCCGCGGCCGACGCCTGGTCGGCCGCGCCCCGTGCCGTACCGGCCGCCGCTCCGGCGGCGTCGGCCGCGGAGCGCGCCTCGGTGGCGGCCGCGCGGGCGGTCTCGGCGTACTCGCTGCCCATGATCTTGGCGGCCATCGCCTCCAGCGCCCGTGCCCTGGCCGCTTCGGCGTTGTGAAGGCGTTCGGCCTCGACGGCCTTGTCGCGTGCAGTGCGGGCCTTGGTCTCCTCGCCCCGTGCCAGTTCATCGGCCTTGGCCGCGTAGCCCTCCTGGACCTGCGCGGTAGCCCGCTTCTCGGCGGCCGTGGCCGCGGCCGCCTGGGCGTCGGCCCGGAGGGCGGAGGCGGTACGGGCCTCGGCTTCGGCACGCGCGCGTGCCGAAGCGGCGATGTCCCGTTCCCGCTCGGCACGCGCCCGCGCGGCCGCCGCGAGGTCTCGCTCGCGTTCGGCGACGGCCCGCTGCTCAGCGGCGACCCGCGCCTGGCGCTCGGCCTCCACCCGGGCGTCCCGCGTCTTTCGGGCGTGCTCCCACGCCTCCTTCTCGGCCTGCTCGGCGGCGATCCGCGCCTGGCGCGACTTCGCCGCCGCGTCCGCAGCGATCCGCGCCTGAGAGGCGGCGGCGTCGGCGAGCCGGGCCGCGGCCTTGGCGTGCTCCTCGGCGTTGGCACGCCACTTGGCGGCCTGCTGGGCGTGCAGCTGGGCCGCGTTCTGGGAGTTCAGCCCGGCCGCGTCGGCGGCGGTGGCGTCCACCGCGTGCCGCGCGGTCGCCGCGGCCTTGGCCGCCGCGTCCGCCGCGCCCGCGATGCCGGAGGCCACCTCGGACCACTGCACCCCGTGTGTCAGACCGGTCCCGACCAGCACATCGGCCTGCGCCTTGGCCTGCCCGGCGGCCACCTGGGCCGCCTTCGCCGCGCCCTCGGCGACACCGATCTGGCGTGCCACCTCGGCCTTGACCGCGGTGTAGTCCGACAGCCGCTTGCCGGCCTTGTCGGCGGCGAGCATCCGATCGGCCTCACGGGACTGGGCCCCCGCCGCGCTCATCGCGTTCGACGCGGTCTTCAGGGCCCTTACGGCATCCCCGTGGGCGGCGATCAGCTTGGTGCGGGCAGCGGCGGCGGTAGACGCCTTCGCCGCCAGCTCGCGCAGCCGCTCGGCCGCCTCCAGCGCTTCCTTCTGGGCCTTCTCGTGGGCCTCCCGGTCGTCCGCATCCTTCCGCGCGGCGACCAGGTAGCCCTTCTCCAGGAAGTCGGCGATCACCTTGTCGTCACCGGCGGCCAGAGCGGCCAGCGCGGTGCGCTTCACCTCGGGTCCGCCGACCGCGGCGAGCATCTCGACCCGCTTCCGGTTCTCCGCCGCGCGCTGCTGCTCGTTCTGCTCCGTCTCCTTGTCCCGCTGCCGGGCGATGTCGGAGCCGAAGGCCAGGAAGTCCGCGCGGTCCCGGGGGGTGCCCTTCAGGACCCGCTCGACCTCCGCGTTGAAGAACGGCCCGCCGGTGCCGCGCAGCGCCTCGATGGTGCCGCGGTTGGCGACATCGGTCGCGTTCCTCTTGTCCTTGGCACGCTGCCTGGCCTCGGCCTCACCGCGCTCCAGGAAGTCACGGATCGCGTGAGGGTCAGTGCTCTCCAGCGCCTTCCTGGCGGCCTCGCGGACCTCATCCTCCTCATCGAACTCCGCGAAATCCTCGACCAGTTGCCGGTCGCGCTCGTCGCTGATCCGGTCCAGCTCGGACCGGGCGGGCGCGGGCGGGGCAGGGTTGCCGCTCTGCGGCTTCACCGCCGCCGCGAGCCGGTCCAGTGACTGGAGCGTCCGCGTCAGTGATGCCTGCTCGGTGTGTACGGAGGTCGAGGCGGCGGCCTCACCGGTCGCGGTGCCCAGCACCGCCACGGCGATCACCACGGACACGGCCTTCCGTATGTGCACGGCCGCGCCTGCGCGCGGCCCTCCGGCTCTGGGCCGGAATCGTCCCCTCATGGGAATCCCCCTCGACGAGTGGATGGAAATACCCCGGCCCATCGTGGGGCGGGGTGGTCGGTGTGCCGTCCGGCCGGCCCCGGTCACGGGCCGGCGGCCGGACGCCCGGTGTCCGGGGACGGTGCCGGAACTCATCGGCTGTGGGCCGGACTTCCGGGCAGTGCCAGGCCGGGGCCGGGGCTCATAGGCCGGGGCCTGATCTCCGGACCTGTGCCGGGCCGGGGCCGGAACTCGTGGGCCGGGAGTCTGATCTCCGGACCCGTGCGGGCGGGGTTCCGGACATCACGGGCCAGGGGGACGAGTGCGGGGCCCGGGCGGGGGCTCCTGTGCCGGGCCGGATCTGCGGCACCGTGCCGGGGCCTGAAGTCGTTGGCCGGGGCCGTGGCCGGAGCCGGGTTCCGAAGTCCCGGCCCCGGCCACGCGCACTCCCCGCCCGTACGCTCTCAGCGTGTCCCCGCTCACGGACGTGACGGCCTGCCCGGCCCCGCCCCGGTCACGGGCGGGGCCGGCCGTGACCGGGGCGGGGACCGGTTCAGACCCGGGTGCGGTTCTCGCCGTCCTGGGCGCGTTCGAACATGGCCTGCCAGAACGCGGCCGCCCCGTCCGCGGCTGTCCGCTCCCCGGACCAGGCGGCCTCGTGGTCGTCCGCGGTGCCGGATATCGCCTGCCAGAGGCGCTCGGCGGACTCGCGGGACAGCCGGGCGACGATCCGCCAGTTCTCGGCCTGAGCGGCCGCGGCGGCCTGTTCGGCCTGCCAGGCACGCTGCGCCGCTCCGGCGTGCTCGGCCACCGACTGCCAGGCGCGTTCCGCCTCCGCACGCGCGCGAGCCGCGTCGGCCGCGCCGGTCACCGCCGCCTCGGCCGCCGTGGCCGCGGCGATCAGACGGGTCAGCGTGTGGTGGCGCACCGCCTCGGCATCGGCCACCCGGGTGCGGTACGCGGCCAGGTCCAGCGTGGCGCCGGTGGCCCAGCCGTAGCCGAAGAACTCCGCCACGTCGGCGTCCGTGGCTCCCGGCCGCAGCGCCCACTGGGCGGCGACGCGCACCTGCTCGCCCGGGTCCTGGGTACCGAGGGCGCGGACGAACTCGCGGTCGGCGGCGGCGACGTCCAGCCGCTGCTGCTCGCCGGCTTCACGGGCGGCGCGGTCGCTGCGCTGTGCCTCGGCGTAGCCGGTCGCGACGAAGGCGGCCTGCTCGGCGGCGCCGCCCTTCAGGGCGCGGGTGGCAGCGGCCCGCGTCTGCGGGGAGAACTGCGCCGTGTGGGTGGCGATCACCCGCTCGCAGAACGCCTTGTTGCGGGCGCGGGTATCCCGGGCGCGCTGCTTCGCGCCGTCGAAGCCGCCACCGGGGGCGAGCCACTCCAGGAGTGCCTGGTCCCCCCGGGTGCTACGCAGGGCGTTCCACGCCGAGGTCCGCACCTCGGCGGCGGGGTGGGTCTTCGCCATCGACGTCACCCGCCTGCGGGCCTCCTCGACGGCGGCGGCCAGCTCCGGCGACAGCGCCTGCTGCGGCAGTTCCTGCAAGGACAGCACGGGCGGTACGGCGGCGGGGACGCTCGCCCACGCCGGTACGCCGCCCGCGAGGGTGATCGCGCAGGCCAGCGCGCCGGCGGTCACCACCTGCGCACATCTCCTCTGACGACTCAACTCAAGGACCCCCCTTGGGAAAGAAGTACGGTTCACGGCCGCCGGGGCGGGACCGCGGGTGCGGCTCCACCCCATCGCGGCGTTCAGCACGCGCACGCCTGCGCGCCGTCCGGCCGGTTCACGCGACCGACCGGACCTGCCACAGCTGGGCGACGGAGCGGTTGCAGGTGTAGAGCTGGAGATCGACGCCGTTGTCCTGCTTCTGTGCGGGCACGTCGACGCACTTCTCCGCGGCGTGCGCGGGTTGGAGTTCGTACAGCTTGCGCACGTGGTCGACCAGCATCATCCGCCAGCGCTGGTGGGGACCCTGGCCGCAGGCGAACTGCTGGACGGCCGCGCCGGACTCGACGCTCTGCCCCTGGACCTCAAGGCACTTTCCGCTCTTGACGTTGCGCAGTTCGAAGGTTCCGCCAGTGGTGGCGACGGCCTTCCACTTCTGGGAATCGGTGCCGTTGCAGTCGTACTGCTGGACATTGACGCCGTCCGTGGTCTTGCCGCCCTCGATCTCCACGCACTTGCCGCTGTGGGCGGCCGTGAGGGTGACGACCTGTTGGGGCACCTGGGCACGGGAGACGGCCTCCGCGCGGGCTGCCGCGGCGGCGGCCGCGGCTTGGCGGGCCGCTTCGGCGGCGGCCGAGGTGGTGGGGCGGGTGGGGTCTTCGTCGGCCTGGACGGCGGTGGCGGTGCCGGCGAGGACGGCGACGGCTGCGGCCGCCGTCAGGACGGCCCGGATGGTCCGAGACATGTGATGATCCGTTTCTCTCGCGTGTCGGAAGCTCAGGTGCCCGTGACCGGGTGGATGCGCCACTGCTGGGCGGGCGTGCCGTTGCAGGCCCACAGCCGGGCGGCCGCGCCGTCCACCTTGCTGCCGCTATCGATGTCCACGCAGAGGTTCGCGGAGACAGGGATGTGGGCGGGCCTGAGCTCGTACAGCTCGCTGGTGATGTCGACCATCACCATGCGCCAGCGCTGGTTCTGTGCTCCGACGCACCACCACTGCTGGACTGGCGTGCCGCTCTTGGTGCCGGCGCTCTCCGCGTCGAGGCACTTGCCGCTGTGCCCGAAGCGCAGCTCGAAGGTGCCGGCGCCGGTGGGCACCAGGTCGATGCGCTGGTTCTCGGCGTCCGCGACGCAGGTCGACTGGACGCTGTTGGCGCCGTTGCGGAAGCCGGCGTTCGGGATGGTGAGGCACTTGTCGCTGTGTGCGGCCCTGAGCTGGAGGGCCGAGGGTGCCGAGGCCGCGACCGCGGCGGCGCGGGCGTCGGCGGTGGACGTGGCAGCGGTAGTGATGGCGGGGGTCGGCTCGGGACGCGCCTCGTCGGCGACGGCGACGGTCACGGTGCCGGCGAGCGCGGCGACACCGGCCGCGACGGTCAGGGCGGATCGGACGATCCGGGGCATGGGTGCTTCCGTTCTTCTCAAGTCTGAAGGGAGAGGGCGCGCGGGTGAGGTGGTCACCGCCCGCGCGGTCAGCGCGCGAGCGGGGTGACGATCTTCCAGGACGCGTCCTGGGCGAAGTCCTTCTCGACGTCGAAGCTGTTCTTGGCGGTCTTGTTGGCGACGTACAGGTCGCCCTGGTGTGCGCGCAGGTAGCGGCCGGGCTGTGCGGACGACTCGAAGGAGGTGCCTGAGCCGCTCAGGCCCTTCTTGGCGCACCAGGTGGCGTCCTTGCGGAACTGCGTGCTGTTGTCGCTCGCGGCCATCCTGGCCCGAAGGGCCTTGTGGGTGAGGTAGTGGCCTGCCTTGCGGGAGGACTCAAGGGAGTAGCAGCCCGGCTTGCCGTCGAGAGCGGGGACGACCACCCAGGTACCGTCCTCGCGGTCGGTCTGCTTGGACGCGGTGGTCAGGGGCGCGAGGAACGCCTCTCCGGCGTCGGGCGCGGACTGGCGGACGTAGAAGCCCGCCGGCTTGCCGCTCGCCGGCTGGAACGACTGGCGCTTGGCCCGGTACTGGCTTTCGGGCTTGAGGAAGTCGGCGACGTCCTCATCGGTGCCGGCCAGGGCCTTCTTGGCGGTGGCGACCAGGTGCGGGTTGACGCCGATCTTCTCGGCGGCGGCCTGGATCTGGAGCGCGAGCCGGCGGTTGGCGTCGGCGATCTGCTTGCGGCGTGCCTCATCGTCCTTCTTGTATGCCTCTTCGGCACCGGTGTGGATGTACTGCTTCCACACGGCCGGATCGGGGCTGAGGACGGCGCGCTGGGCCGCCGCGTACAGCTCGCTGCCCTTGGCGTCGGCCGGGGCGACACGCAGCAGTTCACGAATGAAGTTGTCGTCGCCGAGGGCGAGCATGGCCTCGGAGGGCGTGATGCGGAAGAGGGCGGCCGCGTTGGTGCGGGCGGCGAGCTCCTTGCGGCGTTCGGCCTCCACGCGGTCCTTCTCCTCCAGCTCCTTCAGCTCGTTGGCGATATCGCGCTGGTGTGCCTCGCGGGCGCCGTTGGCGATGAACTCCTGCCAGGCGGCCGGGTCCCCGGCGAGGGCCGTGGCGGCGGCGGTGCGTACCTCGGGCCCAGCGGCCTGGTGACGCATCACGGCGCGGATGAAGTTGTCATCGCCCAGGTCGAGCAGGTCGGGGCTGCTGGGGATGCCGATGGCGGTCAGCGCCTGGGACTTGGCGAGCCGGGCGGCGCGCTCGGCGTCGGCCTTGTCCTTCTCGCGCTGCTTGTCCACGGCGTACGCCTCATGGATGCCGGTGACGATGAACCGCACGTGCTCGTCGGCCGATTCGCTCATCATGGCGGCCTCGGCGGCCTGCCGTACCGCGTCGAAGGTCTCCCCGCCGTCGCGGGCTTTCTGCCAGAGGGCATGGATGAAGTCGAGGTCGCTGAGCAGCAGGGTGTCTGGACTCGGGTCCAGGCGCACCACGGCGGCGGCGTCGACCCGCTGGATGTCGGTGGTGTCGATGTCGGCTGCGGCGGCCAAGGCGGCCGGCGGGGTGGCGATGGCGGTCTGCGGCGCGGCCACCGCCGTCACGGAGGCGATCGCGGTGGCGGTCACCAGCCCGCGGGTGACGGCCCTCCGCACACGGGCGGAGTTCGGGTTGTTCTTCATGCTGATCTCGGTCCCCCTGTCAGGTCCCGCACTCGGTTGCCGATCGAGTGCCAGGTGGTCGGGGCGCAGTCTTGAAGATCAACCCGGGGGAGTCAAAGTGAATGTGAAGGTTTCCGTGCGTCGGCTGGCCGAAATCGCTGTTCAAGGCGCATTTTGAGGCCGAATTTCGGCTGGAAGTCGCCTTGTGTGAACCGTGGAGCACTGAGCAGTAAAACGGAATGCTCCATTCCCTATGGCGTCGCCAGCAGGTATCACGTCATTGGGTCACCCCTCCGACACGCTTGCGTCCCAGGCGGCACACGGCTCGTGGGGCCCGGGGCCCGTCCATGTCGCGACAGGCCCACTCTCGCGAAGAAGATGCGAGGGAAAAGTGTGTGCTGACACACATGGACCAGATCACTGCACCCGGCGTCGTACAATCCGCCACCCCGATGTGACCGATTCCCCGCAGAAGTTCACCAAGACCGCGGTCGGCAGCTGAGAGCGGAGGGGGAGGGGCGGCGCCGTCGCAGAGAAACGGCGCCGCCCCTCCCGCACAGCCTGGGCGTCAGCCCGCCCGCACCGCGGCGACCGCCTTGCGGGCCGCGACCTGGACCGGGTCCCAGACCGGGGAGAACGGCGGGGCGTAGCCGAGGTCCAGGGCGACGATCTGCTCGACCGTCATCCCGGCGGTGAGCGCCACCGCCGCGATGTCGACCCGCTTGGCCGCGCCCTCGCGGCCGACGATCTGGCAGCCCAGCAGCCGGCCGGTGCGGCGTTCGGCGAGCATCTTCACCGTCATGGGGGCCGCGCCCGGGTAGTAGCCGGCCCGGCTGGTCGCCTCGATGGTGGCGGTGACGTACTGGAGGCCGACGGCGCGGGCGTCCTTCTCGCGCAGCCCGGTGCGGGCGATCTCCAGGTCGCAGACCTTGCTGACGGCGGTGCCGACCGCGCCGGGGAAGGTGGCGTAGCCGCCGCCGACGTTGGCGCCGATGACCTGGCCGTGCTTGTTGGCGTGGGTGCCGAGCGGGAGGTGGCGTTCCCGGCCGGAGACCAGGTCCAGCACCTCCACGCAGTCCCCGCCGGCCCAGACGTCCTCCCGGCCGCGCACCCGCTGGGAGAGGTCGGTGAGCAGGCCGCCGAAGGAGCCGAGAGGCAGCCCCGCGTCCCGGGCGAGGGTGGTCTCGGGGGCCACGCCCATACCGAGGACCACCACGTCGGCGGGGTACTCGGCGTCGTCGGTGGCCACCGCCCGTACCCGGCCGTCCTCGCCGGTGAGGATCTTGGTCACGTCGGCTCCGGCGACGGTCTCGATGCCCAGGCCGTCCATCGCCTGGTGGACCAGCCGGCCCATGTCGGGGTCGAGCGTGGACATCGGCTGCTCGCCCCGGTTGAGGACGGTCACCCGGTAGCCGCGCAGCAGCAGCGCCTCCGCCATCTCCACGCCGATGTACCCGGCGCCGACGACCACCGCGCGGCGGCCGTGGTCGCCCTCCAGCCGCCCCAGGGTGTCCAGCAGCGCCTGCCCGTCGTCCAGGGTCTGCACCCCGTGCACCCCGGCCGCGTCGATGCCCGGCAGCGGCGGCCGCACCGGGCGCGCCCCGGTGGCGATGACCAGCTTGTCGTAGCCGGTCCACTCCTCCGTGGGAGACGTACCGGAGTCCACCTGCCGGGTGCGCACCCGGGAGCGGTCCGGGTCCAGCTCCACCACCTCGGTGCGCAGCCGGAGGTCGATACCGCGCTCGCGGTGCTCCTGGGGGGTGCGGGCGATCAGGGCGTCCGGGCCGTCCACCTCGCCGCCGACCCAGTAGGGGATGCCGCATGCCGAGTAGGAAGTGAAGTGGCCCCGCTCGAAGGCGATGATGTCCAGGTCCTCGGGCTTCTTCAGCCGTCTGGCCTGCGAGGCGGCCGCCATGCCCGCCGCGTCGCCGCCGATGACCACCAGTCGTTCGCGTCCTGTGGATGCCATGGCCGACACGCTACGCGGTGCGGCTGGGGCGTCTGAGAGAGTGGCCGCATGGACGGCACCAACGGCATCAGCGGGGCGGGGACGGCGGCGGACGCCGGTACGGGGCACGGCGGGCACACCGTCGTCATCGGCGGCGGTATCGCCGGACTGGCGGCGGCCCACCGGCTGGCCGCCGCCGGGACGCGGGTCACCGTGCTGGAGGCCACCACCCGGCTCGGCGGCAAGCTCCAGGCGGGGGAGTTGGCGGGCGCCCCGGTGGATCTGGGCGCCGAGTCGATGCTGGCCCGCCGGCCCGAGGCGGTGGAGCTGGCCCGGGCGGTCGGCCTGGGCGACCGGCTCCAGCCGCCGGCCACCGCCACCGCCTCGGTGTGGACCCGGGACGCCCTGCGGCCGATGCCCAAGGGTCATGTGATGGGGGTGCCCGGGGATCCGGCCGCGCTCGCCGGGCTGCTGTCGGCGGAGGGTACGGAGCGGATCGGGGCGGAGGACGCCCTGCCGCCGATCGATCCGGAGGAGCTGGACGGTGATGTGGCGGTGGGGGAGTTCGTGGCCTGCCGGCTGGGCCGCGAGGTGGTGGACCGGCTGGTCGAGCCGCTGCTGGGCGGGGTGTACGCGGGGGACGCGTACCGGATCTCGCTGCGGGCCGCCGTACCGAAGCTGTACGAGGAGGCCCGGCGCCATCCGACGCTGTTGGAGGCGGTACGGGCGGTGCAGCGGGCCGCCGCCGGGGCGAGCGGGCCGGTCTTCCTGGGGATCGCGGGCGGGGTGGGCACCCTGCCGGGGGCGGTCGCGGACGCGGTCACCGGGTCGGGGGGCGACATCCGGCTGGACAGTCCGGTGCACGAGGTGACGAGGACGGGGGAGGGGTGGCGGGTGCGGACCGGGGCGGAGCTGATCGAGGCGGACGCGGTGGTGCTGGCGACACCCGCCTGGTCGGCCTCCGAGCTGCTGGCCTCGCTGGCTCCGGCGGCCTCGGCCGAGCTGGCCGCCGTGGAGTACGCCTCGATGGCCCTGGTCACCCTCGCCTACCGGCGCGCGGAGGCGGAGGCGGTGCTGCCGGCCGGCTCCGGGTTCCTGGTCCCGCCGGTGGACGGGCGCACCATCAAGGCGTCCACCTTCTCCTCCCGCAAGTGGCGCTGGACGGACGAGGGTTCGGACGAGCTGCTGTTCCTGCGCACCTCGGTGGGGCGGCACCGGGAGGAGGAGCATCTGCGCCGGGAGGACGGGGAGCTGGTCGCCGCCTCACGGACCGATCTGGCGGCCGCCACCGGCCTGACCGCCGCGCCGGTCGCCTCGGTGGTCACCCGCTGGACCGGGGGGCTGCCGCAGTACCCGGTGGGCCATCTCGACCGGGTCGCCCGGATCCGTGCGGCGGTGGCCGAACTGCCCGGTCTGGCGGTCTGCGGGGCGGTCTACGACGGGGTCGGGATCCCCGCCTGTGTGGCCAGTGCCCACCGCGCGGCCGACGAGATCCTCGCCATGCCGACCCTGGCGCACGGCACCGCGGGCGGGGGGCGAGAATAGCCCCATGAGTGCGCCCGAAAAGATCCCGAACGCCGGCAAGAAGGCGAAGGACCTCAACGAGGTCATCCGCTACACGCTGTGGTCCGTCTTCAAGCTGCGCGAGGTGCTGCCCGCCGACCGCGCCGGCTACGCCGACGAGGTCCAGGAGCTGTTCGACCAGCTCGCCGAGAAGGACGTCACCGTCCGCGGCACCTACGACCTGTCCGGTCTGCGCGCCGACGCCGACCTGATGATCTGGTGGCACGCCGAGACCAGTGACGCCCTCCAGGACGCGTACAACCTCTTCCGGCGTACGAAGCTCGGGCGGGCGCTGGAGCCGGTCTGGTCGAACATGGCGCTGCACCGCCCGGCCGAGTTCAACAAGTCGCACATCCCGGCGTTCCTCGCCGACGAGACGGCCCGCGACTACGTCAGCGTCTACCCGTTCGTGCGCTCCTACGACTGGTACCTGCTGCCGGACGAGGACCGCCGCCGGATGCTCGCCGACCACGGCAAGATGGCCCGCGGTTACCCTGATGTGCGTGCCAACACGGTCGCCTCGTTCTCGCTGGGCGACTACGAGTGGATCCTGGCCTTCGAGGCGGACGAGCTGTACCGGATCGTGGATCTGATGCGCCATCTGCGGGCCTCCGAGGCGCGGATGCACGTCCGCGAGGAGGTGCCGTTCTACACCGGCCGCCGCAAGTCGGTGGCGGATCTGGTGGCCGGGCTGGCGTAACGCCGGCCACCGGACCGTTGCCTTGCCAGGGCCGCGGTCACTTCTCCGCGGGAGACCCGCGGTCCGGAAGATCAGACGGCCGGCGGGCGCCGGGGGTGCGTGACCGCGCTTCCCCGCCCCGTCCGTCGGCCGCTCCAGCGACACCGGACCGCCGTAGAGGGTCCCGCTCCGGGTGCGGCGCGCGTCATGTACGCGCGCCGCACCCTTCGTCGTACGCCGGGCCGCTAGCGGATGCCGAGAGCCCGCGGGTGCGGGGTGCTGAGCGCCGCCCGCAGCGCCGGGTCGTCCAGGGTGCCGACCCCGCCGACCGCCACCGCCGACAGCGGGTCCCGGGGGCTCAGCCGCCGCAGCAGCCGCTGCCCGGCCGGAGAGGCCCAGCCGGTGTACGGCCGGCATTCGAACCGGGCGATCACCAGGCAGCCCGTGGTCAGCACCAGCGGCAGCCCGAACCAGGCCAGTTCGGGTGCGCCGGGGGTGTGCGCCTCGGGCAGCAGCAGTACGGCGGCCGCGGCCAGCGCCACGGTCAGCGCGGTGGAGGCCCGTACCGCGCGCAGCGCCCCGAGCACCGCCGCCCGGGTGTCGGCCGCGACCGCCAGCCCGCTGTCGACCAGGCGGTCCGCCAGGCTGCGTACCGGCTGGTCCGCGGAGGCCCCGGCGCGTACCGCGGCTATCGGGGACTGCCCCTCGGGGCCGATCGCTCCGAGGACCGAGCGCTCCCACTCGTCCCCGCCGTCCGGCCGGACCACCGTCGCCCAGCCGGTGTGGGCGAGCAGCACCCGCTGCCGCCGGTGCATCGAGACCAGGGTCAGCTCGGCCACCCGCTGCGGGCCCCCGGCCAGGAACGCCGCCTCGTGCAAGGTCAGTTCGGCGGTGGAGCCGGGCTTCTCGGGGCCGGGGCGGTGGTCGGCGGCGGCCACGGCGGTCAGGCAGAGCCGTACGCAGCTGAGGGCCGCGGCGACCCAGGTGACCAGCAGAAGAGGGACCCAGAGCATGCCGGAGTTGTACGCCACCGGCCCAGGGGACCGCCACAGGATATTCACCATGTGGACGGGGGCGCGGCGGGCTTCCGGGCCCGGTCAGCCGGAGCTGCCGCCTCCGCAGCTCGACCCGCCGCTGCTGCCACCGCAACTGGAACTGCTTCCGCCGCCGCAGCTCGATCCGCCGCCGCAACCGGAGCCGCCTCCGCCGCAACCCCAGCCGCCGCCCCCGCCGTCGCTCCCGCCGGGAGCGGTCGAGGCGCACCACACCACGACGGCCCCTCCGGCGTAGAGCGCGCTGTCGTCGGTGGAGCCCTGGGCCGCCGAACGGCGCCTGCCCCGGCCGCCGCTCATCCGGGCCGCCGCGACCAGCTGCTCGAACAGGGCCCGGTCCGGCAGTGCGCGCAGCCCCTGCGCCGCGACCAGCGCCCCCGGGTCGGCCGACGCCGCGTAGGCCCTGCGGTACTCGTCCCGGGCGGCCGTGCCGGCCCGGGTGGTGTGGCGGCCCAGCAGATTGCGGCAGACCGCGCCCACCACCACACCCGCCACCACCGCGGGGATCACGGTGAAGACGAAGGGCACCGGGAAGTCCCGGTCGAAGGCGTCGAAGGCGGTGGCCATCTGGATGAAGGTCAGCGGGATGGCGAGGAACAGCAGCAGCACGCTGCCCCCGGCCAGCGCCCCGGCCAGCCGCCGTGCGCCGGGCTCATGGCCGGGCGGGCGCAGCAGCCCCCGGGCCGCCAGGCCGTCCCCGACCTCCTGTACGGCCGGGTGGCGCATGGCCGCCAGCCGTACGGTGTGCAGGGCGCCGTTCGGCGCGGCGGCGAGGGTGTCCAGCACCGCCCGCTCCACCGTGTCCCGGGCTTCCGGACGCACCACGGTGATGATCCCCGGGCCGCCGACCACCACCCGGCCGTCCGCGTGCAGGGCGGCGATCGCCGCGTCCACGGCCCGCGCGGGGCCGCCGCCGAGGAAGGCCGCCTCCGACCGGTCCAGCGGCACCCGGTCGGCCGTCCGGGCGCCGCGCCCGCGCCGCATCACCGAGGCGACCAGCACGACCGAGGCGACCAGCACGGCCGCGTACACCAGCAGCGTGAGGGTGTTCATGCCCGGGCTCCCGTCAGCGCGGTACGGGCGGCCCGCAGCAGCCGGGTGGTCCGGCCGGGCGGCCGTGCGCCCGCCCGGTCCCGCCACCAGTGGGTCAGCTCGCGCCGGGCGGCCGGGTCCTCCGGCAGGTTCCGGCTGAGCAGGTGCTCGGCGAAGTCCAGGGCGTCCCGCCGGTAGCCGTCCCGCATCGGCCGGCCCGCCGCGTACCCGCCGAACGCCGGCCGGTAGCCCTCGCCGAGGATGCCCGGCAGCTCCGGGGCCACCTTGGCGACCACCCCGGCCCGCTTGGCCGTCAGGGCCCGGCTCTGCACCCGCAGCCGGGCCGCGTCGAAGCCCTGCGGCACCGGCCCGCCGGCCACCAGGCCGGACAGCAGCGCGGTCTGGGCGAGGGCGAGCCGCTCCCGGGCGCCCCCCGCGGCCGCGACCACCCGGGGCCGCCCCGCGTCCGTATCGGTGCCCGCATCGGCACCCGCCCGCCCGGCCCCGCCACCAGCCACCGTCTCGCGGATCACCGCGACCTCGGAGGCCAGCTCACCGGGGGGCGGGAAGTCGTCGTCCCGCTCCAGCAGCACCCCCGGCGGGGACACCCGGGAGGCGAGGTCGGCGAGGACGTCCAGCACGGCCGGGGGCACCGGGTGGGCGTGGGTGTCGTGCCAGACGCCGTCCCGCTCCACCCCGCCGGCCACATGGACGTAGGCGATGGCCTCCACCGGCAGCTCGGCCAGCGCCTTGGCCGGGTCCTCGCCCCGGTTGACGTGGTTGGTGTGCAGATTGGCCACGTCGATCAGCAGCCGCACCCCGGTCCGCTCCACCAGCTCGGCCAGGAACTGCCCCTCGGTCAGCTCCTCGCCGGGCCAGCCGAACAGGGCGGCGATGTTCTCCAGCGCCAGCGGCACCGGCAGGCTGTCCTGGGCGATCCGCACGTTCTCGCAGAGCACGTCCAGGGCCTCGCGGGTGCGCGGCACCGGCAGCAGATGGCCCGCCTCCAGCCGCGGTGAGCCGGTGAGCGGCCCCCCGGCCCGTACGAAGGCGATGTGCTCGGTCACCAGTGGCGCGCCCAGGGCCTCGGCCCGGACGGCGAGGTCGGCGAGCCGGCCGGGGTCGGGGCGGTCCGCGCCGCCGAGCCCGAGGGACACCCCGTGCGGGACGACGGTGACGCCCCGCTCGCGCAGCCGGGCCAGGGAGGGGTGGAGGTGGCCGGGGCAGACGTTCTCCGCCACCACCTCCACCCAGTCGACCCCGCCCGGGCCGCCGGCGGCCAGCCCCTCGACCGCCTCCGCGATCTCCGGCCGCCAGCCGATCCCCACCCCGAGTGCCGCCATCCCTGCCGTCATGTCCCTCACCTCCGCGCTCCGGACTCGTCGTCCGTCCGGTGATCCGATCATCCGGTACTCCGGTCGCAGGGGTGATGGCCCCGCCGGGCGGCGGTCAATCCGCACCCGGCGCTGTTCAGAGCTTCATTTGAGGTTGGGGGGCCAAGGGGAGGGGTTACGGGTCAGTTGCCCGGGGCGGGCCGGTTGGTGTTGACGGCGGTGGGGGCGCCGGGCTGGGTGGACGGGCGCGAGGTGAAGGACCCGTCACCGCTGGGCCGGGCCGGGGAGGGGGCCGGCGGCAGGTTGCCGTTGGGCGGCGGCGGGCCGGAGGGGCTGGCCGTGGCGCCCCCGGCGGCCTCGTTGGCTATCGCGTCGAAGTCGACCATGCCGGTCCCCTCCAGCATCGTGATGTGGTCCAGCACCGTCTGGTTGGCGTCCGACGCCAGCTGCCGCACCAGCATGTTGCGGGTGGTGTGGCGTACCTCGGCCACCACCGCGAAGACCTTGCCGTGGGCGTTGCGCAGCAGGTTGGCGAACTTCCGGTCGTACTCCTGGCCCTGGGCCGCCGACAGCTCCCGCAGCCAGCCCTGCTGCTGCTCGGTGGGCTGGTTGGGCAGCTCCACGCCCAGCTTGGCGCTGACGTCCCGCACCCGCTGGTCCAGGTCGGTGTGGCCGACCACCAGATGGTCGCCGGCGTCCTTGATGGCCTGGCTGGGGGCGCGTTCGATGGCCTGCTGCCCGGCGGGGAGCTCCCACAGCCCGGCGAGCCGCACCTTCACCAGGAAGTCCCGGTCCAGCGCCGACAGCGGCCCCCACTGGGTGGCCACGGTGGAGGCGTTGAGGTTGGCCTGCCCGGTGCCCGAGCGGTCGGCGTAGGACCAGACCGGGAACGCCAGCGCCCCCACGGTGGCGACCAGGGCCGCGAGGATGAGGGCCGTGCCGTTGATACGTCGCAACAAGTGGGTGCCTCCCGAGCCGGACGCAGGACGCCGATGCCTGACGCCGATGCATTACTGGGAGGTACGTATACCGGGGGCGGACTGTTCAGTTCCGCCGGACGGCCGAGGAGGGCGCCGGGTATGCCGGTTATGGAATGCGACTTCGCTCACACCGCCCCGGAGTGCGGCGGAGAAAAACGCTGCTCAGGGGGGTGGTTCGGGGCGTACCGTCGTGATCTTCCCTGATCCCGACGCGAGGACCGATCGGCCGTGACCGCCAGCAGCACCCCCCGGGCGACGACCCTGTGGCGCCCCACCGGGCCGGTGGAGCTGGATCTCGTCCGCGACTCCGGCTGGCGCGCCTGGCCGCCGCGCCTCCCCGACCAGCCGATCTTCTACCCGGTGCTCAACGAGGAGTACGCGGTCATGATCGCCCGGGACTGGAACGTCCGCCACGACGGCGCCGGCTTCGTCACCCGCTTCGCGGTGGACACCGACTTCCTGCGCCGCTACCCAGTGCGGCAGGCGGGCGGCCGGACCATCCTGGAGCTGTGGGTGCCGGCCGAGGAGCTGGACGAGTTCAACGCCCATCTCGTGGGGCCGATCGAGCTGGTGCACGAGTTCCGCTGAGCTTGGGGCGGGGCGGCATTGCCGTCGCCTCGCCTCATGCGCGGAGTACGGCGTTGCGACGCCGGTGAGGGCGCGCGTCGCGCGGCGGACGCCCCGGGTTGCGCGCAACCGGCAACCTCCCTGCTCGTTGACAGCCCATGACGACCCGTACACGCCGACTCGTAGCGCTGGTGTCGACCGCTGGCTGTATCACCGCAGGCTCCGTCCTCGCCGCCACCCCGGCCGCCGCCGGCGGTGTCGGTGACTTCCTCTCACCCGCCTTCGGCACCAACTGCGCCAACCACCACACCCAGCCCCGTGCGGACGGAGCCACCACCGCGGACACCGGCACGGCCAACGGCAACCTTCTCGGCCTGCCCGTCGGAACCGCCCTCAACCAGTGCGGCGGCGCGGACGCCCCCTCGATCATGGACATCCAGAGTGCGATGACGGCCCTGGAGGGCCCGACGGCACGGGTCGGCGACCTGGCAGGCGCACTGAAGATCCAGGGCGTGAGCAACGCCCTGAGCAACCCCTCCTGATCCCCGGCCCGTGTCTCCGGGCAGCCCGTCCTAGTCCCGCCGGGCCGCCGGGTGGTCGGCGACCACGGTGCAGGAGCCGGGGGCGATCTCGGTGAAGCCGGCGTCCCGGACCACCGGGAGGCCGGCGGTGGTGAGCCCGCTCCAATCGCCCGCGCTCGCGGTGCGGACGGTGAGCGGGAAGCCGACCTCCCGCCAGGCCTTGCGGTCCGGCTCCGCGAGGGCGTACCAGAGCAGTTGGGCGCCATGGCCGACCTGGGCCATCTCCTTGCCGGTGGACATCGACAGCTCGGGGCTGAGCCACAGCAGGGCCTGCTCCGGGGTCCGGGCGGGCGGGTCGTCGGGGTCGGCCAGCTCGGTGCCGGAGACCTGGAGCTTGGCCAGCTCCTTGGGCCAGCCGTCCAGCGGCACCGGCGGGAACACCCGTACCTCGGCGGTGCCGGCGGTGACCGTGAGCCCGGGCAGGGCGGCGGCCCGGCGCCACTCGGCGCCCCGGGCCCGGCGGACCACCTTGCGGATCCGGGCGTCCTGCCAGGCGCCCATCGCCTCGGCCCACTCGCCCTCCCCGTGGGAGCGGTCGTCGGACAGCATCACCAGCACGGCGCGGGCGGCGGCCTCCAGGGCGTCGGTACGGGCGGGCGGGGCGTCCCGCTCCAGCCGTACGACGAGCGGGAGCACATACTGCGGACGGGCGTCACGGGGGTCATCGGTGCTGCTCACCCGGCCAGTCTGCCAGGTGCCCGGGGCACCGATCTTGGCGGAACGGCCTGTTCCGGGCGACCATGCCCGCATGAAGAGCGACCTTTTCGCAGCCGAGAACCTCGCGCAGCAGGCCTCCGCCCCCGGGATGGCCCTGCAGAACGCCAAGTCCGTCAAGTACACCGTCAACGGGGAGATGCACGCCCGGCAGGGATCGATGGTCGCCTTCCGCGGCAACCTCCAGTTCGAGCGGAAGGGCCAGGGCCTGGGCGGGATGCTCAAGCGGGCCGTCACCGGGGAGGGCCTGGCGCTGATGGCGGTGCGCGGACAGGGCGAGGCCTGGTTCGCGCACGAGGCCCAGAACTGCTTCATCGTCGACATCGAGCCCGGGGACGCGCTGACCGTCAACGGGCGCAACGTGCTCTGTTTCGACGCCACCCTCGCGTACGAGATCAAGACCGTGAAGGGCGCCGGGATGACCGGCGGCGGGCTGTTCAACAGCGTGTTCACCGGGCACGGCAAGCTGGCGCTGGTCTGCGACGGCAACCCGATCGTCATCCCGGTCTCGCACAACCAGCCGGTCTACGTGGACACGGATGCCGTGGTCGGCTGGAGCGCGCAGCTGGGCACCTCACTGCACCGCTCGCAGTCGGTCGGCTCGATGATCCGCGGCGGTTCCGGCGAGGCGGTGCAGCTCAAGCTGGAGGGTGAGGGCTTCGTCGTGGTCCGCCCGAGCGAGCTGGTGCCCAAGCCGGAGTAGTCCTACGGGGTCGGCGCCCGGCGTCAGCCGCGCCGGGCGCCGGCCATCAGTTCGGAGACCTTGACGAACCGGTAGCCGCGCGCCCGCAGTTCGGGCACGATCCGGCGGATCGCCCGCTCGGTGGCCGGGGCCGCGCTGCGGGTGCAGTGCATCACCACCAGCGAGCCGGGCTTGACGCCGTCCAGGACCTGCTCGGCGACCGCGTCCGCGTCCGTGGCGAAGGCGTCGCCGCTGACCACGTCCCACTGGACGGCCGTCACCTTCGCCGGGCCCAGCGCGCGCAGCGCCTCGTCGTCGTAGCAGCCACCGGGGAAGCGGAAGTACGGCACGGTGTTCCGCGCCCCGGCCGCCTTGAACGCGTCGAAGGCCCGCTGTACGTCGGCCGCCATCCGCTCGCGGCCCACCCGGGGCAGCCCGTAGCAGTCGCCGGTGAAGGCGTGGTGGCTGTAGGAGTGGTTGGCGATCTCGAAGCGCGGGTCGGTGCCGATGGCCTTCGCCTGGTCCGGGTACTCCTCGGCCCATCGGCCGGTCATGAACACGGTCGCGTCCACTGTGAGGCGGCGCAGGGTGGCGATCAGCTCCGGGTTGTCGAACCGCTCGCCGTTCGCCGCTCGGGGCCCCTGGTCGGCCGTCATATCGGCGTCGAAGGTGAGGGCGACCGTCTTGCCCCCGGCCGCGCTGCCGCGGGTGAACACCGGGGTCAGCCCGCCCGGGCCGGGCGCCAGGACCGGCGGCGCGGGGGAGCGGGGGGCGGGGGGCGCGCTACTCGGCCGGGCGGCCGCCGTGGGTCCGGCGGGCCCCGGCGCCGCGGGGTCGCCGCAGCCGGTCAGGCAGAGGGGGAGCAGCGGGGCCAGCGCCCAGATCGTCACTTTTCGTACGAAGCTCGTCACGTATTGAAATATATGATCATCGGATCAGCTCTGCCGTACCGGGCGGCCACCGGTGGCTCCCACCCCTGCCGTCCGGAGTAGTCCAGCGCGAGGTCCCGCCCCGTCCGGGCGATCGTGAACGGGAGCCCGCTCCCCGCCGGCACGAATCCGAGCCGACACGAAGCCCCGCCCCACGAAAGAGACGGACGCATGACCGAGGACACCGCGACCCGCCCCCTGCTGGGTCCGCCGCCCGTGCGGCACTGGCCCTCGCTCGACCTCACCGGGACCGACTTCGACCCGGTGCTCGGCGAGCTGATGCGCGAGGGCCCGATCACCCGCGTCCAACTCGCCCACGGCGAGGGCTGGGCCTGGCTGCTCACCCGCTACGAGGACGTGAAGGCCGTCGTCAACGACCCGCGCTTCAGCCGGGCCGAGGTCGCCACCGGCCAGGTCACCCGGATCGCCCCGCACTTCAAGCCCAAGCCGGGCTCACTCGCCTTCGCCGACCAGCCCGACCACAACCGGCTGCGCACCGCCGTCGCCCCCGCCTTCACCTCCCGCGGCGTGGGGCGGCTGCGCGCCCGCTGCCAGGAGATGCTGGACGAACTGGTGGAGGCGATGGTCGAGGACGGGTCGCCGGCCGACCTCACCGCCCGTGTCCTGGAACCCTTCCCGCTCACCACCATCTGCGAGGTCATGGGCATCCCGGAGGCCGACCGGGAGCGGATGGCCGCCTGGACCCGGCAGATCGTCTCCGCCGCCGGCGCCGAGGCCACCGCCCGCGCCAAGGAGGGGATGTACGGCTGGTTCGCCGAGGAGGTCCGGGCCCGCCGGGGCGCCACCGGGGAGGACGTGGTCTCCCTGCTGGGCGCGGCCGTGGGGCGCGGCGACCTCACCGAGGAGGAGGCCATCGGCGTCGCCGGCCCGCTCCAGATCGGCGGCGAGGCGGTGACCAACAACGTCGGCAACATGTTCTTCCTGCTGCTCACCCGCCCCGCCCTGCTGGAGCGGATGCGCGCCGAACCGGAGAACCGCGCCCGCTTCACCGACGAGCTGCTCCGCTACATCCCGCACCGCAGCGCCGTCGGGCTCGCCCGGATCGCCTGCGAGGACGTCGAACTGCACGGGGTGCGGATCCACGCGGGCGAGGCGGTCTACGTCTCGTACCTCTCGGCCAACCGCGACCCGGACGTCTTCCCCGACCCCGAGCGCATCGACTTCGACCGGGCGCCCAACCCGCATGTCTCCTTCGGGCACGGCCCGCACTACTGCGCGGGCGCCATGCTCGCCCGGATGCAGACCGAGTTGCTGGTCGACACCCTGGTCGACCGCTTCCCGGCGCTGCGGCTCGCCGTCCCGCCGGAGGAGGTGCCCTGGCGCCGCCGCACCCTCATCCGAGGGCCGGAGGCGCTCCCGGTCGCCTGGTGAACCCCGCGTGACCCCGCTCCCGTCACACCGTGGCGGCGGGCGGGGTCCACCGGCGGGTGCGGGGCACCGCGCCGGAGACCCCGTACTCCTTCCGCAGCGCCTCCGGGACGGCGTAGTGCATCACCCGGCCCCGGGTGAGCGTGGACAGCTCGAAGACCGAGGTCAGATGGCCGAGGCGGTCCAGCGCCCAGGCGCCGAACGGTGAGCGGTCCTCGATGGTCTCCAGTACCCCGAGCAGCTGCGGAACGGCCCGTACCGCCGTGTCGAAGGGCGTACGGGAGACCTCCAGCCAGTCCGCGCAGGTGTCCCCGACCAGATAGCGGATGAGCGCCGAGACCACCGGGTCGAAGACCGTGCCCGGCACCACCTCCTCGTACAGCTCGACCAGCTGCCGGGTGAGGTGCGCCCCCTCCTCGGAGGGGCCCATGTGCCGGACCATGTACAGGTCGAGGAAGGCCCGGGCCTCCGTGACGGTCCTCGGCACGGCGTCCTGGTCCACGCCGAGCATCGCGCCCACCACCCGCCAGGCGTAGTAGTAGGCGTCGGCGCCCTCCTCGGACATATGGATGCCGAGCCGGTGCAGGCTGTCCAGCACCAGCATCGAGAAGAACATCTGCCCGCCGATCATGTCCTCCTGGCAGATCGGCGTGCCCAGCGCCGCGGTGTCCCAGCGGCCCTCGCGTACCAGGTGGTGGCGGATGGCGGCGTGCAGCAGCCGCACCTTCTGCGCCGCCGGGATGAAGCGGCTGCCCGCCTCGAAGGCGCCCGGCTGCATCAGGTACACGGTGAACTGGCCGGTCTCCGCCATCCGCTTGGAGGGATAGCTCAGCCCATGGGTGGCCGACAGCAGTCTCGCCACATGGGGCACCAGATAGCAGGCGGGCATGGCGGCGAAGGACAGCGCGGTGGAGATGTGCACGTTGTTGTCGGTGAAGAACAGCCGGGCCCGCTCCATCTCACCCCAGTCCACCCAGTCCGGCGGCGCGGCGGTGGTACGCAGATACTCCCGCGCCACCTCGGGCAGCCCGTCCGGCAGCGGCGCCCCGGCCATGGAGACGTACCGCATCAGGGTGTTGAACTTCCCCACCTCGCCCCGGGCGAAGAGGGTGGCGACGGTGGCGTCGGCCAGTTCGTCGCCACGGCCGCGCAGGGCGTCCATCGAGGCCTCGGTCAGGGTCATCGGCTCCTCTTCCTCGGGTGCGTACACGGGTCAGGACAGCCGGGTGGCGGCGGAGTGGGCCAAGGTGGTGAGCGCGGCGGCGGCCGCGGGCGGCAGGGCCAGCCCGTCCAGCGCGTCCAGGGCCTGGGACACCCGGTCGGCGATCATCGCCTCGACCCGGTCCGGCGCCTTCAGCCGCCGCAGCAGCCCGCACACCGCCCGTACGCCCTCCGGGTCCAGGTCGCGCCGCCCCAGCAGGGCGTCCAGCTCGGCCCGCTCCCGGTCCCCGGCGGCCCGCCAGGCCTCCGCCAGCAGCGCGGTGGGCCGCCGGGCCCGCAGGTCGTCGGCGTTGGCCTTGCCGGTACGGGCCGGCTCCCCGAACAGCCCGAGCAGGTCGTCCCGCAGCTGGAACGCCTCCCCGAGCGGCAGCCCGTACGCGGTGTAGCCCTCGCGCAGCCGCCCGCCCGCCCCGGCCAGCGCCCCGCCGATCAGCAGCGGCTGCTCCACGGTGTACTTGGCGGTCTTGTAGCGGACCACCTTCAGCGAGGCGGCGGTGTCCGGGACGCCCCCGGTGTGCAGGATCTCCAGGCACTCGCCCGCCACCAGCTCCCGGGCCAGCGCCGCCCACAGCGGCCGGGCCCGGCCCAGATAGGCGGAGGGCAGGCCGCTGGTGGTGAACAGCTGCCCGGCCAGCGACATCAGCAGGTCCCCGACGAGCATCGCCAGCGAACGGGCCGCGCTCACCGCCCGGGGGCGGCGCCGGACCGCGGACCGCAGCGCGACCTGGGCGGTGGGCCGCCCGTGCCGCAGCGGACTGTCGTCGATCAGGTCGTCGTGCACCACGGCGGCGGCGTGCACCAGCTCCATCGCGGCGGCCGCCCGTACCAGCGCCTCGCTGTCCGGCTGGCCCACCGCGCGCCAGCCCCAGTAGCAGAACGCCGCCCGCAGCCGCTTGCCCTCGGCCACGGCGCTCTCCAACTGCCCGGCCACCGGGGTGAGGGCCGGGTCGATCGCGGTGAGCCGGTCGGCCTCCTCGGCCACGAAGGCGCGCAGGACGGTGTCGACCCGCTCCTTGAACGCGGCCGGCTCCCACCGCTCAGCCGCCATCGACGCCCCGCCGGGCCCGGGCCCGCTGGGCCAGCACCTCCAGATGGGCCGGGGGCACCGCCGCGTACCGGTCCAGCACCAGCCGGCCCCGGGCCACCAGATCGTGCTCGGCGTCCGCCGCCAGCTCCGCCGCGTCCGACCGCCGCAGCAGCCCCCGCACCGTGCCCAGGGCGGCCCCCAGCGTGCTCACCGCCAGATCGGCCGCCCCGGCCGCCAGCAGCAGCGCCCGCCGGTCCCATCCGGCTCGGTCGGACATCCCCCGGTCGTCCGTCCCGGTGGGCCTTCCCGTCGCTTCCGCCACGCCCGCTCCCCACACCCGCAGCTCCCCGGCGGCGCCCGGTCGCGCGCCGCCGGAGACAGGCTCCCCGCCATGCGGTTCGCCCGAACGGCGGATAACGCCGACGGGGGATGACTAGTACGGGTGTGTGGATTTACCTGGGGGTTCAGGCGAACGGGCCGGTGACGGCGAAGGTGGTGCCGGGGGTGTAGCAGTTGACGTACATGGTGTCGCCGTCCGGGGAGAAGGTCACCCCGGCGAACTCGCCCCACTCGGGGTCCTCGGGGGTGCCGATGTTGTGGGCGCCGCGGGCCATCGCGTACACCTCACCGCGCCGGGTGACACCGAAGACATGCTGGGCGCCGCCGCCGTCCTCGCAGACCATCAGCCCGCCGCCGGGGGCCAGGCAGATGTTGTCCGGGGACTCGCCGGGCAGTTGTACGTCGGTGTCCGGGCCGAAGACGACCACCAGGGTGAGCCGGCGCCGGTCCGGCTCGTACCGCCACACCTGCCCGAAGTGGTCGGCGGCGGAGCCCTCCCGGGCGCGGGCGTAGCTGGAGACGAAGTACACCGAGCGGTCGCCCCAGTAGCAGCCCTCCAGCTTCTGGGCGTGGGTGATGCCGCCGGTGCCGAAGTCCTGGAGGCGGACGGGGGTGTCGCGGGCCAGCGGGTCGGGCACCTCGATCCACTCGATCCGGTCGAAGACCGCCCCGGTCTCGCGTACGGCGGACAGGTCCGGCACACCGGGTACGCGCATCGCCTCCAGCCGGCCGCCCGCGCGCAGCGAGCCGGTGCCGCCGAGCGGGCGGTTCGGCAGGAAGCGGTAGAACAGCCCGAAGGGCCGGTCGAAGGCGTCCTCGGTCTCGTACACCACTCCGCTGCGGGGATCGACCGCGACGGCCTCGTGCTGGAAGCGGCCCATCGCGGTCAGCGGCACCGCGCCGGTGCGCAGCGGGTCGCCGGGGTGCACCTCGAAGACGAAGCCGTGGTCCTTGGTGTAGCCGTGGGTGCCGGCCCGGTCCTCGGTCTCCTCGCAGGTCAGCCAGGTGCCCCAGGGGGTGCGGCCGCCCGCGCAGTTGACCGCGGTGCCGGCCACCGCGACCCGTTCGCCGACCACCCGGCCCCGGGCGTCGAGTTCCAGTGCGGTGCAGCCGCCCTTGCCCTCCGGGTCGTAGGTCAGGCCGCGCACGGTGGGCACCGGGATCCGCCCGTCGTAGCGGTTCTCGTGGTTGCGGACCAGATGCACGCGGCCGCGGTGGCCGGCGAAGGCGGCCATCCCGTCGTGGTTGCTCGGCACCCGGCCCTCGCCGGAGCGCAGCCGGTCGCCCTCCCGGGACAGCACCCGATAGCGGAAACCTTTCGGCAGGTCCAGCAGCCCGTCGGGGTCGGGGACCAGGGGGCCGTAGCCGGTGTGGCCGCGGGCGGCGGCGGTCCCGGCGAAGAGTTCGGTGAGGGCGCCGGTGAAGGTGATCCCGGCGGCCGTGGCCCCGGTGGCGGCCAGGACCTGACGTCGTGTCGCGGACAGCGGTGGTGCGGACGACCGTGCGGCGGACTGCGGTGCGGTGGACTGCCGTGCGGTGGACTGCCGTGGTGCGGACATGAGGCGACTCCCTGCTGGCGGTGAGCTGACAGGAGCGGTGACGTGACCCGCATGTGTGTACCACGCACGGTGCTGGTGCGTGAACCATGCGGGCCACGGCGCCTCGTGGGATCCCCGGGACGGCGGTCCGGCCCGCCACGGGGCCCGGACTCAGGCCAGCTCGGCGGTGAGGGTGATCGTGGTGCCGGACAGGGCCTGGCTGACCGGGCAGTTCTTCTTGGCGTCCTCGGCGGCCGTGGCGAAGGACTCGGCGTCCAGGCCGGGCACCTCGCCGCGCACGGTCAGATGGATGCCGGTGATGCCCTCACCCGGCTGGAAGGTGACGTCGGCCTTGGTCTCCAGACGGGTGGGCGGGTTCCCGGCGCCGGTCAGACCGTGCGAGAGGGCCATCGAGAAGCAGCTGGAGTGCGCGGCCGCGATCAGCTCCTCCGGGCTGGTCTTGCCGTTCGCCTGCTCGGCGCGGGAGGGCCAGGAGACCGGCTGGGAGCCGATGCCGGAGGAGTCGAAGGAGACGGTGCCGGAGCCCTTGAGAAGCTCGCCCTCCCAGACGGTGTGGGCGGTGCGCGTGGTGGCCATAGCTGATCCTTTCTGATCGGTTACGGCCCCAAAGCTACTGCGCCACCAGCCCCTTCGCGTCCCGCGCGAGTGCGGTGAGCCGGGAGATCGCCCGGAAGTACTTCTTGCGGTACCCGCCGTTCAGCATCTCCTCACCGAAGAGCCGGTCGAACGGCACCCCGGAGGCCAGCACCGGCACCTCCCGGTCGTACAGCCGGTCGGCCAGCACCACCAGCCGCAGCGCCGTGGACTGGTCGGGCACCGGGGTCACCCCGGTCAGGCAGACCGCGGAGAGCTCGTCGGTCAGCGCCCCGTACCGGCTGGGGTGCACCCGCGCCAGATGGTCCAGCAGGGCGGGGAAGGCGTCCAGCGAGGCGCCCGGGGCGGCGTGCGCGGCGGCGGTGACCTGCTCGTCGGAGTACGGGGCGGGCGCCTCGGGCAGCCCGCGGTGCCGGTAGTCCTCGCCGTCGATGCGCAGCGGGCGGAAGTGCGCCGACAGGCCCTGGATCTCGCGCAGGAAGTCGGCGGCGGCGAAGCGGCCCTCGCCGAGCTTGCCGGGCAGCGTGTTGGAGGTGGCGGCCAGGGCCACGCCCGCCTCCACCAGCCGGCTCAGCAGCGAGGAGACCAGCACGGTGTCGCCCGGGTCGTCCAGCTCGAACTCGTCGATGCACAGCAGCCGGTGCCCGCTGAGCGTGGCCACCGTCTGCTGGAAGCCGAGCGCGCCGACCAGGTTGGTCAGCTCCACGAAGGTGCCGAACGCCTTGCGGTCCGGTTCGGCGGGGGTGGCGTGCCAGAGCGAGGCCAGCAGATGGGTCTTGCCGACGCCGTACCCGCCGTCCAGGTACACCCCGCGCGGCCCCGCCGGCGCGGCCGGCCTCCGGCTGAACCAGCGCCGCTTGCCGCCGCCCGCCTCCGGCGCCGCCCCGAGCCCGGCCGCGAAGCCGCTGAGGACCCGTACGGCCTCGGTCTGGCTGGGCTGGTTCGGGTCGGGGATGTAGGTGTCGAAGCGGACCCCGTCGAAACGCGGCGGCGGCACCATCTCGGCCACCAGCCGGTCGGCGGGGACATACGGCTCACGGGCGCACAGGGACAGCGGGGCCGCTTCGGTTATGGCACTGGACACCCTCACCACTCTACGGGCCGCGCCGGGGCCCTCCGGCCGGACCTCCCCGGGGGCCGGAGCGGGAGGGGGAGAGGAGGGGGCGTGATGCCGGGGGCACGGGCGGGGGCGGCCTGCGGCCGGGGCGGCTGTGGGAGGTACGGGTGGGGCTGCCCGCTGGCTCCCGGCCCCGGGCGGCCCTCCCCTGGGGGCCACCCCGGCCGGCCCTCCCTCGGGGGCCCTGCCGGCCGGGGGCCGTGCGGAGGGCACGGGCTGGGGCGGTCCCTCCCGGTGGGGGCCGGGGCCGTGCGGGGGTACGGGCGGTGGCCCCTCTCGGGCGGGGTGGCCGTGCGGGGGTGCGGGCGGGGGCTCCTCCCGGGCGGGGTGGCGGCTGGGGGTACGGGCGGGAGCGGGCCCTTCCGGCGGGGTGGCCACCGGGGCACGGGCTGGGGCGGGGTACGGGCCGGGGGCGGCCCTTCCCGGTGTGCGGGCGGGGGCGGGCCTGCCGGCTTCCGGGCCCCGGCGGTGCCGCCCGGTCGGGTGGTCGTGCCGGGGGAACGGCGGGGGCGGCTGTACCCGATGTACGGGCGGGGGCGGCCTGGCGGCTCCTGGACCCCGGGCGGCCCCGCCGTGGTCCTCGTGGTCGTCCCTCACCGTGCCAGACTCCGTGCCATGCGACGCCTGAGCCCTGTGACCGACTCGACACCCCCCGCCGACCTGGCCCCGCGTGAGTGGAGCCTCGACGAGCTGGCCGATGCCTACGGCTATCCGGAGGACCTCTCCGCGGGGGCGTCCGGCGGGTCCTGGCTGCGCGCCAACATGGTGTCGACGCTGGACGGCGCCGCCCAGCACGAGGGCCGCTCGCAGCCGATCTCCTCGGCCGCCGACATGCGGGTCTTCGGCACCCTGCGGGCCCTCGCGGACGTGGTGGTGGTGGGTGCGGAAACGGTACGCCAGGAGGGTTACCGCCCGGCCCGTGCCCGGGAGGCGTTCGCCGCCCGCCGGGCCGCCGCCGGGCAGGGGCCCGCCGCCGCCATCGCGGTGGTCTCCGCCTCCCTGGACCTGGACTTCTCGGCCCCGCTGTTCACCGCCCCGCTGGTCCCCACCCTGGTGCTCACCGGGGCGGGCGCCCCCGCCGACCGGATGGCCGCCGCCCGGGAGGCCGGCGCCGAGGTGGTGGTCGCGGGGCCGGGCGCCGGCGCTGAGCCGGACCGGCTGGTCCGCGAGCTGGCCGACCGGGGGCTGCGCCGCCAGCTCACCGAGGGCGGCCCCCGGCTGCTGGGGCTGCTGGTGGCGGCCGGGGCGCTGGACGAACTCTGCCTGACGGTGTCGCCGCTGATGACCGCGGGCGGCGCCCAGCGGATCGCGGGCGGCCCCGGGGCCGCGGTGCCGGAGCGGTTCGCCCTCGCCTCGCTGCTGGAGGAGGACGGCTTCCTGTTCAGCCGCTACCGCAGGGAGGGCGGTGTCCGACGGGGCTGAGGCGCGGCCCCCGACCCCGCACCCCGGCGCAGGTCTGGATCACCGGGGACGGGGGAAGGCGCTCGGGGACCGCCCCCGGGCCGCCGGGGAACTGTCACAGGCTGATCGCCAAGTGGTCACCAGGCGATCGTCATAACCGGAATTGACCGTTCCGCTGGACCGCCGATGGGCACACTAACTCTCGCAGACCCCGTGCGAGCACGGGGAAGGATGGTTTCGGCACACGACAGAAGGGCTTGGAAGTGTTCACAAGCGTGCTGATGATCGAGAAGCCCCTGTCCGCCGTCGACGTGGAGTTCGTCACCGGCCTGCACGGGGACGAGCGGATGTCCTTCATCGTCCTGATGCAGCCGCGCGGCGACCAGGCGGTGGTACTGCTGCGCGCCATCGACGACGTGGCGATGGGGGAGCTGAAGGAAGCCGTCAGGGAGGGCGATGAGCCCGAGGGCAGAGCGGCCAGACTGCCCGCCGAGGCCGGTCTGGAGCACTCCCTCCTCGCGCTGCGCGCGGTCGGCTGCGAGGCCGTCGGGCAGGTGGTCGAGGACCACCCGCTGGACAAGCTGAAGGCGGTGGTGGACGAGTCAGGGGCCGACGAGGTGATCGTGCTGACCGCCCCGCATTACGTGGAGGAGTTCTTCCACCGGGACTGGGCCTCCCGGGCCCGGCACAAGGTGGGCGTCCCGGTCCTCAAGCTGTTCGCCCACTCGGACGCGGACGTACGGGACGCGGACGCCCCCGACGGCGGCACCGGCGGCGCTCAGGCCTAGTCGCCGGGCGGCGGCCCCGGCCCAGGCAGCCCCGCCCCCGGGCGGCGGCCCCGCCTGACCCCGTCCCGGGCGGCGGCCCCGGGCGGGCGGGACGACGAGGGCGCGGGTACGGCATAGGCTGGCCCCCGCACGTACCCACCGCACCCCGGGGAGAGACACGCATGGCACCCGCCATCCCTGCCGCCATGGAACGCCCGCACTTCATCGGCATCGGCGGCGCCGGAATGTCGGGCATCGCGAAGATCCTCGCCCAGCGGGGCGCCCGGGTCGCCGGCAGCGACGCGCGCGAGTCCCAGACCGCCGCGTCGCTGCGGGCCCTCGGCGCCACCGTGCACATCGGCCACGGCGCCGGGAACGTCGCCGAGGACACCACCGCCGTCGTGGTCTCCAGCGCCATCCGCGCCGACAACCCCGAGCTGGTCCGCGCCGCCGAGCTGGGCGTCCCCGTGGTGCACCGCTCCGACGCGCTCGCCGCGCTGATGACCGAGCTGCGGGCGATCGCCGTGGCCGGCACCCACGGCAAGACGACCACCACCTCCATGCTGGCCGTCGCCCTCACCGAGCTGGGCCTCGACCCCTCGTACGCCATCGGCGGCGACCTCGCCGGACCCGGCACCAACGCCCGGCACGGCGAGGGGGGGGTCTTCGTCGCCGAGGCCGACGAGAGCGACCGCAGCTTCCAGAAGTACGACCCCGCGGTCGCCATCGTGCTCAACGTGGAGCTCGACCACCACGCCAACTACGCCTCCATGGACGAGATCTACGAGTCCTTTGAGGCGTTCGCCGCCAAGATCCGCCCCGGCGGCGCCCTGGTCGTCGGCGAGCACGAGGGCGCCCGGGAGCTGGCCCGCCGGGTCCGGGCCGCCCGCGGCGACCTCACCCTCGTCCGGGTCGGCGAGGACGAGGGCGCCGACGCCCGGATCACCGCCATCGTGCCGCGCGGGATGACCAGCGAGGTCACCGTCCTCCTCGACGGCACCGAGCACACCTTCACCGTCTCCGTGCCCGGCCGGCACTACGCGCACAACGCCGCCGCCGCGCTCGCCGCGGGCGCCCGCGCCGGTGTCGACCCGGCCGCCCTGGCCCAGGCGCTCACCGCCTACACCGGCGTCGGCCGCCGCCTCCAGCTCAAGGGCGAGGCCGCCGGGGTGCAGGTCATCGACTCCTACGCGCACCACCCCACCGAGATGACCGCCGACCTGGAGGCCATGCGCGGCGCGGTCGGCGACGCCCGGCTGCTGGTGGTCTTCCAGCCGCACCTGTTCTCCCGCACCCAGGAGCTGGGCACCGAGATGGGCCAGGCGCTCGCCCTCGCCGACGCCTCCGTGGTGCTGGACATCTACCCGGCCCGCGAGGACCCGCTGCCCGGTGTCACCAGCGCCCTGATCACCGACGCCGCCCGGGCCGGCCGCGCGGACGTCACCGACGCCCCCGACAAGGCCGCCGTGCCCGGGATCGTCGCGGGAATGGCCAAGCCCGGCGACTTCGTTCTCACCATGGGCGCCGGGGACGTCACCGACCTCGGCCCGCTGATCCTGGCCCGCCTCGCCGAAGGCGCCTGACGGACCCGGACGGCACCCACCGGCACGAGCAGAACGAGGAGCAGGGAGCACATGGGCTACGACGTGGAGAAGACGGACGAGCAGTGGCGCGCGGAGCTCTCCCCTGAGGAGTACCAGGTGCTGCGCCAGGCCGGCACCGAGCGCCCCTTCACCGGTGAGTACACCGACACCGAGACCCAGGGCGTCTACTCCTGCCGGGCCTGCGGCGCGGAGCTGTTCACCTCCGGGACCAAGTTCGCCTCGCACTGCGGCTGGCCGTCCTTCTACGACCCGAAGGACACCGACGCGGTCGAACTGATCCAGGACAGCTCGCACGGCATGGTCCGCACCGAGGTCCGCTGCGCCCGCTGCGGCTCCCACCTCGGCCATGTCTTCGAGGGCGAGGGCTACCCCACCCCCACCGACCAGCGGTACTGCATCAACTCCATCTCCCTGCGACTGGAGCCGGCCGAGGGCTGAGCCGCCGCGCTCACGCCCGGCGCAGGACCTCGGTGGCCAGGTCGAGGAAGTCCGCCACCAGCCCGGTCGCCTCGCCCTCCGGGGCGGCCAGGCGGTTGGGGACCGGCGGGAGGTCGGTGACCGGGAGGTAGACCAGGTCGGGGCGGGAGTAGGAGGCGGCGACGCTCTTCGGGACGAGCGAGACGCCCTGGCCGGAGGCGATCAGCTCGAACTTCACCTCCAGCGAGGACATGTGGTGAGTCCGGGCGTCTAGCATCCGTTCTCCGTCCAGGTCGGCCAGGAGCAGGGAGTCCCGGTCGGCCAGCGGGTGGGACACCGGGAGGCAGGCGAGCTTGGACTCCTCGCCGATCGGTACGGTGCGCAGCCCCGCCTCGTCGAAGGGGCAGCGCAGATAGCCCACCTGGGCGCGGCCGTCCCGTAGCGGGGCGTCCCGCTCCCACCAGCGCATCGGCAGGACGTCGATCGCCACCTCCGGGTGGCGGGCGGTGAACGCGCGGATCGCCTCCGACACATGCAGCCCCGGGGAGAAGGCCACCACCAGCCGCTGCTCGCCCCGCGCGGCCTCCCGTACCCGTCCCAGCGCCGTGTCCACCACCGTGGTGATCCGCCCCGCCTCCTCGTGCAGTTGCCGCCCCGCCGGGGTCAACTCGACGCTGCGGGTGCTCCGGACGAAGAGCGCGCAGCCCAACTCCTGCTCGAACGCTCGGATCTGACGGCTGAGCACCGGCTGGGCGATGAACAGCGCCTCCGCCGCCCGGCCGAAGTGGCGGTGCTCGGCCACCGCGCTGAAGTAGCGGAGCTTGCGCAGGTCCAGATCCATGCCCGCACGGTATCAATGCGGTCGAAAGGGTATTGGACGCCCGGTCGGCCGAACCGGAGACTCGAACCATGATCGCCGCCCGCCGCTTCCGGTGGGCCGCACCGCCGGCCGGGTCCGGCACGGTCGCCGTCCGCGACGCCCAGCCGCTCGCGTGGACGTTCCGCCAGTCCGACCCGGCCCAGGAGAGGAGTCCCATGACCACCGCCCCTCGCCAGACCGCCCTGATCGTCGGGGCCTCCCGGACCCTGGGCCTCGCGCTCGCCGCCGAGTATCTGCGCCGGGACTTCGATGTCATCGGCACCGTCCGCGGCAGCGCCCGCACGGGGCTGCACGACCTCGCCGACGCCTCCGGGGGACGGCTGACCGTCGAGTCGCTGGAGATGACCGACCCGGAGCAGATCACCGCCCTCCGCGAGCGGCTGGCCGGACGCACCCTGGACCTGCTCTTCGTCAGCGCCGCCGTCACCCGCGGCGACCTGCCGATCGGCGAGGTCCCCACCGAGATGTTCACCGAGGTCATGACCACCAACGCGCTCAGCCCGATGCGGGTGGTGGAGTGGCTGCGCCCGCTGGTCGCGCCGACCGGCACGATCGGCGTGATGTCCTCCAGCCAGGGCAGCCTCACCCTCAACACCCGCGGCGGCCAGGACCTCTACCGGGCGAGCAAGTCCGCCCTCAACCAGCTGATGCGCAGCCACGCCGCCCGCCACGCCGACGACCCCCGCACCCTGCTGCTGGTCGATCCCGGCTGGGTGCGCACCGACCTGGGCGGCCCCTACGCCGACCTCAGCGTGGAGGAGAGCATCCCCGGGGTGGCGGCGACCATCGAGGACCACCGGGGCAAGGGCGGGCTCCACTTCGTCGACCACCAGGGGCAGGCCGTCCCCTGGTAGGCCGATCGGCTCAGTCTCCGGCCGGCTGGAGCAGGTCCCAGCGGTTGCCGTACAGGTCCTCGAAGACCGCCACCGTGCCGTACGCCTCCTGGCGCGGCTCCTCCAGGAAGCGCACCCCGGCCGCGGTCATCCGGGCGTGGTCGGCGGCGAAGTCCCCGGTGTGCAGGAAGAAGCCGACCCGGCCGCCGGTCTGGGCGCCCACGCTCGCCGCCTGCTCGGTGTTCTTCGCCCGCGCCAGCAGCAGCCCCGTACCCGCCCCCTCGGCGCCCCCCGGCCGGACCACCACCCAGCGGGTGCCGCCGCCCCGGTCGGTGTCCTCGACCAGTTCGAAGCCGAGGGCGCGGGTGTAGAAGTCGATGGCCTCGTCGTAGTCGCGGACGACAAGGGTGGCCAGGGCGATGAAGGACATGGGGGAAGGTTAGACGTATGACCTGGGGCACCGCCGCTTAGGCCCGGCTGCCACACTTCCGCCCATGGACGCCTTCGAGCTGATCGACCAGGACCGGATGGCGGCGCTCACCGCACGCGCCCGCGGGCTCGCCGCACCCGGGCGGCGCGGGCTGCTGGGCCTCACCGGGCCGCCCGGTGTCGGCAAGTCGACCCTGGCCGCCCGGCTGGTGGAGCGGCTGGACGGGCTCGCCGTCCTGGTCCCGATGGACGGCTTCCACCTCGCCCAGGCCGAGCTGGAGCGACTGGGGCGGGCCGGGCGGAAGGGGGCGCCGGACACCTTCGACGCCGCCGGGTACGCCGCGCTGCTCGCCCGGCTGCGTACCCCTGAGTCCGGTGCCACGGTCTACGCCCCCGCGTTCGACCGCACCCTGGAGGAGCCGGTCGCCGGGTCGATCGCGGTGCCTCCCGGCGTACCGCTGGTGATCACCGAGGGCAACTACCTGCTGGCGGACCGGGGACCCTGGGCCGGGGTGCGGCCGCTGCTGGACGAGGTCTGGTACCTGGAGGCGGCGGACGAGCGGACCCGGGTGGAGCGGCTGGTGGCCCGGCACATCCGCTACGGCAAGGAGCCGGGGTACGCCGAGCGCTGGGTCCGCGAGTCCGACGAGGCCAACGCCCGGCTGGTCGCCGCCGGGCGCGACCGCGCCGACCTCGTCGTACCGGTCCGCTGACCCCTCAGTCACGGACCGGCCGCTCTTCCTCTCCCGGCCCCCGCCGGGTCACCCGTCCGTGAGCACCACGCAGGACTGCGCCGGAAGGGTCAGCAGGCCCTCGGCGTCCGGCGGCTGCACCGGCTCCCAGGCGGCCAGCACCCGGCCGCCGGCGCCCAGCGGGATGCGGACCGGCTCCTTCGCCAGGTTGACCGCCACCCGGATGTCGCCCCGGCGCAGGGCCAGCCAGCGGGCGTCCTCGTCGAAGGCGGTCCGTACCGACGCCAGGTCCGGGTCGGTCAGGTCGGGCTGGTCGGCGCGGAGCGCGATCAGCTCCCGGTACCAGGCCAGCAGTCGGGCGTGCGGGTCGCGCTCCCGCTCGGCCCAGTCCAGACAGGAGCGGTCCCGGGTGGCCGGGTCCTGGGGGTCGGGTACGTCCTCGGCCGCCCAGCCGTGCTCGGCGAACTCCCGCCGCCGCCCGTTGCGTACCGCCTCGGCCAGCTCCGGGTCGGTGTGGTCGGTGAAGAACTGCCAGGGGGTGGACGCCCCCCACTCCTCGCCCATGAACAGCATGGGGGTGGACGGCCCCGTCAGCACCAGTGCGGCGGCGCAGGCCAGCAGCCCGGGGGAGCAGGTGGCCGAGAGCCGGTCGCCGGTGGCCCGGTTGCCGACCTGGTCATGGGTCTGGGCGTAGCCGAGGAAGCGGTGCGCCGAGGTGCGGACCCGGTCCACCGGGCGGCCGTGGACCCGGCCCCGGAAGGTGGAGAACGTCCCGTCGTGGAAGAAGACATGACCGAGCGTCTTGGCCAGCGCGGCCAGCGGGGCCCGGGCGAAGTCCCCGTAGTAGCCCTGCGACTCGCCGGTGAGCGCGGTGTGCAGGGCATGGTGGAAGTCGTCGTTCCACTGGGCGTGCAGCCCCAGTCCGCCCTCGGCGCGCGGCGCGGTGGTGCGCGGGTCGCACAGATCGGACTCGGCGATCAGGAACAGCTCCCGGCCCTGCTCGGCGCCGAGCGCGTCCACCGCCGCGGCCAGCTCCTCCAGGAAGGTCAGCGCCCGGTCGTCGGCCAGCGCGTGCACCGCGTCCAGCCGCAGCCCGTCGATCCGGTACTCCCGCAGCCAGGCCAGCGCGCTGCCCAGCAGATACGCCCGCACCTCGTCGGAGCCGGGCGCGTCCAGGTTGACCGCCGCGCCCCAGGGGGTGTGGTGGGTCTCGGTGAAGTACGGGCCGAAGACGGGGAGGTAGTTGCCGGAGGGCCCGAGGTGGTTGTGGACCACGTCCAGGACCACTCCCAGGCCGAGACCATGGGCGGTGTCGACAAAGCGCTTCAGCGCCTCGGGACCGCCGTACGGCTCGTGGACCGCCCAGAGTGACACCCCCTCGTACCCCCAGCCGTGCCGGCCGGGGAACGGGCAGAGCGGCATCAGCTCCACATGGGTGACGCCCAGCGCCACCAGGTGGTCCAGTCGGCCCGCCGCCGCGTCCAGGGTGCCCTCGGCGGTGTAGGTGCCCACATGGAGCTCGTAGACGACCGCGCCGCGCAGCCCGCCCGCCGGGCCCTCGGCCGGATTGCGCCAGTCGTACGCGGAGTGGTCGACCACCGCGCTCAGCCCGTCCGGCCCGTCCGGCTGCCGCGCCGAGCGCGGGTCCGGCAGCACCGGGCCGCCGTCCAGCGCGTACCCGTAGCGGTCTCCGTGGCCCGCCTCCGCCTCGGCCGTCCACCAGCCGTCCCGCTCCGGGTCCCGCTCCATGGGGCGCGGCGCACCCTCCAGATGCAGCTCGACCCGTTCCTCCGCCTGCGGCGCCCACACCTGGAACAGCATGGCGATCCCCTCGTCGTCGGTGGTCTCGTCGGTCTCGTCGGTCTCGTCTTCGGTGGTCGTGTCCTGTGGTCCTGTCATCCTGGCAAGATCCGGTACGGGAAGCACGGCACTTGGCCGAACGGGATACGGACGCGGCACCTCCGGGCCCGCGCGGGCCGACCCGCGCACGTCACAGCTCCGTACGCGGCTGGACACCCGAGCGCCGACGCGCCGACAATCGGGTGGTGACCTCCCCTTCCGAGTCCCACACCTTCCCCGCCCGGCTCTCCGACGCCGAGCGGGACCGTGCGCTGGGGGTGCTCCGGGAGGGCGCCGCGCAGGGCAGGCTGTCCCATGACACCTTCCTGCGCCGGATGGAGCTCGCGCTCGCCGCCCGCCACCCCGACGAGCTGGCCGCCCTCACCGCCGACCTGCGCTCCGAAGGGCGGTTCAGCAGGCTGCTGTTCGGCGGTGTGGAGCGGGTGTCGTCGTTCACCGTCCGGCTGGGCCGGGCCTGGCGGGCGCAGAAGCTGCCCGCGCTGCGGCTGCCCCCGGGGCCGTATCCGCTGCGGATAGGCCGGGACCCGTCCAACGGGCTGCGGCTCAGCCATGGTTCGGTCTCCCGGCACCACGCCGAACTGGCCCTCCAGGGCGGGCTGTGGGTGCTGCGCGACCTCGGCTCCACCAACGGCACCACCGTCAACGGCCAGCGGGTCACCGGCCCGACCGTGGTCCGGGCCGGTGACATGGTCTCCTTCGGCGAGATGCCGTTCACCCTGGCCGCCGGCCGCTGACCCGCCGTCGGCGTACTACGCGTCCGGGTGGCGGCGGAGCAGGGCCACCGGGCGGGCCGCGAACAGCTCCGCCAGGTCCACCGGGGCCCCTGCGCCCCCGGTGAACTCCCTCCCACCGTCCACCGCGTCGTACCAGCGGCCCTCCGGCAGCACCAGCGCGGTGCCCGCCCAGCCGCCGCCCTCGGCCAGCCGCAGCGAGAGCCGGGTCACCGCTGTGACGGTCTCGGCCCGTCCGCCGGTGCCGCGGCTGTATGCCAGGCAGTGGCCGGCCGCCGGGCCGCTGGCGGCCAGCGGGGTGTACGTGCCGGGGCGGCCGAACACCTCCGGCAGCTCACGCCGCAGACGCAGGGCCGCCCGGGTCAGGGCCGTCTTCTCGTCGTCCGGCCCGGGTGCGTACGGCCGCCGGTTGTCCGGGTCCACCAGCGCCAGATACTCCCGCTCGGTGCCCTGGTACAGGTCCGGCACCCCCGGCATGGTCAGGTGCAGCAGCGCCGCGCCCAGGGTGTTGGCCCGGACGTATGGGTCGAGTTCGCGGGCCAGCAGGGAGACCGTGTAGAGCGGCGGCCCGCCGGGGCCCACCTCCACGAAGTCCAGCACCGCCTGCTCGTACGCCGGGTCGGCCTCGGTCCAGGTGGTGCGCAGCGCGGCCTCCCGTACCGCCTTCAGCACCGCCGGGGCCAGCCGGTCGGTGTACGGGGCGCCGAGCCCGAGCGCGGTCTGCCAGGCCGACCAGGCCGTCTGCGGGTCGGGGGAGGGGGCCTGCCCCACGTCGTCCAGCAGCTTCGCCCACCGCTGCGGGCACTCGGACAGCACCGCGATCCGGGCCCGGACGTCGGCGCTCCGCTTGGTGTCATGGGTGGACAGCACGGTGCCGGTGGCCGGCCAGTCCCGGTCCAGCCGGGCGCAGTAGGCGTGGAACGCCTCGGGGGAGACGGCCGGTTCGCCCGGCTCGCCGCCCACCTCGTTGGCCGAGATCAGCGGGGTGTAGCGGTAGAACGCCTTGTCCTCCACCGACTTGGCGCGCAGCGCGGAGGAGGTCTGGGCGAAGCGGGTGAGGAAGGCCGCCTGGGCGGGCCCCGCGCCGAGCCGGCCGAGCGCCAGCTCCCGTACGGTGTCCACCGCCGCGGCCTCCTCGGGCACGGTGAAGGCGGTCTTGGCCTCCTCGGCGGCCCGCTCGGTGAGCACGTCCTCGGCGCCGGGGCCGTAGGGGCGGTAGACCGGGACCCGCACCAGCAGTTCGCGGACCGCCCGCTCCAGGGCCCAGGGGGCGTGGTCGCGCCTGGCCGGGTCGGCCGCGCAGACCAGGGCCGCGGTGCGGGTCAGGAACGCCACCTCGGCCGCCAGCTCCCGCTCCACCACCTCGTACGCGGCCCGGCGGGCGGTGGGCCCCCAGTCGCCGCCCTCGTCGGGGGCCGGGGCGGCGAAGCGCCGGTAGTGCCCGGTCAGCTCCTCGGCGCCGACCGGGTCGACGAAGACCCCGTCGATCCGGCGCAGCGCGTCGTACCCGGTGGTCCCGGCCACCGGCCAGGAGGACGGCAGCGGCTCCTCACCGGTGAGGATCTTCTCCACCACGATCCAGCAGTCCCCGCCGGCCGTCCGCTTCAGCTCGCGCAGATACGCCTCGGGCTCGGCGAGCCCGTCCGGATGGTCGATCCGCAGGCCCTGGACCACCCCGTCCCGTACCAGCTCCAGGATCTTGGCATGGGTGGCGGCGAAGACCTCGGGGTCCTCCACGCGTACCCCGATCAGGTCGGAGATGGTGAAGAAGCGCCGGTAGTTCAGCTCGGTGCGGGCCAGCCGCCACCAGGCGAGCCGGTAGTGCTGGGCGTCCAGCAGCGCGGGCAGCGGCAGCTCCTCGGTGCCGGGGCGGAGCGGGAAGTGCTGCCCGCCCGCGTGCAGCACCCCGTCCGCCACCCGCATCCCGGCCAGCTCCTCGCCGACCGGGGCGCCCAGCACCGGCAGCAGCAGCCGTCCGCCGCCCGCCGCCCAGTCGATGTCGAACCAGCGGGCGTACGGGGAGTCGGGCCCGTCCCGCAGCACCGAGCGCAGGGCGTGGTTGTGGACCGGGGAGGCGGCCATGTGGTTGGGGACCAGGTCCAGCACCAGACCGAGGCCGTGCGCGCGGGCGGTGGCGGCCAGGGCCCGCAGGCCCGCCTCGCCGCCCAGCTCCTCCCGTATCCGGCTGTGGTCGGTGACGTCATAGCCGTGGGTGGAGCCGGGCACCGCCTCCAGCACCGGCGACAGATGCAGATGCGAGACCCCGAGCGAGGCGAGCGCGGGCACCGCGTCCGCGGCGGCGGAGAACGGGTACTCCGGCTGTATCTGGAGCCGGTAGGTGGCGATGGGCGTCATGCGGTGGCGGGTACCCCGATCGGGGGGTCCCGCCCCTCATACGGGCGTATTCACGCCGCATCACCCGGTCGGCGTATGTGCTCTGGCCGGAACGGCTCCGTCCGTGCACAGGCCGCGGCCCGGCGGTGTGGTGGCCGCCGGGCCGCGGGAAGGGTCCTCCGGTGTTCTCACGCCGGTCGGCGCAGCACCGCCAGACTGCGGCCGATCAGCGTCAGCCGGTCGCCGGCGGCGAGCTTGACGCCCTGCCCCGGCTCCACCCCGTCCTCCTCGGAGGTGTCCACCACCACCTGCCATTGACGCCCGTGGTTGACGGGCACCACGAACTCGATGTCCTCCGCGGCGGCGTTCACCATCAGCAGGAAGGAGTCGTCGGCGATCCGCTCACCGCGCGGGCCCGGCTCCGAGATGGCGCTGCCGTTGAGGAAGACCGACATCGCCTTGGCGTGCGCGGCCTGCCAGTCCTGGGAGGTCATCTCCTCACCCTCGGGGGTGAACCAGTTGATGTCCGACAGCTCGTCGTGGGTGCCCTCCACCGGCCGCCCGTGGAAGAACCGGCGGCGGCGGAAGACCGCGTGGTCCCGGCGCAGCCACACCATCGACCGGGTGAACTCCATCAGCGACCGCGCCTCGTCGTCCGACCACGCCCGGTCCTCGGCGGCCCCGTCCGCCGATTCCGCCGCCCCGGACTCGTCGGACTCGTCGGGCTCCTCGGAGTTCTCCGAGCCGTCCGGGTCCGGCCAGCGGACCCAGGCGATCTCGTTGTCCTGGCAGTAGGCGTTGTTGTTGCCCCGCTGGCTGCGCCCGAACTCGTCGCCGTGGCTGATCATCGGCACACCCTGGGACAGCATCAGGGTGGCGATGAAGTTGCGCATCTGGCGCGCCCGCAGCCGCCGGATCTCCTCGTCCTCGCTGTCGCCCTCGGCCCCGCAGTTCCACGACCGGTTGTGGCTCTCGCCGTCCCGGTTGCCCTCGCCGTTCTCGTCGTTGTGCTTGTCGTTGTACGAGACCAGGTCGCGCAGGGTGAAGCCGTCGTGGCAGGTGACGAAGTTGACCGAGGCGAGCGGGCGGCGGCCGTCGTCCTGGTAGAGGTCGGAGGACCCGGTGAGCCGGGAGGCGAACTCCGCCAGGGTGCGCGGCTCGCCCCGCCACAGGTCGCGGACCGTGTCCCGGTACTTGCCGTTCCACTCGGTCCACAGCGGCGGGAAGTTGCCCACCTGGTAGCCGCCCTCGCCCACGTCCCAGGGCTCGGCGATCAGCTTCACCTGGCTGACCACCGGGTCCTGCTGGACCAGGTCGAAGAACGAGGACAGCCGGTCCACCTCGTGGAACTGGCGGGCCAGGGTGGCCGCCAGGTCGAAGCGGAAGCCGTCCACATGCATCTCGGTCACCCAGTACCGCAGCGAGTCCATGATCAGCTGGAGCACGTGCGGGGACCGCATCAGCAGCGAGTTACCGGTGCCGGTGGTGTCCATGTAGTACCGGGGGTTGTCGGTGAGCCGGTAGTACGAGGGGTTGTCCAGCCCCCGGAAGGAGAGTGTCGGGCCCAGGTGGTTGCCCTCGGCGGTGTGGTTGTAGACCACGTCGAGGATGACCTCGATGCCCGCCTGGTGCAGGGCGCGCACCGCCGACTTGAACTCCAGCACCTGCTGGCCCCGGTCGCCCCAGGAGGCGTACGCGTTGTGCGGGGCGAAGAAGCCGATGGTGTTGTAGCCCCAGTAGTTGGCCAGCCCGGCGTCGGCGAGCCGGTGGTCGTTGACGAACTGGTGCACCGGCATCAGCTCCAGCGCGGTCACCCCCAGCTCCGTCAGGTGCTCGATCACCGCGGGGTGGGCGAGGCCCGCGTAGGTGCCGCGCAGCTCGTCCGGCAGCGCCGGGTGGAGCATGGTCAGGCCCTTCACATGCGCTTCGTAGATCACCGTCCGGTGGTAGTCATGGCGCGGCCGGCGGTCGTCGCCCCAGTCGAAGTAGGGGTTGACCACCACCGAGGCCATGGTGTGCGGCGCCGAGTCCAGGTCGTTGCGGGAGTCCGGCTTGCCGAAGTGGTAGCCGTACACCGCCTCGCCCCAGTCGATGGCACCGGCGATGGCCCGCGCGTAGGGGTCGAGCAGCAGCTTCGCGGAGTTGCAGCGCTGTCCGCGCTCCGGCGCGTACGGTCCGTGGACCCGGAACCCGTAGCGCTGGCCCGGCATCACACCGGGGAGGTACGCATGGCGGACGAAGGCGTCCGTCTCGCGCAGCTCCACCGCGGTCTCGGAGCCGTCGTCATGGAGCAGACACAGCTCGATTCGGTCGGCGGCCTCGGAGAAGACCGCGAAGTTGGTTCCGGCGCCGTCGTAGGTGGCACCGAGCGGATACGCCTGTCCCGGCCAGACCTGCATAGATCGACTCTTCCACTTCTGATCCGGCTGATGGGTCGTCACTGGGGTCTTGTGGAGCGTGTGGAGCCTGTGGGGCTTGTCGAGCCTGTGGAGCGATGGAGCCATCAAGTCTTCGAACCTTGAGCCAGAATGTTCCCCGAAACCGGCCGAACCACCGAGGACATCCGCCGGTGCTACCGGGTGACCGGGAGAAGCCCTGGTCGGGTGGCCGAAAGACATCCCGCCGTTCGGGTGGCGCGGGGCGCTCGGCGCGCGGTGCGGTGCCGCCGCCGGGTCAACCTCGCGCACCGGATGTCGCCCCCACGCGTCATCGGCGTGCGGCGGCCCCCGTTCCTGGGTCCGGCGGTCCGGCGGAGGGCCGCGACCGCCCCGGTCCCACCGTGCCCCACCATACGGAATGCCCTCGTTCGGGCCGGATCGTCGGCCCGGAAGTGGCCCGGAAGGCCCGGCGGTTGGCCAGGAGTGCCGGGCAACGGGCTGCGACGCCTCCCCCGACCGGAGTACCCTTCCTTGATCGTTGTCGGACGGATGCGCGGGAGCAGAAGGCGGTGTGCGGGTGAGCTCGGGAGGGCTGGAGCTGCCCCCGGGGGAGTCGGGCCGGAGTGAACCGGCCCCACAGGGGGACCCCACGGAAACCGTCGGCGTCCCCGAGGACGTCCCACCCGGCGCGGTGCCGCTGGCCCGGCCGATGGAGATCGGTGCCGAGCTGGACTGGGGCACCGAGGCCTGGAGCGAGGTGCGCACCCGGGCCCAGCGCGCCGGACGCGCCTACATCTGGCTGAATCTGATCGAACAGCGGTTGCGGGCGGTGGTGGCCGCGGTGCTCCGACCGATCTACGCGCCGGTGCACGGCGACGACTGGGTGGTGGCCGCCGCCGGGCCCGCCGGCCAGGAGTGGGTGCAGCGCGCCGTCGCCGTCCGCGAGGTGTCCCGCCGCAAGGGGTATCTGCTGGACCCGGCCGACGACAACGTCCTCAGCTTCCTCACCCTGCCCCAGCTGCGCGAGCTGATGGTGCAGCACTGGCCCTGCTTCGAGCCGTATATCGACGACCGCCGCGAGGTGGAGCTCGCCCTCGACGAGCTGGAGGTCACCCGGAACGTGGTCTCCCGCAACCGGGCGCTCTCCCGGCCGGTGCTCGACCAGGCGGAACGGGCCTCCGCCCGGCTGCTGGAGATCCTCGGCGGCGGCGCCGGAGCGCCCTCCGCGCACCGGCTGCCGGTGGACGCCGTGGAGGACCTCGTCGGCGACCGCTACGCGGACGTGGTCTCCGTCCATGCCGACCGGGTGCGCCTCCAGCGGCTGATGCCCGCCGAGGACCTGTTCGGCGGGGCGCGGCGGCTGGACGCCATCGGGATAGGCCTCAACCTCCTCGTACAGAACTTCTCCGGGCGGCGGCTGGTGCATCTGGCCGAGTCCGGCTGCCGCACCCGGCTGCTCTTCCTCAACCCGGCGAGCAGCGCCGTCAAGCGCCGCGAGCGGGAACTGGGCCTGAAGAAGGGGGAGCTGAGCCGCTCGGTGGAGATGAACATCCTCCATATGCGGCGGGTCCGCGCCCGGCTGCGCGACCCGGGCGCCTTCCAGATCCAGGTCTTCGACGAGACCCCGCGCTTCACCGCCTACCTGGTGGACGGGGACGGCCCGGACGGCGTCGGCGTCATCCAGTCCTATCTGCGCCGCGCCCGCGGCATGGAGGCCCCGGTCCTGGTCCTGCGCGGCGGCCGGCGGACCGTGGTCCGCTCCCACAGCGAACCCGAGCCCGGGCTCTTCGACACCTACCGCGAGGAGTTCGAGTCGGTGTGGACCGACTCCCGCCCGGTCTCCTGACGCCATGGCCGGCCGGGCCGAATCGGACGGCCCCGCCAGGGTAGACGCCCGTGACGTCCCCTGACGCTCCGTCGGGACTGTCCCCCAGGCGTTGTCAGTGGGGCGTGGCAGGGTGAAGAGCACCTGGGGAGCGCGCCGCGCGGTGCGCCGCCGCAGGTGGGGGCGCGCCATGGGCGCGTCACGGGGACAGCGCGCCGACCGGCGTGCGCCGCACCACCACACGAGGGGGGACCATGAGCTGGCACGGGGAGACGCTGGTCGGCTTCGACCTGGAGACGACCGGTACGGAGCCGAGTGAGGCGCGGATCGTCACCGCCGCCCTCGTCGAGGTGCGGGCCGGGGAGGTGGTCGGCCGCCGGGAATGGCTGGCCGACCCGGGAGTCCTGATCCCCGCCCAGGCCTCGGCGATCCACGGCATCAGCACCGAGCGGGCCGCCGCGGAGGGCCGCCCCGCCCGGGAGGTGGTGGACGAGCTCGCCGCCCTGCTGGCCGGGTACTGGCTGCGCGGGGTGCCCGTGGTGGCGTACAACGCGGCGTTCGACCTCTCGCTGCTCGCCGCCGAACTGCACCGGCACGGGCTGCCCGGGCTGGTGGAGCGGCTGGGCGGCGCACCGATCGGCCCGGTGGTCGACCCGTACACGATCGACCGCGCGGTGGACCGCTACCGCCGCGGCAAGCGGAACCTGGAGGCGGTCTGCGCCGAGTACGGGGTGGTGCTGGACGCCGCCCACCAGGCGGCCGCGGACGCGCTGGCGGCCGTCCTGGTGGCCCGCGCCATAGCCGGGCGGCACCCGGCGGTGGCCGCGCTCACCCCCGTCGAGCTGCACGAGCGGCAGGTGCGCTGGTACGCCGAGTGGGCGGCGGACTTCCAGCGGTTCCTGCGCCGCAAGGGCAGCCCGGACGCCGTCATCGACCCGGTCTGGCCGCTGCGCCAACCGGCCCCCGTGGCGGGGTGAGGGCCCTCAGGCCCCGGCGGAGGGGCCGTGCTCCCGGAAGAAGGCGAGCAGCAGTTCGTTCACCCGCTCCGGAGCCTCCAGCGGCAGCCAGTGGCCGACGCCCTCCACCCGCTCGTAGCGGAAGTCACCGTCCACGAACTCCTCCGTCCCGGTCATCGACCGCTCGGTGAGGAAGGGGTCGCCGTCGCTCCACACCCCCAGCACCGGACCGCGCAGCCTCGGCCCGTCCGGCACCGGACCGAACATCACCTCCGGGGGCAGCCCCGCCCGGTAGATGCCCAGCGCCGCGGTGAGCGCCTCCGGCTCGCGCAGCCGGGCCGCCGCCTCGTCCGCGTCCGGGTGCCCGGCCAGCATCTCCCGCAGCACGGCGAAACCGTCCCGGGAGACGAAGTCCTCCGCGATGCCCGCCAGTTGGAACAGCTGGATGTACCAGGAGCGGCGGCGCTGCTCCCAGCCGGCCGACAGCAGCGCACCGCCGTGGCCCACCGACAGCAGGCTCAGGCTCGCCACCCGGTCCGGCTCGACGGCGACCAGTGCCTGGGCGACGGCCGACCCCCAGTCGTGGCCGACCAGATGGACGGGGCCGACGTCCAGCCGGTCCAGCAGCTGGACCAGGTCGCCGGCGGAGTGGAGCGGGTGGTAGGCGGTGGGGTCCGCGGGCCGGCCCGAGTCGCCGAAGCCGCGCAGATCGGGGGCGATCACCCGGTGGCCGGCCGCGTCCAGCGCCTTGACCTGGTGCCGCCAGAGGTCATGGGTGTCGGGGAAGCCGTGCAGCAGCAGCACCGGGTCGCGGCCGGTGCCGTTGTCCTGGACCTCCAGCGAAACGTCGGACAGCTCCACACGCATACGGTTCTCCAGTGGTCGAGAGGGCTCTTCGCGACTCAACCTACGGGCGGGGCGCCGTATTTCAGAAGAGGTACCCGCTTTCAGAAGGGGTACCAGCGGACCGCCGGATCGCCGTCCCGGAGCGAGGCCACCCGCCGGCGGAACTCGGCCAGCGCCCGGGGGTTGCTCGGGGCGTGCTGGGCGACCCAGGCGCAGCTGGCGGTCTCCCGGGCGCCCCGCAGCACCGCGCAGCCGTCCCACTCGCGGACATCCCAGCCGTATGCCTCGGTGAAGGCGTCATAGGCGGCCGGGTCGAGCCCGTAGCGGTCCCGGGACAGGGCGAGGACGACGAGGTCGTGCTCGCGCAGGTCGGAGGAGAAGGTCTCCAGGTCCACCAGAACCGGCCCGTCCGGCCCGATGTGCACATTGCGGGTCAGCGCGTCGCCGTGGATCGGGCCGGGCGGCAGCCGTGGGACGAGAGCGGCGGCCGCCGCGAAGCCGTCGCGCCGGGCGCGCAGATACTCCGCGTCGGCCGGGTCGACCACGTCGCCCGCCAGCCGCAGCCAGCGCTCGACACCGCCGAGCAGCTCCCGCCGCGGCAGGGCGAACGGCGGCTCGGGCAGGGCGTGCACCCGCCGCAGCAGCGGGGCCAGGTCGCGGGGCTCGGCCGGGCGTGCGGCCTCGGGCAGCCGGTGCCAGACGGTCACCGGGTGCCCGTCCACCAGCCGCGGCTCCGGCTCGGCCGCCCGTACCGCGGGCACGCCCGCTTCGGTGAGCCAGGAGGCGATCGCCACCTCCCGTACGGCCCGCTCCAGCAGCTCGGCGTCCCGGCCGACCTTGACCACCAGCCCGCCGTCCGCGCCGGTGCGGAAGACGGCGTTCTCGCCGAGCGCCAGCAGTTCCGCACCACCGCCCCGGCCCGCCAGCCCGGCCGCGGCCAGCACCTCCCGTGCGCGTGCCTCGTCCATCTCCGACCGCCTCCCTTTCACACCGACCGCCAGTCTTCCACTCGCCCGCCGACCCCGTCCGAGAGGCCTGGAAATCAGTTGCACGATACGTATCGTCTCGCGTATGGTCACCGCCATGACCGCCACCCCGCGCGCCCATATCGCCATGTTCTCCATCGCCGCCCACGGCCATGTGAACCCGCACCTCGACGTGATCCGGGAGCTGGTCGACCGCGGCCATCGGGTCAGCTTCGCCATCCCGGCCTCCTTCGCCGAGCAGGTCGCCGCCACCGGCGCCCGGCCCGTCCCGTACACCTCCACGCTCCCGACCGACGACGACCCCGACGCCTGGGGTACCGAACTCGTCGACAACCTGGAGCCGTTCCTCGCCGACGCCATCCAGGCGCTGCCGCAGCTCGCCGACGCCTTCGAGGGCGACCGGCCGGACCTCGTGCTGCATGACACCGCCTGCGCCGCCGCCCCCGTCCTCGCCCACCGCTGGGGCGTGCCCGCCCTCTCCCTCTGGCCGCACATGGCCCCCTGGGAGGGGTACGAGGAGGAGATCGGCGACCCGATGTACGCCGAGCTGAAGCAGAGCGAGCGCGGCAAGGCGTACTACGAGCGCTACCAGGGCTGGCTCGCGGAGAACGGCATCGAGACCGACCCGGCCCGGTTCATCGGGCGCCCCCGCAAGGCGGTCGTCCTCATCCCCCGGGCGCTCCAGCCGAACGCCGACCGGGTGGACCGTGCCGTCTACCGCTTCGTCGGCGCCTGCCAGGGCGAGCGGGCCGACCAGGGCACCTGGCAGCGGCCCGACGGCGCCGAGAAGGTGCTGCTGGTCTCGCTCGGCTCCGCGTTCACCAAGCAGCCCGCCTTCTACCGCGCCTGTGTCGAGGCGTTCGGCGACCTGCCCGGCTGGCATGTGGTGCTCCAGATCGGCAAGCACGTCGACCCCGCCGAACTGGGCGCCGTACCCGGCAACATCGAGGTGCGCACCTGGGTGCCCCAGCTCGCCGTGCTGCGCCAGGCCGACGCCTTCATCACCCACGCGGGCATGGGCGGCAGCCAGGAGGGCCTGGCCACCGGCACCCCCATGGTCGCGGTCCCGCAGGCCGCCGACCAGTTCGGCAACGCCGACACGCTGATCTCCCTCGGGGTGGCCCGCCGCCTCGACACCGAGCAGGCCACCGCCGAGGCGCTGCGTACCGCGGTGCTGGAGCTGGTCGCCGACCCCGAGGTCGCCCGCCGCGCCGAGGCCATCCGCCGGGAGACCGCCGAGGAGGGCGGCACCCCGCGCGCGGCCGACCTGGTGGAGGCCGAACTGCCCCGGCCCTGAGCGTACGTGGGCGCCGGCCCGCCGACAGGCGCACTTGATGGAGACGCGTCAATCGAGCAGGGTGTGGGGCGGCGCCCCGCCCGGGGCCGCCCGGCGGCCGCCGCGCCGTCCCCCATGGGGCACGGCGGCCGCCCACTACGGTGGCGCCCATGACCACCAGATACGCCCTGCTGCTGCGCGGTATCAACGTCGGCGGCCACAAGAAGCTCCCCATGGCCGACCTGCGCACCCTGCTGACCACGCTCGGCCACACCGAGGTGTCCACCTACCTCCAGAGCGGCAACGCCGTCTTCACCTCCGCCTCCGCCGAGGGGGAGGACGCCCTCGCCACCCGGATCGAGGAGGCCGTCGTGGAGCGGTTCGGCTTCCGCGCCGACTGCCTGGTGCGCTCCGCCCCCTACCTCCGTGCCATCGCCGACGACTGCCCCTTCCCGGCCGCCGAACTGGAGCCCCGCCAGCTCCATGTCACCTACTTCTCCGACCCGGTCGCCCCGGCGCGCTTCGCCGCCCTGGACACCGCCGCCTTCGCCCCCGAGGACTTCCGCCTCGGCGACCGCGCCCTCTACCTCTACGCCCCCGACGGCCTCGGGCGCTCCAAGCTCGCCGAAGCCCTCGCCCGCCCCGCCCTCCTCAAGGGCCTCACCGCCACCACCCGCAACTGGAACACGGTCGTCAAGCTGGCGGAGTTGACCGGCTGACCGGGGGAGGGTGAGCCGGCCGGGCGGTAGGGGCTTGCCCGGGGTGGGCGAGGAAGATCATCATGGCGGGTGTGAACCGCTTTCGCGCACCCGACGGAACCCTGCTCGCCTGCCACGGCACCGGCACCGGTGAGCCGCTGATCTGCCTGCCCGGGGGGCCCATGCGGGCGTCGGCGTATCTGGGGGACCTGGGCGGGCTGGACCGGCATCGGCGGTTGGTGCGACTGGACTTGAGGGGGACGGGGGAGTCGGCGGTGCCGGGCGACCCCGGCTCGTACCGCTGCGATCGGCAGGTGGACGACGTGGAGGCGCTGAGGGTCGCCCTGGGGCTGGAGCGGGTGGACCTGCTGGCGCACTCGGCGGGCGGGGACCTGGCGCTGGCCTATGCCGCCCGGTACCCGGAGCGGGTGCGGGCGCTGGTGCTGGTCACCGCCCGGGCGCGGGTGCTGGGTGTGGACTTCACCGTCCGGGACAGGGGCGAGGCGGCCGATCTGCGAAAGGGGGAGCCCTGGTACGCGGAGGGGCGGGAGGCGTACGACCGGATCTGGGCGGGGCAGGCGAGCGAGGAGGACTTCGACGCCGCCATGCCGTTCTTCTACGGCCGCTGGGACGCGGCCGCGCGGGCGCACGCGGCCGGGGATGTCGAGGAGAGCAACGAGGAGGCCGCGGCGGGGTATGCCGCGTCGGGGGCCTTCGATCCGGAGGCGGGACGCGCCGCCCTCGGGGCGCTGGACGCGCCCGTTCTGGTGCTGGCCGGGGAGTGGGACAGCGGGCCCCGGCCTGAGGTCGCCCGGGAGATCGCCGCGCTGCTGCCGCACGGCACGGCGGTGGTGCAGCCGGGCGGCGGGCACTACCCGTGGCTGGACGACCCGGAGTGGTTCAGCCGGACGGTCGCTGCTTTTCTGGACGCGGCGTAGAACGGCGTCTTCTCAACGGCGGAGGCGGAGGCGGAGGACGTAGGCCGCGGTCAAGGCGACGGCGCGGTCCTCGTCCTGGGAGAGCTCGGTTAGGGCGTGGGACGCGGCGGCTCCGGGGATGTCCGCGAGGGACTGGGCCAGTCGGCGGCGGGCGGTGGGGTCGGGGCTGCCCTGGGTGAGGCGGTCGACCAGGGCCGTGGCGATGGCGTCGGTCGCCGCGGGGCCGGTGGCGAGGGCGCTCAAGGCGTCGGCCGCGTCGGTGTCGTTGCGGCCCTCCACGATGAGGTCGATCAGGGCCGGGACCGCGTCGGCCACCCCGCGGGCCCCGAGCGCCAGGGCCGCGTGGGCGCGGACGACGGGGTCGGGGTGGGGGAGGGCGGTGCGGAGCAGGGCGGTCGAGGTGTCGTCGGGGAGTTCGGCGAGGGCCTGGACGGCGCGCCGGCGTACCTCGGGCGAGGGGGAGCCGAGGCCTTGGGCCAGGAGCGCGGGGGCGGGCTCGCCGGAGTGGGCCAGGGCCCAGCGCAGGGCGCCGGCGACGACCGGGTCCGACTCGGTCAGGATGGCCTCTACCAGGGCCTCCGGCGGGATGGGGGTGTCCTTCGCCGAGGACAGGGCCGCATGCTGCCGGGCGTTCGCGCTCTTCGAACCGAGCGCCTGGAGGAGGGCGATGGTGTGGAGGACGTCCTCCCAGTCGGAAGGTTCCGCGGCATTGATCCGGGTCAGCCGGGTGAGCAGGTCTGTCTGCGCGGCGATGCGCTCACGGGTCTGGTGGATGAGGTCGGTGACCAGTTGGCTGGGGGCGAAGGCCGGGTCGTCCAGGGCGCGTTGGACATCGCGCAGGGACAGGCCGAGGGAGCGCAGGCTCTCGATGTGGAAGATCCGCCGGATGTCCTCGTCGGTGTACTCGCGGTAGCCGGCGCCGGTACGGCCCGTGGGCCGCAACAGGCCCAGCGACTCGTAGTGCCGGAGCATACGGGCGCTGACCCCGGAGCGCTGGGCGACCTCGCCGATCAGCACCGTCTACCGCCCCTCCCGGTCGGCGCCGCCGAGGGCCACCATGCGCTTGGCCTCCTCGATCGCGGACGCGAACCCGGCGTCCGGATCGTGCCACAGCCGCTCGGTGGCGAGCGCGTGGGAGCGGATTTCGGGGTCGGGGTCGGCCGCCGCGCCGCTCAGGACCGGCAGCACCACCTCGCCGAGGGCGATCAGGGCCCGGCTGAGGCTCAGTCGCGTCTCGTGGCGCCCGCGGCCCAGCTGGGATGTGAGGGAGGTGGCCAGGCGGTGCTTCTCGTCTTCGGGGACGAGGACGATGGCCGCCCGCCAGGCGGACCGGGCCACTTCGTCGTCGGGGTCGGCGAGCAGGTCGGGGGTGATCGCCGGCCAGGCTCGGGGGTCGCCGATCTTGGAGAGGGTGTGCAGGGCCTGGCTCCGGGCCTGGGCGCAGTTCGAGCGGACCTCGGTGAGGAGCGGCGGGAGGGTCAGCGCCGCCGGGTGGCGGGTGAGCGCCCAGGTCAGCATCTCCCGTACGGAGAAGTCCGGTTCGATGGCGCACCGCTCGATCAGCGCCCCCACCGCCTCCGGGGCCGGGGCGGTGCCGACGGCGAGCGCCGCCCGCAGTCGTACCGATGTGTCCTCGTGGGCCAGCCCCCGGAGAGTGCGCGCCGTCTGGTCGTCCTTGTCCACCATGGTCATATGACCACCTCCTTGACGGCAGTGAAGGCCTTGCCACCGTGTCAAGGTCAAGTGGCGGCAGACAGACTTACGCGGCCACCAGGATGCCCGCGCCGGCGCGGGCCTCGTCGTAGCGGGTGAGGAGGAGCCGGGCCACTTCGGGGGCCGGGCCGAGGACGTCGGCGAGGAGGTCGGCGTCGGCCGCGCCGGCCGCTATCCGGTCCGGGAGGCGGCCCGGCGCCAGGACGTAGGGGGCGACGGCCACCCGGGAGACCCCGGTCTCACGCAGCGCGCGTACCGCGTCCTCGGTGCGGGGAGGGGATGCGGAGGCGAACGCGGGCCGCACAGCGCACCAACCGGTACGCCGCAGCTCCCGCGCCACATCTGCGATCACCGCGATCGCCTCCGGGTCGGTGGAGCCCGCCGAGGCCAGCACGACCCCGGTCGAGCGCTTGTCGGCGGGGGTCAGCCCCGCCTCGTACAGCCGCCGCTCCAGCGCCTCCACCAGGAGGGGGGAGGGACCGAGGACCGGCGCCTGGCGGATGCGCAGGGCGGGCGGGGCCTGGCGCAGTACGGTGGGCACGTCGGACTTGGCGTGGAAGGCGCGGGTGAGCAGCAGGGGGAGCGCCACCACATCCCGTACCCCCTCGGCGGCCAGCCGCTCCAGCACGGCGCCCACCGAGGGGACGTTGAAGTCCAGGAACGCCGTCTCGGTGCGCAGGCCGGGGCGCAGCGCGGTGGCCCGGTCCACCAGGGCGCGGACCGTCGCGGCGTGCCGCGGGTCGCGGCTGCCGTGCGCGATGACCAGCAGCACGGGGGAGCCGGACGGAGGGGAGAAGGGGTTCATGGGGACCACTCAGCTCTTGACCAGGAGGCCGCGGGAGCGGAGTACGGCGCGCTCCAGCGGGCTGAAGATCAGCAGGTCGATGGCGACACCGACCACCAGGATCAGGATGATGGCCAGGAAGATGCCCGGCATGTCGATGTTGTTGCGGCCGTTCTCCAGCAGCTGGCCCAGGCCCAGGCCCAGGTCGGGGGAGGAGGCGATGATCTCCGCCGCCATCAGCGAGCGCCAGGAGAACGCCCAGCCCTGCTTCAGCCCGGCCAGATAGCCCGGGAGGGCGGCGGGCATGATGACGAAGCGGGCGCCGCGCAGGCCGGTGGCGCCGAGGGTGCGGCCGGCGCGGAGGAACAGCGGGGGCACCTGGTCGATGCCCGCGACCAGCCCGTTGGCGATCGACGGCACCGCGCCCAGCAGGATCACCGCGAACATCATCGAGTCGTTGAGGCCCAGCCAGAGGACGGCCGGGGGCACCCAGGCCACCGAGGGCAGCGACTGGAGCCCGGAGAGGATCGGGCCGATCGCGGCCCGCACCACCCGCACCCGGGCCACCAGCAGCCCCAGCGGGGTGCCGATCGCCAGCGCCATCAGAAAGCCCAGCAGGGCCCGGGACACACTGGTCCACAGGACCTCCAGCAGGGTGCCCTCCAGCCACATCTTCTGCAGGCTGTCCCAGACCGCGGCCGGCGGCGGCAGCTTGTACGCGTCGGTGACCTGCGCCGACACCAGCAGCTGCCACACCGCCAGGACCAGCGCCACCGCCACCACCGGCGGCAGCACCTTGCGCAGCAGCACCTCGCGCACCGGGACGCGGGTGACCTGCACCGCGTCCAGCGCGTCCAGGCCCGCCTCCAGACCGGCCAGGTCGTCGCGCTTGTCCGTGCCGCTCGTCTTGGTGGCGGTCTTCGTCTCAGTGCCGGCCATGGCGGCGGATCTCCCCACGCAGTTCTTCGGTGATCTCGACGGACAGCTCGGCCACGTCCGCGTCCTCGATACGGCGCGGCTGCTCGATGTCCACGGTCCACTCCCGGGCGATCCGCCCGGGCCGGGAGGAGAGCAGCACCACCCGCTGGGCGAGCCGCACCGCCTCCCGGACGTTGTGGGTGACGAACAGCACCGAGACGCTGGTCTCCCGCCAGATGCGGGTCAGCTCGTCATGCAGCACGTCCCGGGTGATGGCGTCCAGCGCCGCGAACGGCTCGTCCATCAGCAGCAGTTCGCTGTCCTGGGCCAGTGCCCGGGCCAGCGCCACGCGCTGCCGCATACCGCCGGACAGCTCATGCACCCGCTTGCCGTACGAGCCGCCGAGGCGCACCAGCTCCAGCAGCCGCTCGGCCTCCGGGCGGCGGGCGGAGCGCTCCACCCCGCGCAGCCGCAGCGCCAGTTCGATGTTCTTGCCGGCCGTCAGCCAGGGGAACAGCGCGTGCTCCTGGAACATCAGCGCCGGCCGGCCGCCGGGGGTGTCGATCGCCCCGGCGCTGGGCTTGTCCAGCCCGGCGACCAGGTTGAGCAGGGTGGACTTGCCGCAGCCCGACGCCCCCAGGAGGGTGACGAACTCGCCCGGGGCGACATCCAGGGAGATGTCGTCCAGCACGAGCTGCCGTCCCGCCGGGGTGGCGAAGGACTTGGACACATGCTGGAGCCGGGCGGCGTGCGACGCGGTGTCCGCGGCACGGTCCTCGGCCTTGGTGAGCGTGGTGGCCATGGTCGTCACCTCCTGAGAGAGTCCTGGGAACGCGGGTGTCGTTACTCGGCGCCGAGACCGGCGTCGGCGACCTCGGGCTTGCCCTCGGCCTTGAGGATCTTGTTCAGCGGCTTCAGGTCGTAGATGCCCTTGAGCTCCGGCTTCTCCAGCAGCCCGGCGTTCACCGCGTGGTCCGCCTGCGCCTGCAGGGTGGCGGCCAGCGGGTCGTCGGTGAACTGGATGGACGGCCAGGCGCCATCGATGACCTCGGCGCCGAGCGGCTTGCCGGACAGCTCCTTCAGCCTGGCGTTCGCGGACGCCTTCGCCTTGTCCTGGTGGGCGTTGATCCAGGCGTTGGTCTTCACCGAGCCGCGCAGCACCGCCTCCACCACGTCCGGGTGCTCCGTGAGGAACTTCTGCGACACGATGATGTTGGTGATCACGAACTTCTTGTCCGGCCAGATGTCGGACTCGTTCAGCAGCTCCTTGGCGCCCTCGCTGACCAGCTTGGAGGCGGTCGGCTCGGGCACCCAGGCGCCGTCGATGGAGCCGGACTTGTACGCGTCGGGGGTCACCTTGTTGTCGGTGCGGACCACCGAGACGTCGCCCTTGCCGCTCTGCGCGTCGACCTTCCAGCCCTGCTCGGAGGCCCAGTGCAGAAATGCCACGTCCTGGGTGTTGCCGAGCTGCGGGGTCGCGATCCGCTTGCCCTTGACGTCCTTCAGGGACTTGATCTTGTCCGGGTTGACCACCAGCTTGACGCCGCCGGACGCCGAACCGGAGATGATGCGGAGGTTCTTGCCGCCGGACTTGGTGTAGCCGTTGATGGACGGCGAGGGGCCGATGAAGCCGATGTCGATGGAGCCGGCGTTGAGCGCCTCGATCTCCGAGGGTCCGGCGTTGAACGGGACCGTCTTCAGCTGGGTGCCGCCCAGCTCCTTCTGGAAGATGCCCTCCTGGTCGCCGACCAGCGCGGTGGCGTGCGTCAGGTTGGGGAAGTGGCCCAGCCGCACCGTGTCGGCGGAGAGCTTCTCGCCCTTCGCGGACACCTTCTTGGTGTCGTCGGCGGCCTCGGAGCCGTAGCCGCAGGACGCGAGGGCCCCGATCAGCAGGGGCAGGGCGACCGCGGCGGCGGCGCCGCGGCGCAGGGTGGTGGTGCGGACGGAAGCAGGCACGGGAGGTCTTCTCTCTCGTTGGCCCGGGGCTCACGTACTCCGATGGTCCGGAAGGGTGGTGGCCGGGTGGTCGATGGGTCTTCGTCGTGGGGGAGGCACGGCTGCGTGGGGGGCGTGGGCGCGCGAGCGGTGCGCGTACGTCATCGCGCACATCGCGCCACCCCGCCCTGCCCGCTGCCGAGTCGGCCGCTGCCCACCCGGCCGCCCTCCTTGGCGAAGGAGGCGTAGACGTCGGTCATGGAGTTCCGTTCCAGTGAGGGAGATACATCGTCAGGGGCGTCAGAAGTCCCAGCCGTCGTCAGCCTCGGGGGCCTCGGCCGGCTCACCGGCGGGGGCCGCCGCGAAGGCGTCGCCGGCCATGCCCGCCGAGAGCGTGGTGCCGTCGGCCGGGTCGATCAGCAGGAACGATCCGGTACGGCGGGAGTCGGCGTAGGCGTCGAGCGGCAGCGGCTCGGCGGTGCGCACCACCACCCGGCCGATGTCGTTGGCGGCCAGGGTGCCCGGCGAGGGGTGCTGGGAGAGGTCGTCCAGGGTCAGCCGGGACGGGATCTCCTTGACGATGGCCTTGACCGTGCGGGTGGTGTGCTTCAGCAGCACCCGCCGGCCGACGGTGAGCGGCTGGTCGGCCACATGGCAGACGGTCGCCACCACGTCCTGGGTGGTGGCCGGGGCCGCCGCGGTCGGGGCGATCAGATCCCCGCGCGAGATGTCGATGTCGTCGGCGAGGCGCAGGGTGACCGACTGCGGGGCCCAGGCGATGTCCACCGGCTGGCCGAGCGCGTCGATCCCCTCGATCACCGAGGTCTTCCCGGAGGGCAGGACGGTGACCGGCTCGCCGACCCGCAGGGCGCCGGAGGCGATCTGGCCCGCGTAGCCGCGGTAGTCGGGGTGCTCGGCGCTCTGCGGGCGGATCACATACTGGACCGGGAAGCGGGCCGGGCAGCCGGTGAGGTCATGGCTGACCGGGACGGTCTCCAGGTGCTCCAGCACGGTGGGGCCGCCGTACCAGTCCATATGGGCCGAGGGCTCCACCACGTTGTCGCCGGCCAGCGCCGAGATCGGGATGGCGGTGACCTCCGGGACGCCCAGCGCGGTGGCGTACGCGGTGAACTCCTCGGCGATCCGGGCGAAGACGGGCTCGGCGTAGTCGGCCAGGTCCATCTTGTTGACCGCGAGGACGACATGCGGGACGCGCAGCAGGGCGGCGATGGCGGCGTGCCGCCGGGTCTGCTCCACCACCCCGTTGCGGGCGTCGACCAGCACGACGGCCAGCTCGGCGGTGGAGGCGCCGGTGACCATGTTGCGGGTGTACTGCACATGGCCGGGGGTGTCGGCGAGGATGAACCGCCGCCGGGGCGTGGCGAAGTAGCGGTACGCCACATCGATGGTGATGCCCTGCTCGCGCTCGGCGCGCAGCCCGTCGGTGAGCAGCGCCAGGTCGGGCGCCTCCTGGCCGCGGCCCAGCGAGACCCGCTCGACCGCTTCCAGCTGGTCGGTGAGCACGGACTTGGAGTCGTGCAGCAGACGGCCCACCAGGGTGGACTTGCCGTCGTCCACGGAACCGGCGGTGGCGAAGCGCAGCAGGGTGGTGGCCGATATCCCGGCCAGCCCGGCGGAGGCGTCGGTGGGGGTGCTGGTCATGGCTAGAAGTACCCTTCGCGCTTGCGGTCTTCCATCGCGGCCTCGGAGAGCTTGTCGTCGGCGCGGGTGGCGCCCCGCTCGGTGAGCCGGGAGGCGGCGATCTCGGCGATCACCGCGTCGAGCGTGGTGGCGTCGGAGTCGACGGCCCCGGTGCAGGACATGTCGCCGACCGTGCGGTAGCGGATCAGCCGGGTCTGCACCGGTTCGCTCTCCTTGGGCCCGCCCCACTCGCCGGCGGTCAGCCACATACCGGCGCGGGCGAACACCTCGCGCTCATGGGCGAAGTAGATCTCCGGCAGCTCGATGCCCTCGCGCTGGATGTACTGCCAGACGTCCAGCTCGGTCCAGTTGGAGAGCGGGAAGACCCGGACGTGCTCGCCGGGGGCGTGCCGCCCGTTGTAGAGGTTCCACAGCTCGGGGCGCTGGCGGCGCGGGTCCCACTGGGAGAACTCGTCGCGCAGGGAGAAGACGCGCTCCTTGGCGCGGGCCTTCTCCTCGTCGCGGCGGCCGCCGCCGAAGACCGCGTCGAAGCGGTGGGTGCGGATGGCCTCGGTCAGCGGTACGGTCTGCAGCGGGTTGCGGGTGCCGTCGGGACGCTCGCGCAGTTCACCGCGGTCGATGTACTCCTGTACGGAGGCCACATGGAGCCGCAGCCCGTGCCGGGCCACCGTGCGGTCGCGGTAGTCGATGACCTCGGGGAAGTTGTGCCCGGTGTCCACATGGAGCAGGGCGAAGGGCACCGGCGCGGGGGCGAAGGCCTTCAGCGCCAGATGCAGCATCACGATGGAGTCCTTGCCGCCGGAGAACAGGATCACCGGCCGCTCGAACTCGCCCGCCACCTCGCGGAAGATGTGCACCGCCTCGGACTCCAGGGCGTCCAGGTGCGACAGCGCGAACGGGCTGTCGGCCCCGCCGGTTCCACCCTGGGTGGTGGTCTCGGTGGTCATGCCAGTCCCCTCTCGCTCAGCAGCGCGTACACGGCCTCGGCCGACTCGGCGACGGTCTGGTGCTGCGACTCGATCCGCAGGTCGGGCCGCTCGGGCTCCTCGTACGGGTCGTCCACCCCGGTCAGCCCGGAGATCTCGCCCGCCGCCTGCTTGGCGTACAGCCCCTTGACGTCCCGCTCCGAGCAGACCTCCACCGGGGTGGCGATATGCACCTCCAGATACGGGGTGCCCTCGGCGCCGTGGCGCTTGCGGACCGCCTCGCGGCTGTCGGCGTACGGGGCGATCACCGGCACCAGGACATGCACCCCGTGCGAGGCCAGCAGCTCGGCGACGAAGCCGATCCGCTGGACGTTGGTGTGCCGGTCCTCGCGGGAGAAGCCGAGGCCCGCCGAGAGGAACTCCCGGATCTCGTCGCCGTCCAGCACCTCCACCCGGCGCCCCTCGGCGCGCAGCCGGGCGGCCAGCTCATGGGCGATGGTGGTCTTGCCGGCGCTCGGCAGACCCGTGAGCCAGACGGTGGCTCCGGTCACGTCGTACTCCTGGGTGGCTCGGGGGACTTGGGCGTTCGGGTGTGGCGACTGCTGGAGGCGCGCGGTCAGAGGTGCAGGCCGCACTCGGTCTTGGTCCGGCCCGCCCAGCGGCCGGCCCGGGCGTCCTCGCCCTCCAGGACCCGGCGGGTGCAGGGGGCGCAGCCCACCGAGGCGTAGCCGTCCATCAGCAGCGGGTTGGTCATCACCCCGTGCTCACTGACATAGGCGTCCACATCGGCCTGCGTCCAGCGGGCGATCGGGGCCACCTTCACCTTGCGGCGGCGGGGGTCCCAGCCGACCACCGGGGTGTTGGCCCGGGTCGGCGACTCGTCGCGGCGCAGCCCGGTCGCCCAGGCGTCGTAGCCGGAGAGGCCCCGCTCCAGCGGCTCGACCTTCCGCAGCGCGCAGCACAGGTCGGGGTTCCGCTCGTGCAGCCGCGGGCCGTGCTCGGCGTCCTGCTCGGCGACGGTGCGCCGCGGGGTCAGCGTGATGACGTTGACGTCCATCACGGCGTCCACCGCGTCCCGGGTGCCGATGGTCTCCTCGAAGTGGTAGCCGGTGTCCAGGAAGACCACGTCCACCCCGGGCATCGCCCGGGAGGCCAGATGGGAGACGACCGCGTCCTCCATGGAGGAGGTCACACAGAACCGCGGGCCGAAGGTCTCGGCCGCCCAGGTGAGCACCTCCAGCGCCGGAGCCTCCTCCAGCTCCCGGCCCGCCCGCTCGGCGAGCCGGGAGAGCTCCTCTTCGGTGCGTACCGCGGTCATGCCCCCTCCTCGCCTCGGTGTCCCTGGTCATCGGCTGCGTCCGGCTGTCCGGTCCCGCCGCGGGTCAGCCCCCGGGTCAGCAGACCCAGGAACTTCAGCCGGAAGGCGCGGTTGCAGGAGGCGCACTCCCAGGCGCCGTGCCCCTCCTCGCTGGGCCGCAGGTCCTCGTCGCCGCAGTACGGGCAGTAGAACGGCGCCGCGCGCTCACTCATCGCCCCGCCCTCCGGCCGCCGGTACGGCGGGTCATGACAGCTCCTCCTCGGAGGCCCGGGCCGCCCAGACGGCGAACCGCTCGCCGTCCTCGCGCCCCTTCTGGAAGCGGCGCAGCACCCGCTCGACGTAGTCCGGCAGTTCGGCGGAGGTGACCTTCAGCCCGCGGACCTTGCGGCCGAAGCCGGCCTCCAGTCCGAGCGCGCCGCCCAGATGGACCTGGTAGCCCTCCACCTGGTTTCCGTGCTCGTCCATGACCAGCTGGCCCTTGAGACCGATGTCCGCCACCTGGATACGGGCGCAGGCGTTGGGGCAGCCGTTGATGTTGATGGTGATCGGCTCGTCGAACTCCGGGATGCGGCGCTCCAGTTCGTCGATGAGCGAGGCGCCGCGGGCCTTGGTCTCCACGATCGCCAGCTTGCAGAACTCGATCCCGGTGCAGGCCATGGTGCCGCGCCGGAACGAGGAGGGCCGGACGGTGAGGTCCAGCGACTCCAGCGCCGAGGCCAGCGAGTCGACCTGGTCCTGCTCGACGTCCAGCACGAGCATCTTCTGCTCGACGGTGGTGCGCAGCCGGCCCGAGCCGTGCGCCTCGGCCACCTCGGCGATCTTGGTGAGCGTGGCGCCGTCGACGCGGCCGACCCGCGGGGCGAAGCCCACGTAGTAGCGGCCGTCCTGCTGCCGGTGCACCCCGACATGGTCGCGCCAGCGCTGGACGGGCTGCTCGGGGGCGGGGCCGTCGAGCAGCGGGCGCTTGAGGTACTCGTCTTCCAGCACCGTGCGGAACTTCTCCGCGCCCCAGTCGGCGACCAGGAACTTCAGCCGGGCGCGGTTGCGCAGCCGGCGGTAGCCGTAGTCGCGGAAGATCGAGATGACGCCCTCGTAGACGTCGGGCACCTCGTCCAGCGGCACCCAGGCGCCCAGCCGCACCCCGATCTTGGGGTTGGTGGAGAGCCCGCCGCCGACCCAGAGGTCGAAGCCGGGGCCGTGCTCGGGGTGCTCGACCCCGACGAAGGCGATGTCGTTGATCTCGTGCGCCACATCGAGCAGCGGGGAGCCGGAGATCGCCGACTTGAACTTGCGGGGCAGGTTGGAGAAGTCCGGGTTGCCCACGATCCGGCGGTAGATCTCGTCGATGGCGGGGGAGCCGTCGATGATCTCGTCCTCGGCGATCCCGGCGACCGGGGAGCCGAGCACCACCCGCGGGGTGTCACCGCAGGCCTCGGTGGTCGACAGGCCGACCTCCTCCAGGCGGCGCCAGATCTCCGGCATGTCCTCGATCCGGATCCAGTGGTACTGGATGTTCTGCCGGTCGGTGATGTCGGCGGTGCCGCGCGCGAACTCCTCGGAGATCTCACCGATCACCCGGAGCTGGGCGGTGGTCAGCCGGCCGCCGTCGATCCGGACCCGGAGCATGAAGAACTCGTCGTCCAGCTCCTCCGGCTCCAGGATCGCGGTCTTGCCGCCGTCGATCCCGGGCTTGCGCTGGGTGTACAGCCCCCACCAGCGCATCCGGCCGCGGAGGTCGTTGGGGTCGATGGAGGAGAAACCGGCCTGGGAATAGATCGTCTCAATACGTGTCCGTACATTGAGACCGTCGTCGTCCTTCTTGAACTGCTCGTTGCCGTTGAGGGGCGTGAAGTGGCCAACGGCCCACTGGCCTTCGCCGCGGTGGCGTCCGGCCTTGCGGCGGGCCGTGGCGGAAGCGGGCTTCTCTGGGGTGGCGGCCATGGCGATACGTCCTTCGGGACTGCAGGAGGGCGGCTCTGACCTGCACACGCGCACGCGGGACGGCGTGAGGGCGCGGCGGTGCGCTGGGGGTGCAGAAGGATTGCGGAACGCGGTGGTGCTAGGGAGTTCAGCTCACCGGACAGATGGCGCTGGACATGCGGCCGAGGTCGACATGGCGTCGACTCGTCAAGGCGGTTCCAGCGGTAGGCATGACGGAAGCGTGGCATGGGACTTTGGACCCAGTCCACCATCGTCCACGATCTGGACATCATCGTCTCATTATGAGGACGGCGTGGTCTGGGTCACAGCCTGGGTCACTCGGCGGCGCGCCCGCCCGCGCGTCGGTGAGGGGAGGGGGGAAGGGGTCAGCCGGCCGGCCAGAGGGCGGGGTCGGGGCGCTCGGGCTCCTGCTCCACGGTGGTGTCGAAGAGCCGGAAGCCCCGCCGCTGGTAGTTGGCCATGGCGTGCTCACCGTCCAGCGAGCAGGTGTGCAGCCACACCCGCTTCACCGGCGCCCGGCCCGGCCAGCGCTCCGCCAGGTCCCAGGCCCGCGCGGTGCCGTACGACAGCAGATACCCGCCGATCCGCCGGCCCCGGAACTGCGGCAGCAGCCCGAAGTAGACGATCTCCACCGCGCCGTCGTCCCGCGCGGCCAGCTCCACGTACCCGGCCGGGGTGCCGCGCTCGTACGCCACCCAGGTCTCGGTCCCCGGACGCTCCACCAGCTCCCGCCACCGCTCGCGGCTCAGTGGCAGCCGGTCGGTCCATTGGAGGTCCCCGCCGACCGCCGCGTACAGATACCGGCTGAACTCGGGCGAGGGCACCTCGGCCCGGACGACGGTGACGCCCTCGGGCGGTCCGGCCGCCGGGCGCAGGTCGTCGGGGGAGGTCTGCTCCAGGGACCAGGTGGTGACGGTGAGGCTCATACCGACAAGCGAACCACGCCGCTCAGCGCATGAGACGCGCGGGGGACGGGGCGGCCGGTGCATGGGCGGGGGACGGGGAAGGGACCGGGGCGCTCGGGGCCGGGGCGCTCGGGTCCGGGGCGGGGGCCGGTCCGCCCGTCTCCTGCCGGCGCGGCGGAACGACCGCCACCTCCACCTCCGCGCGGAAGCGGTACGGCCGGTGGTCCAGCAGCCCGCCGAGGGTGCGCCGCACCCGGGACATCTCCGCCCGCACCGTGACCGTACGGGACGGGTCGCCGAACACATCGCCGGCCAACTCCGCCGCCGACCGCCCGCCCGGGTGCCGCGCCAGTACGTGCAGCAGCTCCGCGTGGCGCGGGCTCAGCTCCTGTGCCCAGCCGCCCGCCGCCCCGGAGACCTCCACCCGCGCCCGGCCCGGACCGCCGAGGTCCAGCACCACCCGGGTCGCCGCCGCCGTCCGCTCGTCCTCCTCCACCACCCGTACCAGCCAGCCGCCCGGCAGCGGCTCCACCTCGCACAGCCCCAGCGGTGCCAGCCGCACCCGGCCCGCACCGAACGAGGGCGGCAGCGCCAGCCGGTCCACCGGCGCCAGACCGGTCAGCCCCGCCGTCCACCCGTGCCCGTCCACCGCCAGCGCCCGGCCGCCCACCCGGCACAGCACCGGCGCCGCCACCGCCCGCAGCCGGGCCAGCGCCCCGAAGTGCCGGTTGCGCAGCTCCGCCTCGGCCAGCCGGGCCACCGAGCCGACCAGCATCAGCGTCGCCGGATGCAGGGTGGCCAGCGGGCCGCTGACGTCCACCGCCCCCAGCAGCCGCCCGTCCCGGGGGTCGGTCACCGGAGCGCCCGCGCAGGTCCAGGCATGGTGGGTGGAGACGAAGTGCTCCGCCGAGTGCACCTGCACCGGCCGGCCGGTCACCAGCGCGGTGCCCACCCCGTTGGTCCCGACGACGCCCTCCGCCCAGTCCGCCCCGGGCGCGAAGCCGTGCCCGTCCGCCATCCGCAGCACCGCCGGATGCCCCTCCCGCCACAGCACCCGGCCCTCGGCGTCCGCCACCACCATGATGTGCCGCAGCCCGGTCCCGCCGGCCGCGCCCAGCCCCTGGCGCAGCAGCGGCAGCAGCCCCCGCAGCGGCGAGTCGGCCCGGCGCCGCTCCAGCTCCTGGGCCGTCAGCAGCCCCGTCCGATGGTCCCGGTCCGGGTCCAGCCCGGTGCGCAGCAGCCGCCGCCAGGAGTCGCGGATCTCCGCCCGCGGCGCCAACGCGGAAGCCCGCCCGCCCAGTTCGGCGTCGCGCACCCCCTTCAGCAGCAGCGCCGCCTCCCGCGCGTCCATCGCGGCGAGTGACGACATGTCGACGACGGCCCGCCCGGCCTTGCTCACGGTCCCCTCCCGGCTGCCGTGTCCGCCCGCGTCGGCGCGGCGGAGCACACCGGCCATTCTCCTCCCCGCCGGGGTGCCCGCCCACCACCCGCGCGCCACCCCTGCAACCCCTTGCAACCCTCGCGCCCGGGCCCGCCCCCGTACCAGAGTGGAGGCGTGCCGGCTCGCCGGTACGGCGGCGGGTTGGTGCCGTGTCGGCGCAGCACCACCCCGCCCGTCCGCCGGGGCGCGGGCCGCTACTGGACACCGGCCCGCGCCCCGCCCCGCGTCCGCTACGAGGACAGCTCCGGCCGGGCGCGCTCCACCACCGCCGCCAGGTCCAGGGTGTGCGGCAGGGTGCCGAAGGCCGCGCCCCAGTCACCGCCCAGCCGCGAGCCGCAGAACGCGTCCGCCACCGCGGAAGGCGCGTACCGCACCAGCAGTGAGCCCTGGAGCACCAGGGCCATCCGCTCCACCAGCCGCCGCGCCCGGCCCTCCGCGCCCTCCAGATCGGCCAGTTCGGTCAGCAGGTCCTTGACCGCCCCGTCCAGCCGGTGGTCCGCGCCGCGCGCCGCGCCCACCTCCCGGAGGTAGGCGTCCATCGCGGCCGGCTCCCGGCCCAGCGCCCGCAGCACATCCAGCGCCTGGACATTGCCCGAGCCCTCCCAGATGGAGTTCAGCGGCGCCTCGCGCAGCAGCCGGGGCATCCCGGACTCCTCCACATAGCCGTTGCCGCCCAGGCACTCCAGCGCCTCCGCGGCCACCGGGACGGCCCGCTTGGTCACCCAGTACTTCGCCGCCGGTACCGCGAGCCGCAGCAGCGCCCGCTCCCCGTCCGCAGCAGCGCCTTCGGAGTCATAGGCGGCCGCGAGGCGCAGGGCGAGCACGGTCGCCGCCTCCGACTCCAGCGCCAGGTCCGCCAGGACGTTGCGCATCAGCGGCTTGCCGATCAGCGGGCCGCCGAAGGCCGAGCGGTACGCCGCGTGGTGCACCGCCTGCGCCACCGCCTGCCGCATCAGCGCCGCCGAGCCCAGCACGCAGTCCAGCCGGGTCGCCGCCACCATCTCGATGATGGTCCGCACCCCGCGCCCCTCCTCGCCCACCCGGCGCGCCCAGGTCCCGTCGAACTCCACCTCGCTGGAGGCGTTCGAGCGGTTGCCCAGCTTGTCCTTCAGCCGCTGGATGCGGAAGGTGTTGCGGGTCCCGTCGTCCAGCACCCGGGGCACCAGGAAGCAGCTCAGCCCGCCCGGCGCCTGCGCCAGCACCAGGAAGGCGTCCGACATCGGCGCCGAGCAGAACCACTTGTGCCCGGTCAGCGCGTACTCCCCGTCGGCGGCGAGCGGGACGGCCCCGGTGGTGTTGGCCCGGACGTCGCTGCCGCCCTGCTTCTCCGTCATCCCCATCCCGAACAGCACCCCGGTCTTGGCGGCCGGGGCGGCCAGCTCCTCGCCCTCGTACACCTGCGAAGTCAGCTTCGGCTCCCAGAAGGCCGCCAGCTCCGGGTCCGCGCGCAGCGCCGGGACGGCCGCGTGGGTCATCGACAGCGGGCAGCCGTGCCCCGGCTCGGCCTGCGTCCACACCAGGAAACCGGCCGCCCGCCGGACATGGCCGCCCGGCCGGCCCCAGGCGTTGGTCAGCCCGTTGGTCACCGCGTGGCCCAGCAGCCGGTGCCAGGCCGGATGGAAGTCGACCTGGTCGATCCGGTTGCCGTAGCGGTCGTGTGTCCGGAGCACCGGCGGGTACGCGTTGGCCTGCGCGCCCCACTCCTGCGCCTGCGCCGAACCGGCGCTGGTCCCCAGGGTGGACAGCTCACCGAGCGCCTCGTCCAGCAGCCCCGGATCGAGGTGGCGCTCCACCGCCTCGGCGAGCGCGCGGTCGGAGCGGAAGACGTCGTACCCCACCAGGGGCGGGGCCTGGTTGGTCACTGTGTGGGTGGTGGTCGCCATGCGGATACGGTAAGGAGGTGCAGGCAGCGAACGAAACACCCCCGGGGGCGGGCAAGCCCACGGGCAGGCTCCACCGGGCCCGGGCCCTCTACCGCAACGTCTCGAAACGGACCCTTGCCTGGCTTCTCCTCAAGGACACCGTCAACTCGTGCATCGAGTACCGCATTCTGGGGCTCGCGGCCGAGGCCGCGTTCTTCACCCTGCTCTCGCTGCCGCCGCTGATGCTCGGTCTGCTCGGGCTGCTCGGCTACGTCGACGACTGGACCAACACCACCACCGTCGCATCCATCGAGGAGAACATCCTCCGGGCGGTCGGCACCGTGCTCTCCGACCGGGGCGTCAACGACATCGCCCGGCCCCTGCTGGAGGACGTCACCCAGGGCGGCCGGCCCGATGTCATCTCCATCGGCTTCGCCATCGCCCTGTGGTCCGGCTCCCGGGCGGTCAACGTCTTCATCGACACCATCACGGTGATGTACGGGCTGGACGGGCACCGCGGCATCGTCGCCACCCGGCTGCTCGCCTTCCTCCTCTATATCGTCGCCATGGTGATCGGCGCGGTGGTGCTGCCGCTGGCGGTGGTCGGCCCCGACCAGCTGGTGGAGTGGGTGCCGTACGGGCAGGAGGTGGTCAGCATCCTGTACTGGCCGGTGGTCATCCTGCTGTCGGTCGCCTTCCTCACCACGCTCTACCACGTGTCCGTGCCGGTGCGCTCCCCCTGGATCGAGGACGTCCCCGGCGCGCTGGTGGCGCTCGCCATGTGGGTGCTGGGCAGCGCCGGGCTGCGGGTGTACCTCACCAGCCAGGTCGAGGGCCCCACCATCTACGGCTCCCTGGCCGCGCCCATCGCGGTCCTGCTCTGGATAGGGATCTCCGCCTTCGCCGTGCTGGTGGGCGCCGCCGTCAACGCGGCCATCGACCGGGTCTGGCCGGCCGCCACCACCGCCGCCGCCCGCGCCGAGACCGAGCGGCTCCGCGCCGCCGAGGCCGCCATCGAGCTGGTCGCCCGGGCCAAGGCCGCGGCCGAGAGCCTGGACGAGGACGACCCCGACATGCCCTCCGAGTTCCCCGAGCGCTGGTCCCGCTTCCTGCCCCCCGAGGACGTCCGCGCCCGGCTGCACTACCAGCGCGAACGCGAGGCGGACGAGGAGGGCGGCCCCCGCCGCGGCGAACACGGCGACACGCCTTAGGGGTACGGGGCATCCACCCGCTTCCGGCGACGGGCGGTACGCGGCGGGCCCTGGCCCCGTACCGCCGCTGCGGTCGGGCGGCGAGGGCCCACGCCGTAGCCTGGACCGCGTGGTCTACGAGGAGCGCCCCGCCCTTCTCGACGGCGCCGTCGTCTGGGTGCACACCCCGGCCGGTCCGTCCGGCGGCGCGGTGCTGCCCGACGGGTGCATGGACCTGCTGTTCCACGACGGACGGCTGCTGGTGGCCGGCCCCGACACCGGCCCCCACCCCACCGGGGAGGCCGGTGCCGGCGCCTGGACCGGCGTCCGCTTCGCCCCCGGCGACGCCCCCGCCCTGCTCGGTGTCCCGGCGCACGTCCTGCGCGACCAGCGGGTGGAGCTGGCCGCGCTCTGGCCCGGCGGCCGGGTCCGGCGGCTCGCCGAGCGGATCGCCGCCGCCCCCGACCCGCCCGCCGCCCTGGAGGCGCTGGCCCTGCGGCTCGCCGCCGACGCGCCCCGCCCCGACCCGCTGACCCGCGCCGTCGCCCGGGCCCTCGCCCAGGGCCGTACCGTCGCCGGCACCGCCACCGCCGCCGGGCTCGGCGCCCGCCAACTGCACCGCCGCTGCCTGGACGCCTTCGGCTACGGCCCCAAGACCCTCGCCCGGGTGCTCCGGCTGCAACGCGCCCTCGCCCTGGTCCGCGCCGGCACCCCCTACGCCGAGGCCGCCCTCACCGCCGGCTGCGCCGACCAGGCCCATCTGGCCCGCGAGGTCCGCGCCCTGGCCGGGACGACCCTCACCGCGTACACGGCGACCGCGACCGGAGGGTGACCATCCGCCCCCGTCCCGTCCGCGCCCGCCCGTTCAGCTCCCCGGCTCTCCGGCGGCGGGCTCGCGGTCGGCGAAGAGGGACACGCCCATGCCGTCCGGATCGAGCACCACCGCGTAGCGCTGGCCCCATACGGCGTCCCAAGGGGCGAGGTGGCCGCCGCGGCCGGCGGCCAGCAGCTCCTCGTAGAGCGCGTCCACCGCCGCCGGGGTCGCGCAGCGGAAGGCGAGTCCGATCCGGTCGCCGCCCTGGGGGCGCTGCCAGCCCGGGTCGAAGGAGCCGATCACCTCCTCGGTGTCCCACAGCACCCGCATCCCGCCGGGCAGCACCGCCTCGACATGCGGCGCCTCCTCCGCCCCGGCCGGGATGTCCAGCCCCAACCGGCGGTAGAAGGCCAGGGAGGCCGCCAGGTCGGAGGTGACGATCCCGACGGCGTCGAGCACCGGTACGGTCGTACGGAGGTTTCCGGTCATCGCTGAACTGGTCGCTGAACTGGTCATGGCCCCACCGTAGGAGCCGCTCCGGGCGCGGGTCTTGAACGAATCGGACGCGGACGGGGGCGGCCCGGCAGGCGCGCATGGGCGGGCGGGCCCGCGCGGGCCACGGTGTAATGGGAGGACGACCATCCCCACCGCCCGGGGGCCGTGCGCCCCGTCCGCCCGGGCCGCACGCGGAGGGCCGACCATGGCGACGCGCCGCACCCCACCGCCCGCGCCCCGGCCCGCCCTCGGACGCCCCGCCGTGGCAGGGGGTGGCCGCGGTGCATGACACCACCGCGCTGCTGGTGGAACTCGGCGCGGTCATCCTCACCCTCGGCCTCATCGGCCGACTGGCCGGCCGGGTCGGGCTCTCCCCGATCCCGCTCTATCTGCTCGCCGGACTGGCCTTCGGGCAGGGCGGGCTGATGCCGCTCTATGCCAGTGAGGGCTTCGTCGCCGCCGGGGCCGAGATCGGCGTCATCCTGCTGCTGCTCATGCTCGGCCTGGAGTACAGCGCCTCCGATCTGGTCACCAGCCTGCGCACCCAGTACCCCTCCGGCCTGGTCGACCTGGTCCTCAACGCCACCCCCGGCGCCGTCGCCGCGCTGCTGCTGGGCTGGGGACCGGTCGGCGCGGTCGCCCTGGCCGGCGTGACCTGGATCTCGTCCTCCGGCGTGATCGCCAAGGTCCTCACCGACCTCGGCCGCCTGGGCAACCGGGAGACCCCCGTCATCCTCGGCGTGCTGGTCATCGAGGACCTCTCGATGGCCCTCTATCTGCCGCTGCTCACCGCGCTGCTCGCCGGGGTCGGCCTCGCCGGCGGCGGGGTGGCGCTCGCCATCGCCCTCGGCACGGTCGGCGCCGTGCTGTACGTGGCACTCCGCCACGGCCGCCTCATCAGCCGGGCCGTCTCCTCCGACGACCCGGAGATGCTGCTGCTCGTCGTGGTCGGTCTGACCGTGCTGGTCGCCGGGATCGCCCAGCGGCTCCAGGTGTCGGCCGCGGTCGGCGCGTTCCTCGTCGGCATCGCGCTCTCCGGGGAGGTCGCCGAAGGGGTGCGGCGCCTGCTCAGCCCGCTGCGGGACCTGTTCGCCGCGGTGTTCTTCGTCTTCTTCGGGCTGTCCACCGACCCGGCGGCCATCCCGCCGGTGCTGGTGCCCGCGCTGCTGCTGGCCGCCGTCACCGCCGCCACCAAGATCGCCACCGGCTGGTACGCGGCGCGGCGGGCGGGCATCGGCGGACGCGGCCGGCTGCGGGCCGGCGGAGCACTGGTCGCCCGGGGCGAGTTCTCCGTGGTCATCGCCGGCCTGGCCGCCGCCACCGAGCCCCGGATCGGCCCGCTCGCCACCGCCTATGTCCTCCTGCTGGTCCTCCTCGGGCCGCTGACCGCCCGCTGGGCCGGCAGTGGGACGGCACGCCGTGGCCGGTCGCGCGGCCGGGGGCTGGGACGCCGTCGCCGGTCGCCGGACCGGCGCTCCGGTGCGCGGGACGACCCGGCCTCCTCGGAGGAGTCGGCCGCCGCCCGGTAGGCGCCGCGGGTCCGTACGCGCGGGGAGGACGAGACCCCCACCCCCGTACCCATCCCCCTGACGTGCTCAAGCGTCCGCGAGGACGGTGAGCAGCCGGGCCACCTCCGCCGCCACCGCGTCCCGCGCCGGACCCAGGTACCGCCGGGGGTCCACGAGGTCCGGCGACTCGTCCAGCCGGTCCCGTACGGTGCGGGTGAAGACGCCGTTGAGGTGCGTCGAGATGTTGACCTTCACCATCCCGGCGGCCACGGCCTGGGCGAGGCCGTCGTCACCGACACCCGAGGAGCCGTGCAGGACGAGGGGGATGTCCAGCGAGTCCCTGAGCCGGCCGATCAACGCGAAGTCGAGCGCGGCGTCACGGGTGAGCATGGCGTGCGAGCTGCCCACGGCGACGGCCAGGGCGTCGACGGCCGTCAGCGTGGCGAACGCGCGGGCCTCGTCCGGATCGGTGCGCACGCCGGGGGCGTGCGCACCGTCCTTGCCGCCCACCTCGCCCAGCTCCGCCTCGACCCAGACATCGGCCCGGTGGCAGTACTCGGTGATGGCGCGCGTCTCGGCGACGTTGGCCTCGTAGGGCAGCCGGGACGCGTCGAACATGACGGAGGTGAAACCGAGTCCGACGGCCTCGCGGACGAGCGCCGGGGACTCGGCGTGGTCGAGGTGGACGGCCACCGGCACCGCGGCCGCGCGGGCGACGGCGAGGACCGCCTGCCCGATCGGGGCGAGCGAGCCGTGGTAGCGCGCGGTGTTCTCGCTGACCTGCAGGATGACCGGCAGGGCCGCGCGCTCCGCACCGGCGGCGATGGCCTCGGCGTGCTCCAGTTGTACGACGTTGAACGCTCCGACGCCGTGGCCGGCGTCGCGCGCCGGGCCGACGATGTCGTCGGTCGGGGTGAGAGGCATGGAAGGACTCCCCAGGTGGTGATGGGTCGGGAGGTGGGAGGGCGGGACGTGGGTGCCGGGCCGCTCCCGGCGGGTGGTGGAGGAAGGGCCGGGTCAGGCGGCCGCGCTGCCCAGGACCACCGAGCGGGTGAGGTTGCGGGGGCGGTCGGGGTCGTAGCCGCGCGCGTGGGCTGCGTGCACGGCGAGCCGCTGGGCGGTGGTCAGGTCGGCGAGCGGGTCGAGGGCGCCGGCCTCGTCGGTCGACGCGGCGGCGAAGTGGCCCCCGACCCGTTCGACCTCGTCACCGAGCCCGCGCGGGGCGGGGCCGAACAGCCAGGTGGCGCGGCCGGGTCCGGTGATGCTGATCGGGCCGTGGCGGTACTCCATGGCGGGGTACGCCTCGGTCCAGGCCCCGGCCGCCTCGCGCATCTTCAGGCCCGCTTCGAGCGCGAGCCCGTAGGTCCATCCGGTACCCAGGAAGGTGATCTGCTCGGCGCCGCTCAGCCGGGGGTCGAGGGGGAGGGCGAGCGCGCGCCGGGCGTCCCGTACGGCCGTCTCGACCCTACGGACTCCGGCGGGCAGCGCCCGCTCCGCCTCCAGGTGCGCCCGCAGCAGCACGAGCGACGTGGTGGCGAACCGGGTCTGCACCACCGAGTCCTCGTCGGCGAAGTCGAGTACGGCGACGGCGTCGGCGGCGTCCATGACGGGCGTGGCCGGGTCCGCGGTGATGGCGCCGGTGGGCACGGAGCCCTTGATCCCGGCCAGCAGGTGCAGGACTTCGGTGGTGGTGCCGGACCGGGTGATGGCCAGCACGCGGTCGTAGCCCCGGCCGGTCCGGAACTCGGAGGCGGCGAACGCGTCCGTCTCACCGTGCCCGCCGCCCTCGCGCAGTTCGGCGTAGGCGTGGGCCATGAACCAGGAGGTGCCGCAGCCGACCACGGCGACCCGCTCCCCGCGCCGGGGGAACACGTCCGGGTATGCGCTGACGGAGCCGGCCGCTCGCGTCCAGGTGTCGGGCTGGGAGGCGATCTCCGCGGAGGTACGGCTGGCTTCGAAGACGGTCACGCTGGCTCCATGTGGGTGCGGGTGCGGGTGCGGGTGCGGTGGGGTGAAGGGGGCGGGGTGGGTGGCCGGTACGGCCGGCGGGTGCGGGTGACGGGAGGGCGGTCATCGGGGCCGGGTCGTGGGTTCCGCGGAGGCCGCCCCGGAGGTCACGGAGGTCACAGAGGTCACAGAAGTCACGGAGACCCCTCGGCGGAGCCGTTGGTAGACGGCGGGGTCGACCTCGCCGGCGACCGGGCAGGGCACCGCGGCGGCGGACAGGGCGACGGCCCGGCGCAGGATCTCCGGCCAGTCGGCGCCGGTCTCCAGCCCGATCGCCAGCGCGGCGACACAGGCGTCCCCGGCGCCGGTCGGATTGCCGGCGAGCCGTTCCGGGGGCGTGGCCCGCCAGCTGCCGTCGGCGGTGAGCGCGAGCAGGCCGTCGGCACCCGCCGAGGCGACGACCGCCCGGGCCCCGCGCGCCCGCAGTGCGGCGGCACCCCGAGCGAGACCGCTCTGGCCCGTAGCCGCCTCGATCTCGGGGGCGTTGGGCTTGATCACGTCGGGCCGGGCGGGCAGGGCGCGCAGCAGCGCGGGGCCGCTGGTGTCGAGCACCGTGGCCACTCCGGCCGCCGCGGCGGTGCGGATCAGCGGAGCGTACGCGTCGGTGGGCAGCCCCGGCGGCAGGCTGCCGCTGAACACCGCGACCCGCACCCCGGCGAGCAGCGAGGCGAAGTGGCCGCGGAAGCGCTCCCACTCCTCGGACGCGACCTGCGGCCCGCGGCCGTTGAACACGGTGGCGTCGCCGTCGTCGCGGGACACCACGGCCAGGGTGCGCCGGGAGTCGCCGGCCACCTCCGTGAACGCCTCCCGAAGGCGCGGGATGCGCAGACCGTCGCGGATCAGCCGGCCGGTGCGGCCGCCCACCAGACCCGTGACCAGCACGTCGTGCCCGAGCAGGGCGAGCACCCGGGCGACGTTGACCCCTTTGCCACCCGCGCGTTCGTGCTCGGCGGCGACCCGGTGCGAGGTGCGCGGCCGCAGGCTGTCCACGTCCCAGGTGGTGTCCAGGGCGGCGTTGAGGGTGACGGTGAGTATCACGAGGCCAGGGCTCCGGTCCGGGTGGACGCCGAGGGACGCCCGGCCGCCTGCCAGCCGAGCAGACCGGCGCCGAAGCACCCGGCCCGCTCGCCGAGTTCGGCCCGCAGGAGCGCGGGGCGGCGCTGGAAGCCGAGTCGTTCGTCGAGCCCGCTCCGTACCGGGTCCAGCAGTAGCGGGCCCGCCTCGGCGAGACCGCCGCCGAGCACGATCACCTCCGGTGCGAGCAGCGTCGTCGCGGTCGCCAGGGCGTCGGCCAGGGCCTTTGCCGCCTGCGCCCACACCGCTCGCGCCACCGCGTCACCCCGGGTGGCGAGGGCGGCGACGTCCGCGGCGCCGGACACCGTCCGCCCGGTCCGTTCGGTGTAGGCGTGCACGATGGCGGCCGCGGACGCCACGGTCTCCAGGCAGCCGCTGCCCCCGCAGGTGCAGAGGCGCCGCCCGGACGGGACCGGGACATGGCCGAGTTCGCCGGCGTATCCGGCGGACCGGACCAGCTCGCCGTCGCACACCAGCGCCGCGGCGATGCCGGTGCCGATGGCGACGAAGAGGGCGTTCCGTGCTCCTCGGGCCGCGCCGAGGCCGCATTCGGCCGCGCCGCCCGCGCGCACGTCATGCCCCAGGGTGACGGGCAGACCGGTACGGGAACCGAGGAGGGCGGCCAGCGGGAGGTCCCGCCACCCGATGTTCGCCGACCAGACGGCCGTCTGCGTCCCCTCGTCGACGATTCCGGGGACGACCACACCGGCCTGGCGCACCGTCAGCCGCTGCCCGGTGGCGATCTCGTCCAGGGTGCGCAGGGCGGCGGCGATCGCGTCGACCACCGCGTCCGGCCCCTCGGCACTCGGGGTGCTCCTGCGCACGCTTCCCCGGGGACGCAGGTCGTGGTCGAGGACCATCCCCTTGATGCCCGTGCCGCCGACATCGAGACCGAGGACACAGGACCGCGCTTCGGAGTCATCGAACACCGGGGCTGTTTGCTTGAACATGCTTACTCAGCTTCCATAGTGAGCAAATCCTTGCAACTTGGTTGGTGGAAGTATGCGCGGCATGTCGTACTGCGTCCAGGGGGAACAGCAGGTGACTTCGGCAGACGCCGGAGGAACGCCCCGTTCGCCGTCTGCGCGTTGGCGCAGAGTTACGATCAACCCCGCGCAGACCTACCGAGGAGCACATGCACCGCCGGGCGCGGGACGTTCGCCCTCACTGCGCGCGGCAGAGGCGTTCACAGGTCCGAGGGGATACGGCGCATGTCCAAGCAGAAGCGGTGGAGCGAGCTGTTGGAGCTGCTCGCGGTCGACGGCACGCTGGATGTCGAGAAGGCCGCGGCCTCGGTGGCGGTGTCCCCCGCGACCATCCGCCGCGACCTCGACGAACTGGCCGAGCAGCGGCTGCTCATCCGCACGCGGGGCGGGGCCATCGCGCACGGCGTCTCCTACGAGCTGCCGCTGCGCTACAAGTCCTCGCGCCATGTCCCCGAGAAGCAGCGCATCGCGAACGCGGTGGCGGACCTGGTGGGGGAGGCGGACATCGCGGTGGGCCTCAACGGCGGCACCACCACCACGGAGGTGGCCCGTGCCCTGGCGCTGCGGGCCGCCGCGGTCGCCGCGGAGCGCCAGGGACCCTCGGCCGGGCAGGTGTTCACCGTCGTGACCAACGCGCTGAACATCGCCGGCGAGCTGGCGGTGCGCCCGCAGTTCAGGGTGGTGGTGACCGGCGGCGTGGCCCGCGCCCAGACCTACGAACTGGTCGGCCAGCTCACCGAGGGGGTGCTCAACCAGGTGGTGCTCGACGTGGCGGTGCTCGGCGTCGACGGTGTGGACCCGCAACTGGGCGTGATGACCCACCACGAGGGCGAGGCGGGCATCAGCAGGCTCTTCGCCGAGCGCGCCCGGAAGGTGATCATCGCGGCGGACTCGTCCAAGATGGGCAAGCGCGCGTTCGCCAGGATCTGCGGCCTGGACCGGGTGGACGTGCTCGTCACCGACTCCGGGGTCGGCCCCGACATGGCCGCCCGGCTCACCGAGGCAGGGATCGAGGTCATCCGCGTCTGAGAGCGGCCGCCGCCCCCGCCCTCCGGGGCCCCGCCCGCGCCGACGGCGCCCGCCCCCCCCGGGCCTCCCGGCCGAGCGGTGGCCGCCCCCGCCAGCCGCTCCGGCCCCCCGCCGCGTACGGGCCCCGTCCCCGCTCACGCCGGGGTGGCCGGGCCCGAGACGCCCCTCCCCGCCACTGACCGCGCACCCGCCGCACCGCCTCCACCGCGAGATCCCCACCACTCGGCCGCCCACAGCGCCTTCGCGCCCGGCCCCCTGCGGCCAGGCCCGCCCGGCCCCTCTCGTGCCCGGCCGCCTCAGCTGCCTGCGCCCGACCTCCCCGGGCCCGGCCCGCCTCCCTTCCCCGCGCCCCGGCTCCCGCACGTGCCGCTGGGCCGCGCTTCGGTCCTGTCCTGGTCGGACCCCGCCCTCACCGGCCGGCCGACACCTCTCCGGCCGACTTTCTGTCCGAGAGGTCTGGTTCTCCGCTGGCCTCCTCGTGTTTACTTCCTCCGCAACGGCTGCTCAGAAATGAGCGAAAGAAGGCTCCATGGTGCAACTCGGCGCATGAGGTCTTCCTGCTGCGGATCCCCGACCCATGAGGCCGCGTCGCTCGACCGGCAAGGACACAAGGCGGTAGTCACGATGAACCGAAGGTTGCTCTCGGTGGCCTGTATCTGCGCCGTCGGCGCGCTCACCCTGACGTCGTGCGGCGGTGGCGGGGGCACGGCGGACGCGGACGGCGTGGTGACGCTGCGGCTGGTCGCTGCCGACTACGGCGACAAGGCGTCCAACAGCTCGACGGCCTACTGGGAGGACGTCTCCCGGCGCTTCACCGCCGCCCACCCGAAGATCAAGGTCGATGTCCAGGTCATCAACTGGAACGACATCGACGCACAGGTCAAGACCATGATCCAGAGCGGCAACGTCCCGGACGTCCTGCAGACCGGCGGCTACGCCGACAAGGTCGCCGACGACCTGCTGTACAAGGCGGACGAGGTGCTGTCGGAGCAGACCCGCGCCAATCTGATCGACAGCTTCGCGAAGGCCGGCGAGGTGGACGGCACGCAGTACGGCATCCCGTTCGTCTCCTCGGCGCGGGCCTTCTTCTACAACAAGGCGGTGTTCGCCAAGGCGGGCGTCACCAAGGTGCCCGGGAGCTGGGCCGAGCTGAAGGCCGCCGCCGAGAAGATCAAAGCGGAGGTGCCGGGAGTGACCCCGTACGCGCTGCCCCTCGGCCCGGAGGAGGCGCAGGGCGAGTCGCTGATCTGGGAGCTGGGCAACGGCGGCGGGTTCACCGACGCGAAAGGCGCGTACACCCTCGACAGCCCGGCCAACGTCGAGTCGTTCGGCTGGCTGAAGTCCCACCTCGTCCAGCCGGGCCTGACCTACGCCAACCCCGCGACCACGGACCGCAAGACGGCGTTCGCGGACTTCGCCGCCGGCAAGGCCGCGATGCTCAACGGCCATCCCTCGCTCATCCAGATGTCGAAGGACGGCAAGATCGACTACGGCGTGGCGCCCATCCCCGGGAAGAGCGGCGCGCTGAAGTCCACCCTCGGCGTCGCCGACTGGATGATGGCCTTCAAGGACAACGGCAACAGGGAACAGGTGCGCACGTTCCTCGACTTCGCGTACTCCAAGGAGAACACGCTGAAGTTCGACGAGACGTACAACCTGATGCCGGTCACCGAGGACACGCTCCAGGAGATGACCGGCAACGGCCGGCACAAGGACCTCCAGCCCTTCTTCGAGCTGCTGCCCAACGCCGTCTTCTACCCCCTGGGCGACACCGCCTGGGACGCCGTGTCCGCCGAGATCAAGAAGAGCGGCGGCACGGCCGTGCAGGACCCCGCCACGACCCTGGCCGAGTTGCAGAAGAAGGCCGAGGACACGGTCTCCGACCAGTAGCCCCGCGTACCGCACCGTCACGGAAGGCACCCTCGTGTCCACTTCTTCCACCGCCGGGCCCGGTCGCAGGGGCCGGGGGCTCCTGGCCCGGCTGGGGCCGCTGCCCTGGATCGGACCGGCCGTCGCGCTCATCGCGCTCGTCGTCCTCTGGCCCGTCTACGAGATGGTCCGCACCTCGTTCCTGAGGATCAGCAGCAGCGGATTCGTCCGGGGGTCGGCCGGATTCGACAAGTACCGGCAGCTGTTCGACGAGCCGTCGCTGCCGTCGGTCGTCCTCTCCACCGTCATCTGGACCGTGGTGGTGGTCGCCACCACCATGGTGGTCTCGCTGGCGCTGGCCCAGCTGTTCAACCAGCGCTTCCCCGGCCGCCGCGTCACCCGGTGGGCGCTCATCGCCCCCTGGGCCGCCTCGGTCGTGATGACCGCCATCGGCTTCACGTGGATGCTCAACCAGACCGCCGGCGTGCTGAACACGCTGATGACCGACCTGGGGCTGATCGACGCCCCGAAGGACTGGCTGGGCGACCCCTCGACGGCCTGGCCCTGGATGATGTTCGTCGCCGTCTTCGTGTCCCTGCCGTTCACCACCTACACCCTGCTCGCGGGACTGCAGACCGTCCCCGGGGAGGTCTACGAGGCGGCCCGGGTGGACGGCGCGAGCCCCTGGCAGACGTATCTGCGCATCACGCTCCCGCTGCTGCGGCCCGCGTTCCTGGTCGGCGTGGTCATCAACCTCATCAACGTCTTCAACTCGTTCCCCGTCATCTGGAGCATGACCCGGGGCGGCCCGGACAGCGACACCGCCACCACCACCGTGTTCATGTACCAGCTCAAGAACTCCGACATCGGGCAGTCCGCGGCCATGTCCGTGGTGAACTTCGCCCTCGTGGTGGTCATGGTCGGCGTCTTCCTCAAGGTCAGCCGCTGGAACCAGGAGGAGACCTGATGGCCCAGCACACCCTCGCCCCCGTCAAGGCCGGCGGGCCCGCCCGGTCTCCGGGCCGCCCGTCCGGCGGCAGGCCGCCCGCGGCCCCGCGCCGCCCCCGGACACCGCGCCCGCGCACCCTGCTGGTGGCCGGCTGCGCCTGGCTGCTGGCGGCCGTCTTCCTGCTGCCCTACGCGGAGATGGTGATCACCGCGCTGCGGCCGGCCCACGAACTGCGCGACGCCGGGTATCTGCCCGGTGAGTTCCGGTGGGAGAACTTCGTCAACGTCTGGCGCGAGTCCCACCTCGGGGACAACCTCCGGGTGACGCTGCTGGTGGCCGGGGGATCCACCCTGCTCGTCCTGCTGGTGGCCGTCCCCGCCGCGTACTACACCGCGCGCATACGGTTCCGGGGCCGCAAGCTGTTCCTCCTGCTGGTGCTGGTCACCCAGATGTTCCAGCCCACCTCCCTGCTGGTCGGCCTCTACCGCGAGTTCTACCAGCTGGGCATGCTCAACTCCGTGTGGACCCTGATCCTGTGCAACGCGGCCTTCAACCTGGCCTTCGCGATCTGGATCCTCACCGCCTACTTCGCCTCCATCCCCGAGGCCCTGGAGGAGTCGGCGATGATCGACGGGCTGAGCCGGGGCGGGGCACTGCTGCGGATCACCCTGCCGCTCGCGGTGCCCGGGGTGGTCACGGCGATGATCTTCACCTTCATCGCGGCCTGGAACGAGTTCGTCATGGGGCTCACCCTCTCCACCGTCCCGGAGAGCCAGCCGCTGACCGTCGGCATCAACAGCTTCATCGGCAACTACACGGTGCAGTGGAACTACCTGTTCGCCGGCTCGGTCATCGCCATCGTCCCGGTCGTCATCCTCTTCGCCCTCATCGAGCGCAAGGTCGTCTCCGGTCTCACCGCCGGATCCGTCAAGTAGCGCTCCCCGTCGCCCGCCCCCGCCGTCCCCCCCCCGGAGCGCCGGCCACCCGCCCACGGGAGGCGGCGGCCGGAAGCCGGCGCCCGGAGGGCGGGACCGTGCTGGCCCTGCAGGTGGGCGCCGTCCACATCACGGGCTGCGCCGTCGACCCGGGCGGGGCGGTCCGCGAGCGGGCACGCTGGTTCACCCGCCCGGAGCGGGGGCCGGACGCCGTGCTGGACAGCGTCCTCGGCTGCGCCGCCACCCTCGCCGACCGCTGGCGTCCCACCGCCGCGGGCATCGTCCTGCCCGGCGCCGTGGACGAGGTGTCCGGGCGGGCGGTACGCGCCACCGCTCTGGGCTGGCACGGGACACCGGTCGGGGACTGGGCGGCCGAGCACCTGGATCTGCCCGTCGCCGTCGGCCACGACGGACGCACCGCCGCGCTGGCGGAAGCGCGTGACGGGGCCGGCCGGGACTGCCCCGACTTCCTGTCCGTCTCGGTCGGCGACGGCGTGGCCGCCGCGCTGGTGGTAGGCGGACGGATCGTGCGGGCCGGGCCCCCGGAGGCGGACGAACTCGGCCACACCGTCGTACGGCCCGGGGGCGAGCCCTGCCACTGCGGTGGCCGCGGCTGTCTGGAAGCCGTCGCCTCCGGCGCGGCCGTCAGCCGTCGCTATGCCCGCGCCACCTCCTGGCGGGGGCTCAGCGCCCGCGAGGTGTACCACCGGGCCGACGCCGGGGACGCCGCCGCCCTCGCGATCCGGGCCGAGGCCCTGGACGCCCTGGCCGACGCGGTGGCGCCGGTGGTGGGCCGCCACCGGCCCGAGCGGCTGGTCCTCGGCGTTGGGCCGGCCGAGGCGGGGGCCTCGTGCGTCCCGCCCCTCCGCGCCGCCCTCGCGGCCCGGCTGACCGGGCAGGACGTGCCCGACCTCCGTCCGGCGCGCTTCGGCGACGGATCGGCGTGCGTGGGGGCGGCGCTGCTGGCCCGGGACCTGGGGCGGGTACGGGCGGCGGGGCAGGGCGCAGGTCCGCTCGGCGGCGGCAGCTGACGAACGATCAACCATGCGCTGGTCGCCCCGGCGAGGCCGACGCCTCGCCGCAGTCGTCTCAGTCTGCCGCTCCTCCGGCATGGCGAACCACTGGTTCTCCCTGGCGTCCGAGGGCAGCGGTGCCACGCCCGCCCCAGGGAACACCGAGGGCCTCGACCGAAGCGGTCGAGGCCCTCGATGCGACCCGTGGTTCAGCCGCGGACGATGTTCTCCGCCTGCGGGCCCTTCTGCCCCTGGGTGATGTCGAACGTGACGGTCTCACCCTCCTGCAGCTCGCGGTATCCGTTGCCGGAGATGTTGCTGTAGTGGGCGAAGACGTCCGGGCCGCCGCCCGCCTGCTCGATGAAGCCGAAGCCCTTCTCCGCGTTGAACCACTTGACGGTGCCGCTGGCCATGCGATGTTCCTTTGGTAGCGCCGGGCCACACAGACCCGGCGAAATGAGACAGTGAGCGCTCCGACACGGTCGGAGGCTGGTCATCACGCTACCCTGCCGCCCGCCTTCGACACGCTGCCGGGACGCATCAGGTGCCATGAGGTCGCCGTCGGACCCGGTCGGCCGGGAGTTTCGGGCGCCGGAAACCGCGACGGCGCCCGGCCGGGGAGCGGTTCCCGGCCGGGCGCCGCGAGGTGGGTCACCCAGGGTTCAGAGGATGTCGACGAGGACCTTGCTGATGTCGATGGGGATCGACAGCTTGTTGACGTAGGTGTCGACGGTGGCGAC
>NZ_JBEYXH010000037.1:0-77898 GCF_040644755.1 Streptomyces sp. NPDC046887
CGGAGCGCAGATAGCGGTCGAGGACACGCACCCCGAAGTGCAGGGCCTGGACCGGGACGCGCTCGTCCACGCCGTGGAACAGGGCCTGGTAGTCGTGGAGCCGCCGCTGGTGGAGGAGCCACCGGTGGAGGAGGAGCCGCCGTCGGTGCCGCCGCCGGTGGAGGAGGTGTTCTCCTCGCTGCCGCCGCTGCCGCCGGAGGAGCCGCCGTCGTAGGAGGGGGCCTCGTCGCTGCCGCCGCTGGAGCTGGGGCCGGCGCTGGAGGACGGGGGCGGGACCGGCTCGGACTGCTCGGGGGCCTCCTGGCCGGTGCCCTGGGTGGCGGTCGGCTGCTCGTCCACGCCCTGCTCGGCCTCGGGGGCGGCCTCCTCGGTCGGGGTGGCGGTGCGGTCCTCGGCCGAGGTGCCCGCGGGGCCGGCGGTGGAGGCGGACGGCTCGGGGCTGCGGGTGGCCGACTCGGGGGAGGTGGAGGAGGAGCGCTGCTGCTGGCGCTCGCGGGGCAGCACCTGGCCGGGCAGGTGGTTGATCGGGTCGCCGTCCGGGCCGGGCACGGTGACCATCTGGGTGGAGCGGACCGCGCCGCCGAGCACCGAGCCGACCAGCAGGGTGAGCCCGACGACCACGGCGGCGATGATCCCGCCCCGGCGCAGCACCCGGCGGCGCAGGTCGTGCAGGTCGGAGCGCGGGCCGAGGGTGCGCCAGGCCTCGCCGGCCAGCCGCCCGTCCAGCGAGTACACCGGGGCGCCCGCGATCAGCAGCGGCGACCAGGCGGCCAGGAAGATGAAGTCGGGGGCCTCGTAGACCGGCACCGACTTCCAGCTGACGGTCAGGATCAACGCGGCCGAGAGCAGGGCGCCGAAGACCGCGGCGACCCGCTGCCAGAGGCCGAGCACGGTGAGCACACCCACGATCACCTGCGCGAACGCCACGGTCAGCCCCGCGCCGACCGGGTGGGCCAGGGCGAAGTCCCGTAGCGGCTCGGCGAGCGGCCAGGGGTGCAGCGAGGTCAGCCAGGTGACCATGGAGCCGCGCTCGCCGCCGTCGAAGTAGACGGGGTCGCAGAGCTTGCCCATCCCGGCGTAGATGGAGATGAAGCCGAGGAAGACCCGGAGGGGGAGCAGGACCACCCCGAGGTTCATCCGGCGGCCGGGGTAGTAGGCGTGGCGGTGGGAGCCGGCCGGGAAGGCGCCGGTGGCGGGGCCGTCGAGGTCGGCGTCCTCGCGGACGCCGGCGGCGCGGTCGTCGTAGCCGTACCGGTCGTCGCCGTAACCGGAGGAAGCGCCGTAGCCGGAGGGATCGCCGGGGAAGGCGGTGGTCTCGGCGGGGCGCTCGTCGTAGGCGCCGACCGCCCGCCGCATCGGGGGCAGGATCGGCCCGTCGTCCGGGCTGCGGCGGGGGGCCACCACCGGGTTGGGCATGGTGTCGCCGGTGAGGTCCACCCGGGGGATCAGCTGGGTGGAGCCGGCGTCGACGGTGCTCACGGTGGAGACGGCTCCGGATTCCCGAAGAGCGCCGGCCGGGACGGCGGCGGTCCGGCGGACGGCCTGGAGGAGGCCGGTGGCGCCCGGGTCGCCGGGTGAGGACTTGCCGCTCCACACCACCGGCGCACGCCGGCGGGCGGGCGCCCCGGCCCGGGGCACGGGCTTGGCGCCCGCGCCGAAGGCGGGCACACGGGTGGTGTTCGCCGTGTACCGGGGCTGCTGCGCCGGGGCGAGCCTCACACGGAAGCTGGCGTGGTTCACGATGACCTGCGCGGGATCGCAATCCACCTTGACCATGCTCAGCGCAGGCTGGTCGTCGAACCCGGGCCGGGGCGTTCTGGTGTCCACACTCATCTAACCGAGTGATGCGGCGATAGGACACTGCTTGACGGCCGCGGAATGTCCGAGACCCGTCAAGATCATGTACGCCCGGCCGGGCTACGGGACGGGGGTGCCGTCAGACGCGGCGGCGGGCCGCCTCGTACAGCACCACACCGGCCGCGACACCGGCGTTGAGCGACTCGGCGCCGCCCGGCATCGGGATGCGGACCCGGATGTCGCAGGTCTCGCCGACCAGCCGGGACAGGCCCTTGCCCTCGCTGCCGACCACGATGACCACCGGGCCGCCCAGCGCCTCCAGGTCGCCGACCTCGGCCTCGCCGTCCGCGGCCAGGCCCACCACGGTCAGCCCGGCCTTCTGGTACGCCTCCAGGGCCCGGGTCAGATTGGTGGCGCGGGCCACCGGGGTGCGGGCGGCGGTGCCGGCGGAGGTCTTCCAGGCGCCCGCGGTCATCCCGGCGGCGCGCCGCTCGGGGACGACCACGCCATGGCCGCCGAAGGCCGACACGGAGCGGACGACGGCGCCGAGGTTGCGCGGGTCGGTGACCCCGTCCAGGGCGACGATCAGCGGGTCCTCGCCCTCGTCGAAGGCGGCCGCGGCCAGGTCCTCGGGGTGCGCGTACTCGTAGGCCGGGACGCTCAGCACCAGGCCCTGGTGGTTCAGCCCGTTGGTCATCCGGTCCAGCTCGGCGCGCGGGGCCTCCATCAGGTTGATGCCGCCGCGGTCCGCCGCGAGCTTGAGCGCGTCGCGCACCCGCTCGTCGTTGTCGATGAACTGCTGCACATAGAGGGTGGAGGCGGGCACGCCGTCGCGCAGCGCCTCGAAGACCGGGTTGCGGCCGACGACCATCTCGGACTGGCCCTTGCCGCCGCGCCGGACGACCGGGCGGCGCTGGGCCTGCTTGGCCTTGGCGTTGGCGGCGCGGTTCTTCACGTGGCCCTTGCGCGCGGAGGCGGGCGGCGTGGGGCCCTTGCCCTCCAGGCCCCGGCGACGCTGGCCACCGCTGCCGACCTGCGCGCCCTTCTTGTTGGACGTGCGGCGGTTCCTGCGCTGGCTGTTCCCGGCCATGACTTACCTGCTTCGTGACGTGGTGTGGCGTGTGGGGTACGCGAACGGGGTGCGGGCCCCGCGCGCGTACGGGTGCGGCGACGCGTGGGGACGCGGTGCCGCGTACGGACAAGTGTGCCGCGCCGCCGGGGCGGGCGGCGGCTGAGAAGTCAGCAGGCGGCGCCGCCAAGGGTCCAGCGGGGGCCTTCCGGGCTGTCCTCGATGGTCAGCCCGGACTGGCCGAGCTGGTCGCGCAGCGCGTCGGCGGTGGCCCAGTCCTTGCGGGCGCGGGCGGCCTCCCGCTGGTCCAGCACCATCCGGACCAGGGTGTCGACCACCCCGTGCAGATCCTCGCCGGCGCCCCCGGACTCGCCGGCCCAGTGCGGGTCGAGCGGGTCCAGGCCGAGCACCCCGAGCATGGCGCGCACCTCGGCGAGGCGGGCGGCGGCGCCCTCCTTGTCGTCGGCGGACAGCGCGCTGTTGCCCTGGCGGACGGTGGTGTGGATGACGGCGAGCGCCTGCGGCACGCCGAAGTCGTCGTCCATCGCCTCGGCGAAGGCGGGCGGCACCTCGGCGGCCGGCTCGATCACCCGGCCGGCCTTCTCCACCACCCGCTGGACGAAGCCCTCGATCCGGGCGAACGCCGACTCGGCCTCGGCCAGCGCCTCCGGGCTGTACTCGATCATGGAGCGGTAGTGCGGGGTGCCCAGGTAGTAGCGGAGCACGATGGGCCGCCACTGCTTGACCATCTCGGAGACCAGGACCGAGTTGCCGAGCGACTTGGACATCTTCTCGCCGCTCATGGTGACCCAGGCGTTGTGCACCCAGTACCGGGCGAACTCGTCCCCGAACGCCTTGGCCTGCGCGATCTCGTTCTCGTGGTGCGGGAAGATCAGGTCGAGCCCGCCGCCGTGGATGTCGAAGACGGGGCCCAGGTACTTGTGGGCCATCGCCGAGCACTCCAGGTGCCAGCCGGGGCGGCCGCGGCCCCAGGGGGTCTCCCAGGACGGCTCGCCGGGCTTGGCGGCCTTCCACAGGGCGAAGTCCCGCAGGTCGCGCTTGCCGGTCTCGCCGTCGGCGGAGGGCTGGCGCAGGTCGTCCAGGTCCTGCCGGGACAGCTCCAGATAGCCGGGGAAGGAGCGGACGTCGAAGTAGACGTTGCCCTCGGCCTCGTAGGCGTGGCCGCGCTCGATCAGCCCGCGCATCATCTCGACCATCTCGGTCATATGGCCGGTGGCGCGCGGCTCGTAGCTGGGCGGCAGGCAGCCGAGCGCGTCGTAGCCGTTGTTGAACGCGCGCTCGTTCTCGTAGCCGATGGCCCACCACGGGCGGCCCTGGTCGGCCGACTTCGTGATGATCTTGTCGTCGATGTCGGTGACGTTGCGGATGAAGGTGACGTCATAGCCGCGGTACGCGAACCAGCGGCGCATGATGTCGAAGTTCAGCCCCGAGCGGATGTGCCCGATGTGCGGTGCGGCCTGCACGGTGGCACCGCAGAGGTAGATCGAGACACAGCCCGGCGTGAGCGGGGCGAAGTCGCGGATCTGCCGGGCGCTGGTGTCGTACAGGCGAATAGTCACCCTCCCAGGGTAGTGGGCCCCCGGCAGTGCCCCGCCCCGCTTCCGCGGATCCGTGGTAACGGGTACGCGACGGGGGGCGGGGGGCCGAGGGCGCGGGGCCGGCGGCCCGGGCACCGGGCGAGAGGCGGGGGCCGAGGGTGCGACGGCCGGCGGCCCGGGGAGGGACAGGGGTCAGATCGAGCCGACGATCTTCTCCGGGGTGACGCGGACGGTCACCCGCTGGGCGTCCTCGGCGGAGGCGGGGTTGAACTCCGCGTACGGCTTCCCGGTGTACTTCAGCGACAGCTCGTCGATCAGCGCGTCGGCACCCTCGGTCTCCAGCTCGGCGGTGCCGCGGATCTCGGCGTAGCTGTAGGGCGCGTCGAAGGGCTGGAGCAGCACGGTGACCCGGGGGTCGCGGCGGAGGTTCTTCTCCTTGCGGCGGCCCGCGGTGGTGGAGATCAGCACCTGCTCGCCGTCGCGCTTGACCCACACCGGGGAGACCTGCGGACGGCCGTCCGGCTGGATGGTGGCGATGTTGACGAAGACGGCGCTGTCGAGCAGGGCCTTGAGGTGTTCGCTGAGCGAGGCGTGGGCCATCCGGGCTCCCCATCGGTTCACGGGCGCACGGTCGCGCCCGGCGGCCGGGTGCTCCATGGCGGGGCGGGGAAACACCCCCGCACCCGAACGGCCCCCACGGTCGCGACGACGGTCCCGACGGCGGGGGTTACGACGGTCCCGACGGCGGGGGTCAAGGAGCGCGGTACACCAGGGCGGTGGCGATGGCGGCCAGCCCCTCGGCGCGGCCGGTGAGGCCGAGTCCGTCGGTGGTGGTGCCGGAGACGGACACCGGGGCGCCCGCCGCCGCGCCGAGCGCCTTCTGCGCCTCCTCGCGCCGCTTGCCGACCTTGGGGCGGACCCCGATGACCTGCACGGCGATGTTGCCGATCTCGAAGCCCTCGGCGCGCACGATCCGGGCCGCCTCGGCGAGCAGGGTGGTGCCGGAGGCGCCGGACCACTCGGGGCGGGAGGTGCCGAAGTGGGCGCCGAGGTCGCCGACCCCGGCCGCGGAGAACAGCGCGTCGCAGGCGGCGTGCGCGGCCACGTCACCGTCGGAGTGGCCGGCCAGGCCGTACTCCTCGTCCTCCCAGCGCAGCCCGGCGCACCACAGCTCGCGGCCGCGTTCGAAGGCGTGGACGTCGGTGCCGACGCCGACCAGCGGGAAGACCGGGTTCCAGGGGTCAGAAGCCATCGTTGGCCCTCCTGCGGGCGAGTACGGCCTCGGCGAGTACGAGGTCCAGTGGACGAGTCACCTTGAACGCCTCCTCGTGCCCGGGCACCACCACCACGGGCTCGCCCAGCTGCTCGACCATGCTCGCGTCGTCGGTGACGTTGGCGGTGATCTCGACGTGCGCCCGGACCAGGGTGTCCCGGTCGAAGCCCTGCGGGGTCTGCACGGCGCGCAGCGCGGCCCGGTCGGGGGTGGCGAGCACCGGCTCCGGTTCGCCGTGGGCGCGCGGGGCGACCTGCTTGACGGTGTCGGCCAGCGGCACGGCGGGGACGACGGCGACCGCCCCGTCCCGTACCGCCTCGACCACGGCGTCCACGGTCTCCACCGGCACCAGCGGGCGGGCGGCGTCGTGCACCAGCACCGCGGAGACGCCCTCCGGCAGGGCCTCCAGGCCGAGCCGGACGGACTCCTGCCGGGTCTGGCCGCCGGGCACCACCAGGTAGTCGGTGCGCTCGGGCAGGGCGTGCGCGTCCAGCAGGTTCTTGACCTCGCCGGCGCCGTCCGGCGGGGCGACCACGACGACCAGCGAGACGGCCCGGGAGGCGGCCATGGCGCGGACGGCGTGGATGAGGATCGGGGTGCCGTTCAGCGCGCGCAGCGCCTTCGGGGCGCCCGGTCCCAGGCGTACCCCGCGGCCGGCCGCGGGGATGACCACGGCGGTGCGGACGGGCGTGCTTGCGTCAGTCATCGGATGCGCTCCGGCAGGTTTGTCGGCTCGGGAGTCGTGGGTATGGCCATGGGTGCGCCCTTGCCCGCAGGGTATCCGCGGAGTGAGGGAGCATCGGCGCGACGCCTCGACCGGCCCCTTCCGTGACGACCGGTGGAGCGCACCGCGCCGACCTCCCCGGGGTCCCGGGCTTCCGGGATCCCTGGAGCTCTCGGGAGTTTCCTCGGGGACTTCCGGGGGCTGACATGCCGCAGCGCCCGGCGACACGCTCCGGGCCACACGGGATGTGTGGCGGACGGCGGGTCAGCGGGCACCGCGGCATCACTGCTTCGGAGTCCTGGTCTGACGGGTGGTGCGTCAGGGTCCCGCTTACGACGGGCGCCGGCGGCGTCCGTTGCCTGTGAGGTCCGCCGGTGCGGGCGGGACGTTCATGGGCGACGAGCGGGGTGTGTCAGGGAACTCACAGGCCGTACGGGGTGCGTACCGGCTTTCAGGAGGCGAGGACCTCGTCGAGCAGCGCCTCGGCCTTGTCCTCGTTGGTGTTCTCGGCGAGCGCCAGCTCGCTCACCAGGATCTGGCGCGCCTTGGCCAGCATCCGCTTCTCGCCGGCGGACAGTCCGCGCTCACGCTCGCGGCGCCACAGGTCGCGGACGACCTCGGCGACCTTGATGACGTCGCCGGAGGCGAGCTTCTCCAGGTTCGCCTTGTAGCGGCGGGACCAGTTCGTGGGCTCCTCCGCGTACGGTGCGCGCAGCACCTCGAAGACCCGGTCCAGTCCGTCCTGACCGACCACATCGCGCACACCGACGAACTCCGCGTTGTCCGCGGGTACGCGCACCGTCAGGTCGCCCTGGGCGACCTTGAGCACCAAGTAGGTCTTGTCCACGCCTTTGATCTGACGAGTTTCGATAGCCTCGATCAGCGCGGCCCCGTGATGGGGATAGACCACGGTGTCGCCAACCTTGAACGTCATGTGACAGGTACCCCTTCCGTGGCTATCCAGGGTAACACGGATTCGGGTTCTTCTGAATGACGTTTTCGCAGGTCAGGGCATATCTCGGGGCTTGACAACAGCGACCGGGACGTGCTGCGACCGGCATGCGGAAGGGGGTATTCGCAGGTCGGAGCGGCTCTGCGGGCACAGGGAAACGCGTACGTTACACCCTTCGACGGATGGTTCGAAGGGGCCTTACGTCCGGTTTGCCGGGTTCCCCGGAGTGGACTTCCCGTACTCCGTTCGGCCTCCGCGCACCCGCCCGCACATCCGCCGGCACGGCGTCCCGGTGATTCTCGAAATGCCGCGTCCGATCAGCGGCGGACGGCCTCGGCAGGCTTTTCACCGGGGAAATCCCACTCATCGACAGAATTGATCAAGGACGGTCGGGGCCGCTTGTCCGAGGGTTGTCCGGCGGTTGTCGGGCGCTTGTCCGGCCGGTTGTCGGCGGCTTATGTGAACGCGGTACGAAGTCGGAGTGACGCGGCTCACCGCCGGCCGCGCGGACGGGGGCCGCACGGACGCCGCGCGGGGCACCGGACACCGGTGGCGGGGGGTCGGTGGGGCCTCGGGGCGGGTCGGATGCGGGTCGGTGACACGGGGTCGGTAACCTGAGCCCGCCGAACCGGCTGCCGTCGCCCCGTGCGATCCGTGCGACCGGCCCGGCAGTTGCCGTCCGTGCCCCGTAGTCCGTACGTCATAGGAGTTGCCGCCGCCGTGAGCCGCAGCCTTCGACGCGGCGCCCTCGCCGCCACCGCCATCGTGTTCTCGATCGCCTCGCTTTCCGCCTGCGGTGCGGGCAACGACGCGCAGACGCTGGGGGTCCGGCCGGACAACGCCGCGGCCACCGTCGGGGACATCCAGATCCAGAACGTCGCGGTCGTCACCCAGCCCGAGCGTGAGGCGGTGGGCCCCGCGGTCGTCACCGCGAAGATCTTCAACAACGGCTCCACGCCGCAGACCCTGGACCAGATCGCGCTGCCGGGCGCCGACGCGCCGGTGAAGCTGACCGCCGCGCGGGGCGGCGGCAAGATCACCGTTCCGGCGGGCGGCTCGGTGCTGCTCGGCGGCGAGGGCAACGCCTCCGCGGTGATCGCCCAGGGCCGTGAGGCGGCTCAGGACGGCAACGTCCAGGACATCGTCTTCTCGCTGAGCGAGACCGGCGAGGTGAAGATGAAGGCGTTCGTCACCCCGGCGCACAGCTACTTCACCGGCTTCGGCCCCTCGGAGATGCCGAAGGCCCCCTCCACGCAGCCGTCCGGCCCGGCCACCTCGCCGTCCCCGACGGCCTCCACCACCCGCGGCCCCGCCGTGGGCCAGGAGGGCACCGAGGGCGAGGGCCGGGAGGACGGTGCCCCGGGGCCGGAGGTCTCGGACTCGGCCTCCGCCTCGGTGGACGCCCAAGAGGGCCAGGCCGACGGCCAGGAGTGACGGCCGGCGGCCGGCGGTGACGGCCGGGAGCGACGGCCGGGAGCGGCCGTAGCGGCTCGGCGTGCTGAGAGCCGTGATGGCCGGAAACGAGGAGGGGCGCCCCACCGGCTGGTGGGGCGCCCCTCCTCGTACCGTCACCGCGCCGAGCGGCCCGGCAGCGTCACCGTGTGACGGCGGCACGGCCCGGCACCCGGGCGGTGCTTACGGCCTACGGCCTACGGCTCGAACTTGTAGCCCAGTCCGCGGACGGTGACCAGGTAGCGCGGGGCGCCCGGGTCGGGCTCGATCTTGGCGCGCAGCCGCTTCACATGGACGTCGAGGGTCTTGGTGTCGCCGACGTAGTCCGCGCCCCAGACCCGGTCGATCAGCTGCATCCGGGTCAGTACCCGGCCCGCGTTGCGCAGCAGCATCTCCAGCAGGTCGAACTCCTTCAGCGGCAGGTCGACCTTGCCGCCGGAGACGGTGACCACATGGCGGTCCACGTCCATCCGGACCGGCCCGGCCTCCAGCGCGGCGGGGGTGACCTCCTCCGGCTCGCCCCGGCGGCGCAGCACCGCGCGGATGCGGGCGACCAGCTCGCGGGAGGAGAACGGCTTGGTGACGTAGTCGTCGGCGCCTATCTCCAGCCCGACGACCTTGTCGATCTCGCTGTCCTTGGCGGTGACCATGATGACCGGCACGTTGGAGCGGCCGCGCAGCTGGCGGCAGACCTCGGTGCCGGGCAGGCCGGGGAGCATGAGGTCGAGCAGCACGAGGTCGGCGCCGTTGCGCTCGAACTCGTCCAGTCCTTCGGGCCCGGTGGTCGCGACCGCGACCTCGAAGCCCTCCTTGCGGAGCATGTAGGACAGGGCGTCGCTGAAGGATTCCTCATCCTCGACGACAAGCACTCGGGTCACGGAAGGACCTCCGGGGCGATGAGCGGTTCATGGGTACGGGGAAGGGTGGGGCGGCGCTGCTGGTGCCGGGCGTTCGGCCCGGCGGGCCGGTCGGCGGCCGCCTCGGACGTCCGCTCGGCGGGCCCGCCACCGGACGGGGCGGCGCCGAGCCGGCCGGCGCCCAGACCGGTGTCGAGGTCCGCGTCCTGGTCGGGGCGGGCGGTGCCGGCCTCGGGGAGGCGGAGGGTGAAGGTGGAGCCCTGGCCCTCGGTGCTCCAGACGGAGACCTCGCCGCCGTGCGAGGCGGCCACGTGCTTGACGATGGCCAGGCCCAGGCCCGTACCGCCGGTGGCCCGGGAGCGGGCGGGGTCGACCCGGTAGAAGCGCTCGAAGATGCGCTCCTTGTCCTTGTCGGGGATGCCGATGCCCTGGTCGGTGACGGCGATCTCTATCGCGTCGCCACCGGGGGCGGCGATCCGGCGGGCGGCGATGCCGACGCGGGTGTGGGCCGGGGAGTAGTTGACCGCGTTCTCCACCAGGTTGCCGAGGGCGGCGGCGAGCTGGCCGCGGTTGCCCCAGACCTTCAGGCCCGAGGCGCCGCCGGCGGCCATGGTGATCTGCTTGGTGGAGGCGGTGTGCCGGGAGCGGTCGACGGCCTCGGCGACCAGCTCGTCCACCCGGACCGGCTCGGCGTCCTCCAGCGGGTCGTCGTTCTGCACGCGGGAGAGGTCGATGAGCTCCTGTACGAGGTTGGTGAGCCGGGTCGCCTCGATCTGCATCCGGCCGGAGAAGCGGGTGACCGCCTCGGGGTCGTCGGAGGCGTCCATCACCGCCTCGGAGAGCAGCGAGAGCGCGCCGACCGGGGTCTTGAGCTCATGGCTGACATTGGCCACGAAGTCCCGGCGGACCGCCTCGATCCGGCGCGCCTCGGTGAGGTCCTCGACCAGCAGCAGGACCAGCCGGGAGCCGAGCGGGGCGACCCGCGCGGAGACCGCCAGCGCCCCGCCGAGGCCGGTGCCGCGCCGGGGCAGCTCCAGCTCCACCTGCCGTATCTCGCCGTCCCGCCGGGTGTCCCGGGCCAGGTGCAGCATGGGCTCGATGGCCAGCTTGCCGCCGCGGACCAGTCCCAGCGCGTACGCCGCGGAGCTGGCCTTGACCACCGAGTCGCTCTCGTCGAGGACCACGGCGGAGGAGCGGAGCACCGACAGCACGGTGTCCACGCCCGGCGGCAGCACCGCGTCGGTGTGCGGGGAGGCGCGGACCCGGGGGCTGGGTCTCCGCTGCTCGCGTTCGCTCCAGCGGAACGCCAGCATGGCGATGACACCGGTACACGCCCCGGCGATCGCGGCCACTGCGGCGACCGCCGCGTTCACGTCCATGGCTCCCAGGTTAGGCGGGCCCTCGGACATGCTCCCAGCCGTCGAGGGGCCACCCCGGACAGTCGTCGCCCAGAGTTCACCGAGGGGCAAGTGCCGGTTCACTTGGGCGGACGGCACCCGACGCCTTCGGACCGGACCGTGGCGGTTACGGGGGCCGAGAGCGGCCACCCGGACCCCGGACGCAGTACGGACGCGGTACGAGCACCCTGCCGCGCGCAGTGAGAGAGGGACAACCCATGCGGGACGCGTACCACGAGGAACTGGACTCGATCGGCGACGGACTGGTCGAGATGGCCCGGCTGGTCGGCTCGGCCGTCGGCCGGGCGACCACGGCGATGCTCGACGCGGACCTGAAGCTCGCGGAGGCGGTGATCGAGGGCGACCGCCGGGTCGACACCCTCCAGCACGACCTGGAGGCGCGCGCCATCGCCCTGCTCGCCCGCCAGCAGCCGGTCGCCACCGACCTGCGCATCGTGGTGACCTCGCTGCGGATGAGCGCCGACCTGGAGCGGGCCGGCGACCTGGCCGAGCATGTGGCGAAGCTGGCCCGGATGCGCTTCCCCGACACGGCCGTTCCCCGCGACCTCCAGGCCACCATCCTGGAGATGGGTCAGCTGGCCCAGCGGCTGATGGCCAAGGCCGGCGAGGTGATCATCACCAAGGACGTGGACCTGGCGATCCAGCTGGAGCACGACGACGACGAGATGGACCGGCTGCACCGCACGCTGTTCCGGCACCTGATGGACGACCGCTGGAAGCACGGCATCGAGACCGCGGTCGACGTGACCCTGCTGGGCCGCTACTACGAGCGGTTCGCCGACCACGCGGTGTCGGTGGCCAAGCGGGTGGTCTACCTGGTGACCGGCGAGCACGCCGACGAGCTCCAGCAGCAGGACGGGGCGGCGGAGACCCGGCCGGAGGCCCGTACGGAGACGGCCGCCGAGGAGGTCTAGCGGACGGGGGGCGGGTGCCCTCGGGCGATCGGCCCGGGGGCGCGTGCGGCGGGCGGCGGGGGCGGTCGCAACCCCGTGCGCCGTTGATGCGCCCTGGCCCCCGGTCGTCCAATGGGGTGAGGCTGCGCACGCCGACGTACGCCTTCGAGGAGGGAACCCCATGGCCGACGCACCCATGACCGACCCCCGTCAGGACACCCCCGCCGATGTGATCCCCCTGCCCCTCCTCGGTGCCTGCGGCTGCGGCTCGGGCTGCGGCTGCGGCTGCCAGTCGGGCGCGCCCTGCCAGTGCGGCGGCTGCTGCGGCTGACCTCCGGACCGGCCGGGGTGGGACGGCGGGACCGGCGCCCGGCAGGGGAAACGCCCGGCTGGGCGTCCCCGGCCGGGCGTTCTGGTGTCCTCTACCCTCAGCCCAGCGGCCGAATGGGCGTCACAGGACGTCGACGAGCACCTTGCTGATGTCGATCGGGATCGACAGCTTGTTGACGTAGGTGTCGACGGTGACCAGGGCCAGGTCGACCTTCTGGAGGATGACGGAGGTGCCCGCCTTGACGTCGGCGACGTCCTCCAGCGACGTCTCCAGGATGTTCAGCTGGTTGCCGCTGAGCACGTTGATGTCCGAGATGTCGATGTCGACGTTCTTCACCACGTTGCCGATGCCGGTGATGGTGCCCACGCAGTTGACGATGTGGGCGGACCCGCTGCCGGAGTTGGAGCAGGTGTAGGGGTGGGACGTGGTGGCGGGCGCCGGTGCGGCCGCGGACGCCGGCAGGACGGCTCCGGTCAGCACCAGGGTGCCGGCGGCACCGATGGCGGCAAGCACGGACCTCGTACGCATGGGGACTCCGTTCGGAATGGGCCTTCGGCCCGATGGACGGATGAGCGGATGAGCGGATGAGCGGTGTGGTGCGTGACGCTGATGCGCTGAAGTGCTGTCGTGCTGTCGTGCTGTCGTGCTGCGGTGCTGCGGTGCGGGGACGACACTGCCGGTGCCCGCGCCGGCGCTGCCAGTAGCCTTCCGGTCCCCTCCCCCGTACCGCCTTCCGGCGCGAAGCCGCCCCTGCGGCCCCACCGGCGGCTGGTCCGTACCGAGGCGGACCCCGCCCAGCCCGTGCGCCCGGCCGTGGTCCGCATCGCGCGGGCGGGGCGTTGCCGGCGGCATGGGACCTATGGCATCTGCCGAGCAGAAGTGACCGGCGGTCGGCCAACGTCACGGTGACGGTATTCCGCCCCCCAGCCGCCCCTCGGGCACCAGCACGCGCACCGGCCGGCGGGCGCGCGGTCGTGAGCAGGGGCGGCACCATTGCTGCCGTACGGCAACAGTTCACGTCCCGGGATGTCCATGGCATATCGAGCCGCCGTACGGATGACCGGTAGCCGTCGCGCGTGCGCCCCGCGGTCGCGGGAAGGCAACACAACGGCGAGGCGCCCGGGAGGCAGGGCGGGAGACAGAGGGGGAGGCGCGCGGTGGGGACCGTGGTGCACGTTCCGCAGACCCGGGACATGATCGGTGAGGAGCTCTCCGGGGACGAGGCGTTCACCGCGCTGCGCCGCTACGGCGGCCGCCGGCTGCTGCTCGACTCCTTCGCCCGGTTCCGCTACGCCGACGGCTTCTCGTTCGCGCGCTCCCTGGCGTACCAGGTGGTGCTGGGCATCGTCCCGTTCACCATCGCGCTGGTCGGCGTCGCCGCCAGCCTGCACACCGGCAGCGCGGGCCGGGTGGTGGAGCTGACCCTGGAGGGCATCGTCCCGGGCGCCAGCGCCGAGGTCGTCCAGGAGGCGCTGGAGGGCACCCGCCAGGCGGGCGCGGACACGGCCGCCGCCGTCGCGATGTGGCTCGGCCTCGGCTTCGCGCTGCTCAACCTCGCCTCCGCGATGGGGCAGGTGGAGCGCGGCTGCAACCGGATCTACGGGATCGAGCGCGACCGCCCGTTCCTCCGCAAGTACCTGCGCGCGCTCGCCCTGGCCGTGGGCGCCGGGCTGCCGCTGGGCGGCGGGTTCCTGATCCTGGTCGCGGGCCGGGAGACGGGCGAGGCGGTGGTGCGGGCGCTCCACTGGCCGCCCGGGCTGCTCGACTGGTGGGGCCCGCTGCACCTACCCGCCGGGGTGCTGCTGGCGGCGGTGGCCTCCGCGGTGATCTTCCGCTGGGCCCCGCGGCGCGACCAACCGGGCTACACCTGGCTGGTGTTCGGCTCGGCCGTGCATCTGCTGCTGTGGATCGGCGCCACCTGGCTGCTGGGCCTGTATGTGAACTTCAGCGGCTCCTTCGGCGCCGTCTACGGCCCGCTCACGGCCTTCGTCGCACTGCTGCTGTGGGCCAATGTGACCGGGGTCGCGCTCTTCCTCGGCATCGCCTTCGCCGCCCAACTGGAGGCCGCCCGCGCCGGCGTCACCCAGACCGTCCACCCCGACCCGGGCCCGGGCGCCTGAGGGGCGCGGGCCCGAGGGGGTGCGGGGCCCGCCCCTCCCCCGTACGCCAGAAAGCCCCGTACGCGGGAAGGCCCCGTACGCGGGAAGGCCCCGTACGCCAGAAAGCCCCGTACGCCAGGAAGCCCCGTACGCGAGAAGGCCCCCCGCCCGCCGGGAGACCGGCGGGCAAGAGGCCCTCCCAGCGCGCTCCGGGACCGCTACTTCTTCTTGCCCTGGTTCTTGACCGCCTCGATGGCCGCCTTGGCCGCGTCCGGGTCGAGGTAGGTGCCGCCCTTCACCACGGGCTTGAAGTCGGCGTCCAGCTCGTAGGCGAGCGGGATGCCGGTGGGGATGTTGAGCCCGGCGATGTCCTCGTCCGAGATGCCGTCCAGGTGCTTGACCAGGGCGCGCAGGCTGTTGCCGTGGGCGGCGACCAGCACCGTGCGGCCGGTGAGCAGGTCCGGGACGATGGCGTCGTACCAGTACGGCAGCATCCGGACGACGACGTCCTGCAGGCACTCGGTGCGCGGCCGCAGCTCCGGGGGGATGGTCTGGTAGCGGGCGTCATGGGCCTGCGAGAACTCGGCGTCGTCGGCGAGGGCCGGCGGCGGGGTGTCGTACGAGCGGCGCCACAGCATGAACTGCTCCTCGCCGAACTCGGCGAGCGTCTGCGCCTTGTCCTTGCCCTGGAGCGCGCCGTAGTGCCGCTCGTTCAGCCGCCAGGAGCGGTGGACCGGGATCCAGTGGCGGTCGGCGGCCTCCAGCGACAGCTGGGCGGTGCGGATGGCCCGCTTCTGCAGGGAGGTGTGGACGACGTCGGGGAGCAGGCCGGCGTCCTTCAGCAGCTCACCGCCGCGTACCGCCTCCTTCTCGCCCTTGTCGGTGAGGTTGACGTCCACCCAGCCGGTGAACAGGTTCTTCGCGTTCCACTCGCTCTCGCCGTGGCGGAGCAGGATCAGCTTGTACGGTGCGTCGGCCATGCGTACGAGGTTAATCGACGCCCCTGACGGTCCGCGGCGGACGGTCGGCCGGCGGCCGCCTGACGATCGTCCGGCGGCCGGTTGAGGGTCGGCGGCCGGTTGACGGTCAGCGGACGGTTGACGGTCGGCGGCCGGTTGACGGTCGGCGTCAATTCGCTGGCCTCCCGCTCCCCCCTCCTCGTAACGTCCGAGTACCGGGTAGGGCGCTTACAGGGTTACGGGGGCGGGACATGTCGGTCGCAGCGGTGGGACGGGCCGCACGGGAGAGCGTGGCGGGTATGCCACGGGCGTTCTGGTGGCTGTGGACCAGCACCCTGATCAACCGGCTGGGCGCCTTCGTCGCCACCTTCATGGCGCTGTACCTGACGCTGGAGCGGGGCTACTCCGCCTCGTACGCGGGGCTGGTCGCGTCCCTGCACGGGCTCGGCGGGGTCATCTCCTCGCTGGTCGCCGGCGTGCTGACCGACCGGCTCGGGCGGCGGCCCACCCTGCTGGCCGCCCAGCTGGCCACCGCGGGCTCCGTCGCCCTGCTCGGCTTCATGGAGCACCCGGTGGCCATCGCCGCGGTCGGTTTCCTGGTCGGCGCGGCCTCGAACGCCTCCCGGCCCGCCGTGCAGGCGATGATGGCGGACATCGTGCCGCCCGAGGACCGGGTGCGGGCGTTCTCCCTGAACTACTGGGCGATCAACATGGGCTTCGCGGTCTCCTCCGCCGCGGCCGGGTTCATCGCCGAGCACAGCTATCTGGCCGGCTTCCTCGGCGAGGCGGCGCTCACCCTGGTCTGCGCGGTGCTGGTCTTCGTCAAGCTCCCCGAGACCCGGCCGGACGCGCGGGAGACGTCGACCGGAGGCGAGGGCACGGGGGTGCGGAAGGGGGCACGGGCCCGGGACGGTGTCCGGCTGCGGGACGTGGTGGCCGACGGGCGGTTCATGGGCGTCGTCGGGCTGTCGTTCCTGATCTCGCTGATCTTCCAGCAGGGGTATGTGGGACTGCCCGTCGCCATGGGGGCGGACGGCTTCGACGCGGCGGACTTCGGCCTGGCCATGGCGATGAACGGGCTGCTGATCGTGGTCCTCCAGATCCCGGTCACCCGCTGGCTGGTGCGCCGCGATCCGCGCCGGCTGCTGATCGTCTCCTCGATCCTGGCCGGGTACGGCTTCGGGCTCACCGCCTTCGCCGACTCGGTGGCCGTCTACGCGCTGACCGTCTGCGTGTGGACCCTCGCCGAGATCGTGAACGCCCCGACCCAGACCAGCCTGGTGGTCCAGCTCTCCCCGGTGCACGGCCGCGGCCGCTACCAAGGCGTCTACAGCATGTCCTGGTCGGTCGCCGCCCTGGTCGCCCCGCTCGTCTCCGGCGCGGTGATCGACCACTACGGCGCCGGCTGGCTGTGGGCGGGCTGCGCGGTGATCGGCACCCTGGCCGGCGCCGGGTACTGGCTGCTGATGCGCGGCCTGCCCGCCGCGCTGGGCGAGGCGCCGGGCGGCGGCCCGGATGCGGCGGTCGACGGAGCCGCGCCCCCGGCGGCGCCCTCGGCCGAAAGGGCCCCGGCCCCGGCCCCGGAGGGAAAGGTCCCGGCCCCGGCTCCTGCCCCGGCCTCCACCCCGGCCGAGTGACCGCACCCACCACCGGGACGGGTGAACGCCTCCGAGGCGGTTGTCCACAGGAATCCCCAGGAATCCACAGGCACCCGCAGGGATCCACAGGGGTGTTGGAATCCCCCGTCCCATGGCACGATCTCGTGTGCCGCTAAGTTACTGGCGGTTAATCAGGAGGGGCTGGAGGGGGACGTCGTGGACCGACGCCGTGGTGACGCTCGGCCGGGTGAGGGGCGCGGGCGCCGGAGCACCGCCGCCGCGATCACCGTCATCTGCGCGCTGACCGTGCTCGTACTGCCCGCCCAGGCGGCCTACGCGGCCCCGGGCGCCCCCGTGGCCCCCGACCCCACCTCCGCCTCCGCCCCCGCTTCCGGGGAGGGCCGCTCCCTGGAGCAAGTCCGCCAGGAGATAGAGGACTTGTACGGGCAGGCCGCCTCCGCCACCGACGCGTACAACCTCGCGGAGGAGCAGGCGGAGAAGCAGTCCACGGAGATTGTGCGGCTGTCCCGGGCCATCGTGGACGGCCAGCTCCGCATCGACGACCTCCAGCGGCGCGCGGGTGCCGCGGCCCGGGCGCAGTACCGCGCCGGAGGGATGCCCGACCAGGCCCGGCTGGTGCTCACCGACGACCCGGACCTCTTTCTCGACGGGGTCGGCCGGCTGCGCCAGGGCCAGAAGGCCACCAAGGACCTGCTGACCGAACTGAAGCAGAAGCAGGGCGACTTGGAGCAGTACACCAAGGACGCCAGCGCGCACTGGACCCGGCTGGAGAACGCCCGGGCCCGGCAGGCGGAGCGGAAGAAGGAGATCGAGGCCAAGATCGACGCGGCCGAGAAGCTGGAGTCGCGGCTGGAGGCCGACGAGCGCGAGCGGCTGCTGGAGCTGGAGCGGCAGGAGCAGGCCAGGGCCCAGCGGGCGTGGCTGGAGTCCGGCGCCCTGAAGTCGGCGGACAAGCCGGCCGAGGCGGGGACGGGAGCGGAGGCGAGCACGGCCGGCGGTAAGGCGGTGGCCTTCGCGACGGCCCAGATCGGCAAGCCGTACGTCTGGGGGGCGGAGGGCCCGGACTCCTACGACTGCTCGGGGCTCACCTCGCAGGCCTGGGCGGCGGCCGGCACGGTCATCCCCCGCACCTCCCAGGAGCAGTGGCGGCTGCTGCCGCGCGTCGACGTCGCGGACCTGCGTCCCGGAGACCTGATCATCTACCACGCGGACGCCAGCCATGTCGGGATGTACATAGGCGACGGCCAGATCGTGCACGCCCCCCGCCCCGGGCGGCAGGTGACGATCGCGGGCGCGGGCTCGATGCGGATCCTCGGAGTCGTCCGCCCCGACGCGGCCGCCTCCGCCTCCGCCTCCGAGTAGACACGCCGGTCGGCCGGCCGCCTGACTCCTGGAAGCGAGGCCGGGGCAGGCCTGGCCCGGGAACGCGGGCCGGGCAAGGCGACCTTAGGTGCGCCAGGCGCGGCAGGGCACGCCCCAGCCCGGCAAGGCGTGCCTGCCTGCCGCCGGGAGTCCCCGGGGAGCACGGGTCTGATCCGGGCGGCCTCCGGAGCGCGGGCCCGAGCATGACCTCCCCGGAGAGCTCGGGTCCAGCAGGACGGCCCCGCGAATGCGGGCCCGGGCCGAGTCGTCCGGGCGGGGCGGCCCCCGGAGCCGTCGGCCCGGCGGGGCGCGACCCGCCGGGCCGGGCCCGGCAGGGGACACTGCGGGCCTGCCCGGGCACCGCAGGCGGGCCGGGCCCAGATGGGCGCGCTTCGGGCGGGGCCTGGCACCGCGGACGGCCGGGCCCGGCAAGGCACCCGGTTGCCCCGGGCGCGGAAAGGCGCCCAATGCCCCGGGAATCGTCCCCACCGCGTCCGGCATGTGACCGGGCCAACACCACCCGCGTGATGTTCGTCATGAGGCGGTGCCAACTACCTCCCACTGCGCGGCATATGCCAACAGCCATCCCGTGATCGCCATTCCGTTGGGCCACCGCGTACCGCTATGGTCCCGTCGGCGGTGTGTCGTCCGACGCGCCGCCGTGCCCTCGGGGGGAGGGAAGGAACCAAGCCATGCCCGTACCCGTACCGCGGCAGAGGGTGGACCCATCGGACCGCGCCGCCGGCGCGGAGCACACAGGCGGCACCGACCTCACCCTGCTGGTGATCGAGGACGACCCGGCGGGCACCTTCACCGCACCGGAACTGACCGACGCCTCCGGCAACCGCGTCCGTATCCGGACCGCCCGCAACCTCACCGAGGCCGAGCGGCTGCTCACCGACGACGTGCACTGCGTGCTCGTCGACCTCGCCCTGCCCTCCTCCACCCCGGCCGGGTCAGTCGACGCCGACCGGCTCACCGCGCTCCGCCACGTGCTGCGCCTCGCGCCCCGGCACGCCGTACTGGCGCTGACCTCCGCCGGGGACGCGGAGCTGGCCGCGGAGGCGGTGCGCACCGGGGCCCAGGACCATCTGCTGCGCGAGGAGCTGGACGGGCCGCTGCTCAGCCGCGCCATCCGGTACGCGGTCGAGCGCAAGCGGGCCGACTCCGTACAGGTGAAGCTGGCCGAGTCGCGGCTGCGGGCCCAGGAGAACGCCCGGCTGGAGCGCGGACTGCTGCCCACCCCGCTGCTCCAGGGCTCCGACCTGCGGTTCGCCGCCCGCTACCGCCCGGGCCGGTCCCGGGCGCTGCTCGGCGGCGACTTCTATGACACCGTGCGCACCCCCGACGGCACGGTGCACGCGATGATCGGCGACGTCAGCGGGCACGGGCCGGACGAGGCCGCCCTCGGGGTGGAGCTGCGGATCGCCTGGCGGGCGCTGACCTTCGCGGGGCTGTGCGGGGACGAGCTGCTCTCCACGCTCCAGAAGGTGCTGGAGCACGAGCGGGAGAGCGAGGAGATCTTCGCGACCCTGTGCACCGTGGACATCGCCCCGGACGGGCGGCGGGCCGGGCTCTGCCTGGCCGGGCACCCCTCGCCGCTGATCGCCCGGCGCGGCGCCCCCACCGGGCTGCTGCCGTACGAGGACTCCGGCCCCGCCCTCGGGGTGCTGCCGCGCGCCCGCTGGCCGCGCAAGCAGGTGGAGCTGGGCGGCTCCTGGAGCCTGATGATGTACACCGACGGGCTGATCGAGGGCCGCACCGCCGGGCCCGGGTCGCCCCGGCTGGGCCAGGAGGGCATGGTCGAGATGGTCTCCCGCCAGTTCGCCCAGGGCCTGGACGGCGAGGAACTGCTGGAGTCGGCGGTCGCCGAGGTCCGGCAGCTGAACGGCGGGGAGCTGACGGACGACGTCGCCGTCCTGCTGCTCTCCCGCCACCGCCGCGACCGCCGCTGACGGACACCCCCGCCGACCGCCCATCGGCTACCGGCTACCGGCTACCGGCCGCCGTTGTACGGCCCGTACGGACCGTCGCTGCTGGAGCCGCCGCGGCGGCCGCCCCGCTTGCCGCCGCCGGACACCTGCCGGAGGGCGGGGCGCACGTCGACCATGAAGACGATCGACGCGATCAGCCCGGCGATCTGCAGGAACAGCATCGGCACCAGCAGGTTCACCGCGACCGTGATGCCCAGGATGACCAGCCAGAAGGTCTTGCTCTGCTTGTCCGCCGCCCGGTACGCGTCCTCGCGGGCCGTCACCGCGAGCAGGAAGGCGGCCACGGCGAGCAGGGTCATGGCGAGATACAGCAGCGAGATGAACGTGCCGAACCCCTGGAGCAACATGGTGAGCACCGCCTAGTCAGTCGTGGAACCCCGTCGTACCGTCGTTTCCCCTCGCGGCCAAGGTACTCGTACAACGCGGCCGCGCCGCCGAACGTGCCCGGGCCCGCGCAGCCGGGGTGCTCCCCCGGGTGCGCGGGCCGGACGGGCTCACGGCTACTCGCTACCGCCGGCCGGCTTCTTCGCGGCCGGCTTGCGCGCGGCAGGCGTCTTCTTGGCGGCGGCCCGCTTGGGCGCGGCCGCCGGGGTCTCCACGGTCGCGGCCGGGGCCTCCTCCGGCCCCTGGGTGGCGGACGGCGCAGGCGCTGGCTTCGGGGCCGGCTCCGGCTCGACCACCACGGCGATCTCGGTCAGCTCGTCGGCGGCCTCGCCGCGCCAGGTGCGCACGGCCTGTTCACCGTGCTCGGCGACCCGCTCGTAGGCCTCGCGCGCCTTGACCGCGTACTCGGCGGCCACGCCCACGCTCCGCAGGGCCAGGCCCTGGGCGGTCTCGCCGAACTTCCTGAAGTCGGTGTCGATGCTGCCGAACGCCTCGGTCACCCGGGCCTGCACGGTGGCCTGGGCCTCCTTGGCCTGGGTGCTGACCCGCTCCTGCACGGCCTTGGGGTCGGTCCGGCGTACCGCGTCGATCCGCGCCGGCGCCTCGGTGGCGATCTGCTCGATCAGCCCGGGGACCTTGCGCGCCTGCCGCACGGCGAGGTCCGCCGTACCGGCGGCGAAGTAGAAGGGGGTACGCAGTTCTTCGATGATGGCCACGGTGGTGATCCTCCGGATCGCACAGTCGGGAGAGTCGGAAATCTGGGAACTGGTCAGGGACCGGGCAGGGGCGGAGCCCGCCACCCGAGGCTCGGGCGGCTGCTCAGGTACGGGCCCCAGGCCCCGTACCGGCCGCACCGCCGATACCCGCGTCCTCGCCGGCATCGTGGACGACCAAGGCCGCATCGAGGCCGTTCTCCTTGCGGAACGAGTCGTAGATCTGCAGCAGCACCTGCTTCTGCCGCTCGTTGATCGAGGGGTCGGCGAGGATGACCGCACGCGTCTCCAGCTCCTCGCGCTCCCGCTCGTCCAGGATCCCGGCCCGCACATACAGCGTCTCCGCGGAGATCCGCAGCGCCTTGGCGACCTGCTGGAGCACCTCGGCACTCGGCTTGCGCAGCCCGCGCTCGATCTGGCTCAGATACGGGTTGGACACCCCGGCCGCCTCCGCGAGCTGCCGCAGCGAGAGCTGCGCGCTTCGGCGCTGCTCCCTGAGGTAGTCACCGAGGTTGCCGACGTTGAGCGATGCCATGCCACCGATGGTGCCCCCACTCGCTAACTTTTGCAAGCAACCGCTTGCAAAAGGCTGTCACCCGGTCGCCAAGCCGTCTGTGTCTCGCAGCGATAGTTGACATATCTCAGCAGTGGTTGGCACCGCCTGGCTGGCGGACGTCCAGGCGGCCTCGCGATACCTCTCGCCGGTTGACGCTTCACGAACTCGTCGTCGGACGACATCAGGACGTCAGTGGCTGGCGACGTGGGATGTGAGTGGTCAGCGACAGTTGCGGAAGTAGTGCAGGGCCCGGCCCGAGTGTGGACGGACCCTGCAGGAGGTGAAACGTTGATGCGTCAGGAAGCTCGGCGTACCACCGAGTAGCGGGTTCGCACCCAGGTGATCCACGGCATCAGGACTTCGCTCACTCCCCACATGACTGAGTACCCGTACGCGAAGGTCGGGTGGAGATCGATCCAACCGAGGAACGTGGCCGGCGGCAGCGCAATGGCCACGCCACGCCCGGTGGAGGCCACGCACTGGACGATCGACATGGAGGTGGGCTTTCCGCCGCTGGCGGGGGGAACGGGCACGCGATCGGTCAGCGCTTGGTCCCGGAGAGCAGCGGGGTCGGGCGGGGCCGGCTCGTCAGGTACGGACGTCAGGCCGGGGGTGTGGGACGTGAGCTGCTGGTTCATGATGGGTTCCGTCTTCCTTGGTCGTGATCTGGCCGGATCGGATTTGGGGGACATGGGCCGGGGCCGCGTTGCAACGCGGCCCCGCCGCCGTTTACGGGGACTCAGCCCTCCTGGCTCTGCTCCTCAGAGGAGTCCCGGGGCGTGGACACAGGCAGCCCTCGGTGGCCGAACGGGTCTTTGAGTGCGTAGAGGGGCCGAGAGGCCCGCCCCGAGGGAACGGCGAGGGTCTCGTACACCTGCGATCCGACCCGTTCCAGGACCTCGTGGTGGATCAAGTCCTTGATCCCCTTCGCGACAGTCCGCTCGGCAAGGCCGTACCACTCACCGACTTTGGCCTGGGCCAGCGAGAACTTCGGCTTCCGCTGCGCCAGGGAGATCAGGTACACGGCCTTGCCCGGCAGGGACAGGGTCGTGTGCAGGTTCTGCTCCCAGTACTCGAAGGGCAGCTGGAAGTACGCCTCGTTGGCGACCGGCGGGTGGTAAGGGCCGGAGCCGTCCTCGAGGAGCTTGGTAACCGTGGTCCGACGGCCCGCGCCCCTGGCGGTTGAGATGACGTTGAGTTCCCTCAGCCCCTTCCAGGCACGGGAGACTGCAGATGCCCCGGACTTCTCGTCGAAGATGCCCACTGTCCTGGCCCAGGTCGATGACCAGTCGGTCACCGAGTAGTCGCCGGCGCCGGTAACTGCGGCCATAAGCAGGTAGAGGTCGAGAGCACGCTCCTGCCTGCTGGCGACGAGGGAGCGCATGACGCCGGGCTGGGTGTTGGGGGTCTTGCCCGTCTGGAGGAAGTCCCTCCTGATCGGCACCGTACGGTTCGCCCGCTTCGAGCGGGCGAGGAGGAGCTCAATGGTGCGCTCCTGGGTCAGGTGACCCAGGTTCTCGCCGACCTCGTCCGTGTCGATCCCAGCCTTCTCGGCTGCCTGGTTTCTCTCGCTCTCGGTGGTGGTCATACGGAGAGGGTGACACACTTGCTGCCACCTTGTGCACGCAATCAACCCCTGGTCAGCTTCGCTGACTTGACGCGCCGTAGTGCGCTTAAGAAAACTACGTGTGACTGCTATTTAAGGCACCTTCTTAGGACGCACATTCAAATTACCTATGCCCGGGTTGTTGGCCTCATAGAAGGTGAGCCGCCAGCTGAGCAGCCGCTTCCTCCGCGGGTGAAAAATCTTGAGTGTCTTCCGGCGAGCAGCCGCGCTCTGGGTACTGCCCAGAGGGGTCTGTCCTAAGGTTCTCGTCCTCACCGAGGCCTCGATCGCGGCGGAGGCATGGAAGACGCCGGTCGCGTACGTGGACATCCCGGAGGACACGTACTGCGCCGAGGCGGCGGCGACCGGCCTGGATCCCTGGTGGCTCTACGCCTTCTCGTCCATGTTTGCCTCGGTGCGCGAACAGCGCTGGGACCGGGTCGGACACGACTACACCCAGCTGACCGGCCGCTCCCCTCTCGCCCTCCGCGACGTGCTGTCGGCATACAGGTGAGAGGACCGGTCGCCGCCAGCGTGGGCCGCATGATCGTATGGATGCGGCACCCTGGTGATGCCGATGACCTTCCTGGTGGAGGAGTACTGGCGGGAGATCAGCGCGGGTCTCGCCGAACATGCGGTTCCGGTACGGCACTTCGTCCTCCACGCCGATCAGGACACCCTCCGCGGGCGCATCGCCGGGGACACCGTCCTCGGCCCCGACTCCCCGTTCCGTCTGCGGCACCTTGAGCCCTACGCCGAGGCGGCCCGCACCTGGCTGCACGGGGAGGCCGAGGTCATCGACACCACGCACCTCACACCCGTCCAGGCCGCCCTGCGGATCGCGGAGGCCGTCAAGGGGTGAGGGCACATTCCCCCGAGAGGAGCTCGAAGCCCTGAGGCGGGTGTGGCGGACGCACCGTCCGGTCGGGGGGCGTAGGGCCGAGGCCATCGACACCACGCACCCGCGTTCCATTCCGGCGTTCCAGCCGAGGCGTAGGAGCGCTGGTCGGGGGTGGTGCGGGCGTTCCGGTGTCCCGGACCGGCCGTTGGCCGTGGCGGTTGGGACGGATCGGGCCGCAGGCTGCCGGCCAAGCCCGGGTGTCGACCCGGTGGACCGAGCGTGGAGTGGCCCCGATGACCTTACGGATAGCGATCACCGCCGAACCGATTCCCTCCCATGTGTCCGCGCTGGACTACGTCATCTGCCCGGCCCTGGAGCAGGGCCACCGGGTCACGCTGCACGCCCCGTCCATGTTCCGCCGCGAGGCCCGGCTGCGGGGGGTGGGGTTCGGTCGGGCCGGTGCGGAGTGGACGTGCGATCCCGTCGTCCAGCGGGCGGCGAGCGAGGTGTGGCAGCGGCACGGGAACGCCGCGTTCAATCGGTATGTCTTCGGCGACCTCTGGCCCGGGCAGGCCGAGGCGAAGGCTCGGGACCTGCTCGGCGCGTGGGCCAGGGAGCGCCCCGATCTGGTGATCGCCGAATGCGGCGACCTCGGGGCGCAGCTCGCGGCCAGGGTGCTGGGGCTGCCGCTGCTCGCAGCGGACAACGGCCTCGGCCCGGTGCTCCTGGACCTCTGGGACGCCCATGTCGCGCCCGCGCTGCTCCCCCTCTACAAGCGGTACGAGCTGGACCCGCCCGCGCTCCCGCCGATGCTCGGCCCGGCGCCGGTGCACTGGTTCTACGAGGGGAGGGAGATTCCGCCGCCGCCCTCGGTACGGGCGGTCCGGCGCACCCTCGCCCCCTTCCGTACCGCCCTCGCGGAGGGTCTGGTTCCGGCCCTCTCCCTCCGCCCTTCGCGCCCGCTCGTCTATGTGAGCCTCGGCACCCTGACCACCGCGATGTCCGGCCTGCGGAGGGTCGTCGGGGACGCGTACCGGGAGATCATGGCGGCGCTGCGGGCGATCGACTGCGACGCGATCGTGTCCGCGGGGGACCTCGCGGGCCGGCTGCCGAGCGGGAGCCCGCACCTCAGGGTCGTCCCGCACGCCCCGCAGCCCGCGCTGCTGCGCCGGGCCGACCTGTTCGTGACGCATGGCGGCCGGGCGTCCCTGCTCGACGCGGTGCAGGGCGCGACCCCCGTCCTGGGCATGGGCGTTCTCGGCGACCAGCCCGGCAACACCGCCGCGTTCGCCCGCCGCGGTCTGGGCCGGGCGCTGGACATCACGGCGGGACGCGAGGCGATCGCCGGCGCCCTGACGGACCTGCTGGACACCCCGCGCTACGGCGCCGCGATGGGCGCGGCCGGCGCCGAGCTGGCTCAGCTGCCGCCGCTGGATTTCCAGGAGATACGGGGCATGCTGGGCGGATGACGAGGGTGAGCGGGACCGGTGGATGGTGGCGTGACTGGCAGCTCACGGAGGATGTCGATGACTTCCTTGCCGCGGCCGGTGACTTCCTGCGTTCGCGGCCCGGCCGGCATGTGATGCCGTTGACCTGGACCGCGCGGCTGCGAGCGCGCGGCGCGGGCGCGTTCGGCACCGGACCCGCGGTGTTCGGCCGGCTGGAGGAGAAGGGTGAGGTCCGCGCCGTCTTCTTCCGCCTGCCCTCCCGCGGGCTGGGCCTCACCCCGCTCACCCCCGAGCAGGCCGACACCCTCGCCGCCCACCTGGCCGCCCTCGGCCACTCCCTCCCCTCCGTCAGCGCGGACCGCGACAGCGCCAGCGCCTTCGCCGAGGCCTGGCAGCGGCACACCGGGGTGACGCCGAGACTCCGGGACCTCCGGCTGCGGCTGTACCGCCTCGGCACGCTCACCCCGCCGGACCCGCTGCCGGCCGGCCGCGGCCGCGTCCTGGGCGAGGAGGACCTGGACCAGGCCGTGTACTGGTGCGGCGAGTTCGCCCAGGCGGTCGGGGAGTCCGTCTCCCTCAGCGCCGAGTCATGGGCGGACTCCCGTTACGCCGACAAGCGCTACACGCTCTGGGAGACCCCGGACGGCACCCCCGTCTCCCTCGCGGGCATGAACCCGCTGATCGGCGGCCAGATCCAGGTGGACGTCGTCTACACCCCGGCCCGGCTGCGCGGCCACGGCTACGCGGGCGCGGTGACCGCGGAGGTGAGCCGGGCCGCGCTGGCCGCGGGCGCACGGGAGGTCGTGCTGTTCGCCGATCTGTCCAACCCCACCAGCAACGCCCTCTACCAGCGCCTCGGTTATCGGGCACTCGCCGACTGGGCGGTGTACGACTTCCCGGAGACCGCCGGCGACCCGCGTACGAGCCGGGGTTGACCTTGCCCTTGGGGCAGGCCCCAGCATCGGTCAGGCCGGGCACCCGACGCCCGGCCCGAGGAATCCGAGGAAGGTGAGGACGGGAGCCATGCGGTTGCTGACCATCGGAGCGTTCGCCAGAGCGTCCCGGCTGTCCCCGAAGGCCCTGCGCCTCTACGACGAACTCGGCCTGCTGACCCCCGCCCGGGTCGACCCGCTGACCGGATACCGCCACTACGCGCCCGAGCAGTTGGAGCACGCACGGCTGGTCGCCTGGCTGCGCCGCCTGGGCATGCCGCTCGCCCGCATCCGGCTGATAGGCACGCTGGACGCGGACACGGCCGCCCAGGAGATCCGGGCGTTCTGGGCAGGGGTCGAGGCGGAGACCGCCGAACGGCGGCACCTGGCCGCCTTCCTCGTCGACCATCTGAGCCGAAGGGGCCCCGACATGACCGCGATCACCACACCACCGCTGGAGATCCGCTACGCCGCCCTGTCCCACCAGGGCCTGGTCCGCGGCAGCAACCAGGACACCGCCTACGCCGGCTCCCGGCTGCTCGCGGTCGCCGACGGCTTCGGCGGGGCGGGCGCACCCGCCGGCTCCGCCGCGATCGAGGCACTCAAGCGGCTGGAGGGCGGCGCGGGGGAGGGGGACGAGGGCGGGGTGGCGGTCGGCAGTCTGCTGGGGGCTCTGGAGGACGCGGTCGAGCAGGCCGGACGGGCCGTACGGAGCATCACCGCCGAGGACGGGGACGGGGAGGACGCCGGTACGACGCTCACCGCGCTGCTCTGGACCGGGTCGCGGCTGGCCCTCGCCCACGTCGGCGACTCCCGCGCGTATCTGCTGCGCGACGGCGAGCTGTTCCAGATCACCCATGACCACACCCTGGTCCAGTCGATGGTGGACGAGGGACGGCTCAGCCCGGAGGAGGCCGGTTCCCATCCGCAGCGGTCCCTGCTGACCAGGGCCCTGGGTCTGAACGCCGAGGCCGGCAACGGGGGTGCCGGGACGGCCCCGGCGGACGTACGGCTGCACGACACACAGGCCGGCGACCGCTGGCTGCTCTGCTCCGACGGGCTGTCCGCCGTCGTCCCGGCCGAGGAGCTGCGCCGGGTGGTCGCCTCGGCCGACGGCCCCGAGCAGGCGGTGCACCGGCTCGTCGAACTGGCCAACCGGTACGGCGGCCCCGACAACGTCAGCTGCGCCGTGGCCGACCTGCGCGAGCCGGCGGCTGCGACGGCTTCGCCCGCTCCCACCCCTTCGGGCACGTAATTCGCTAACTCCCCGTGGCCGGAAGCCGGCGGTTCCGGGACCCCGTCAGAAGACGTCCGGGCACCACGGCCGGCGGGAGGTGCGCAGCAGGGCGTCGGCGCGGGCCGCGGCGCCGGGGGCGCTCTCCTCGACCCGGCCCAGCGCGGCCAGCCGTACCGCCGACTCGTCACCCAGGTAGAGGGTGCTCAGCTCCTCGATGCCGAGGGTCAGTTCGGCGGACGCGGTGGTCGGCGCGCAGCTCGCACCCTCCGGGCCGGCCTCCAGCCGGAACCGCCCGCCGGAGAGCCCCGACCCGTCGCGCACCTCCAGGACGAGGGCACCCTCGGCGGCGTAGGTCCGCGCCTCCAGGGCCCGTACCACGTCCATGATCCGCAGCCAGAGGAAGTCGGCGTGGGTGGTGACCCTGGCCGCGCGCGGGTCGGGCAGCAGCAGCGGCAGCAGGTCGTCGGGGGCGCGGTGGCCGGTCTTGACCAGGGTGATCCAGTCGACGGAGCAGAGGAAGAGCCAGAGCGCGCGCTCGGCGGCGGGCGTCGCGGCGACCTGCTGGCGGACGGTCGCCGTGTTCAGCGGCTGCTTGCCGTCCTCCCAGTGGTCGTCGGCGGTGTACGCGAGATAGCCGTCCGGCTCGCCGGAGGCCGAGCGGTACACCGCGAAGAACGGCTCCTTCCACGGCTCGTCCGGGATCTGGTGCATCCCGGTGCTCCGCTCCCACCAGCGCGCGGAGCGGCTGACCATGCCGTGCCGTACCGCCCGGACCCGCTCGAAGAGGTCCGGGCCCAGCTTGCGCAGCTCCTCGGGGGTGACCAGGTCGATCCGGCCGCCGTCGCCCGGGCCGGACCAGCGCGGATCCAGCCCGGCGCGACGGAGGTCGACGGTCCACTCGGTCGACCAGGCGGCCGGCCCGAACCCGTACCGCCCGTAGATCGGGTACTCGGCGGCGATCAGGGTGGACAGGACGTCACCGCGCTCCCGGGCCGCCGCGAGGTCGGCCGCCATCATCCGGCTGAGCAGCCCGCGCCGCCGGTGGGTGGGTGAGACGGTGACATTGGTGATCGCGTCGGCCGGGACGAGGGCGCCACCCGGTACGGAGACGTCCTGGTCGTGCGAGCGGAAGGTGGCCACACAGCGCTCGTCCTCGAAGGCCCCCTGGGTGCGGGTGGCATCGATGTTCGCGCCCCGCACCCTGACCTCCTCCTCGCTCGCCGACGGCGGAAACAGGAACCCGACGCGCATGGCCCGTATCCAGTCGGCCACGTCGGCGTCGGTCTCGGTGAGGGTGCGGAGGTGGAGGCTCATGGCGGCACAGGCTAAATCCGCGTACCCGCACCCCGCATCCGATTTCCTCCCGGAACGCTCAGCCCGGCTCAGAACGCGGCGCGGACCTCGCCCACCCGGCGGCCGCCGCCGAGCAGTGGGGTGTCCGCGATCCGCTCCAGTACGGGATCGGAGACACCGAGCAGCTCCAGGGCGCGCGCCAGCACCGGGCCCAGCGCCCGGGTGGAGCCGTCGTCGATCTTGAAGGCGAGCGCCCGGCCGTCCGCCAGCGCCACCGCCTGCACCGCCTCCGCGCCCATCTTGGACAGGGTGCCCGGGACGGCCCGCATCAGCCAGGTGTCCGGGCGCCGGGTGCCCGCCACGTACTCCGGGTGCGCCCGCATCGCGTCGGCGACCCGGCGCTGCGGGGTGCCCGGCTCCGCCAGGACGTAGGAGCGGAACGCCCGGGCGAGCCCCAGCAGGCTGATCGCCATCAGCGGCGCCCCGCAGCCGTCCGTGCCGACCGAGGCCACCGGCTCCCCGGCGGCGGCCTCCACCTCGTCGTGGACCAGGCGCTGGAGCGGGTGCGCCGGGTCCAGATAGCTGCCGGGGTCCCAGCCGTTGAGGGCGCAGGCGGCGAGCATCGCGGTGTGCTTGCCCGAGCAGTTCATGGCCAGCCGGGCCCGGCGGTGCCCGGCGGCGAGGTACGCCTCCGCCTCGACCGGGTCCAGCGGCAGGTCGGGCGGGGTCTGGAGGTCGGCCTCGGTCAGCCCGTGCTCGGCGAGCATGGTGCGGACCAGGTCCAGGTGAATCGTTTCGCCCGAGTGGCTGGCCGCGGCCAGCGCCAGCCGCTCACCGGAGAGCTCCAGCCCGGCCCGCAGCAGCGCCGCCGCCTGCATCGGCTTGTTGGAGGAGCGCGGGTAGACCGGCGCCGCCGGGTCGCCGACCGAGTCCAGCACGCTCCCGTCGGCGGCCAGCAGCACCAGCGATCCCCGGTGGTGGCCCTCGGTGAAGCCCGAGCGGACCACCTCGGCGAGGACCGGCGGCGCGGCGGCGGCCGGGGGTGCGGCGGGGGCGGAGGAGGTCATGGAACGGCGGCCTTCCGGGAGGGACCCGCCGCCGCTGCCTCAGCGCAGCAGGTCGTCTACTTGAGCTTCGCCCTCACGGTACCTGCGGGCGATCTCGGCGCTGCAACCGTCCGCCGTCCGCTGGAGCTGCTGGCGGCGGCGCGAGACCTGCTGCTCGTAGGCCGCCAGCCGCCCCAGCCCGTCATGCAGCTCCTGGTCCGTCCGGGCGGCCAGGTCGGACAGCCCGACCTCGGCCAGCACCTCGGCCGCGAACCGGCGGTACTCCTCCCCGCGCGGGGTGGAGAGCGTCACATGCCGGGCCGAGGAGCGGTGCCGGGAGGGGGCGTCCGCGAGGATCTCGGACAACCGGTCCACCACCGGCGGCTGCGCCCCGCCGCGCCGCGCCAGCTCGGCCCGGAGGATGTCGATCCGGCCCTGGAGCAGCCGGCGGACATAGCTGAGGTCGGCCTCGTCGGCGCCGGAGTCCCGGCGCAGCGCCCGCAGTTCCGGCAGCCGCAGCGCGGACAGGTCGTGCGGCGGCTGCTCGGCGGCGGGCAAGCCGCCCGGTTGGCCGTCACCGGGGAGTGCGGCGGGCAAACCGCCGGATGGGCCGCCATCGGGGAGTACAGCGGGCAGGCCGCCCGGTTGGCCCTCACCGGGGAGCACGGCGGGCGTCCCCTCACCGGGGAGTACGGCGGCGGCCGTGCCCTCGGCGCCCGGGGCACCCGGGCCCGGCTGACCGGCCGGCGCCCCGGTCCGCTGGGCGGGCGGGCGGTCCGCCGGTCCACCACCTCGCCTGCCGGTGGCACATGTCATCGGTACGGGATGCGGCGACTGCCCGGCGCCGGAAGTGCTCATGTGGAATCCGTCCCCTCGACCGGTGCGTAAGGCACCGCCTGAGAGGCATGGTGCCAGTTGTGCCACCGCCGGTGCAGGCGGCTGCACCCGTTCGGACGCGTACGAATCACGCCGGGGTTCGCTTCGGGAGCGGGACGGAGGGACTCCGGGAGCGGGGCGATAGGTTGGTCGCCATGCGTGCGGTGGTGCAGAGGGTGGACGGCGCGAGCGTCGTGGTGGCGGGCGAGACGGTGGGCGAGATCACCGGCGAGGGGCTGTGCGTCCTGGTCGGGGTCACCCATGACGACACCCCCGAGAAGGCGGAGCGGCTGGCCCGGAAGCTGTGGTCGCTGCGGATCCTCGACGGCGAGAAGTCCTGCTCCGACGTGGACGCCCCGCTGCTGGTGGTCTCCCAGTTCACGCTGTACGGGGACGCCCGCAAGGGCCGCCGCCCCACCTGGAACGCCGCCGCTCCCGGCCCGGTCGCCGAACCGCTGGTCGACGAGGTGGTCGCCCGGCTGCGGGAGCAGGGGGCGACGGTGGCGACCGGCCGGTTCGGCGCCGACATGCGGCTCTCGCTCACCAACCACGGCCCGTTCACGGTGCTCGTGGAGGTGTGAGTACGCACCCGGGTGGCCCCGCGATCGCCCCGGGATCGCCCCGGGGCCGTACGGGCTACGGCTCGACCACCGTCTCCTGGGCGGCGGCCGTGGTGCCGGCCAGCAGCGGGGCGTCCACCGGGACGTTCCGCTTCACCAGGGCGAGCGCGATCGGGCCCAGCTCGTGGTGGCGGGCCGAGCTGGTGATGAAGCCCAGCTGGCGGCCCTCCTCCCCGTCCGAGGCCAGCCGCACCGGGGTGCCGTGGCCCGGCAGATGCACCTCGCTGCCGTCCAGGTGCAGGAAGACCAGCCGGCGCGGGGGCCGGCCCAGGTTGTTGACCCGGGCCACCGTCTCCTGGCCCCGGTAGCAGCCCTTCTGGAGGTGGACGGCGCTCTCCAGCCAGCCCAGCTCGTGCGGGATGGTCCGGTGGTCGGTCTCGAAGCCGAGGCGGGGCCGGTGCGACTCGACCCGCAGCGCCTCGTACGCCAAGACGCCGGCCGCCGGGCCGTGCCGCTCCGCGAAGGCCGCCAGCTCACCGCGCGGCAGGAAGACGTCCCGGCCGTGCGGGGTCTCGCGGACCACGGCGCCGGGCGGCACCTCGGCGATGGAGCCCGCGGGCAGGTAGACCACGGCGAAGTCCTCGGTGCGGTCGGCGACCTCCACCCGGTAGAAGAACTTCATCGACTCCAGGTAGCCGATCAGCGCCTCCTGGGTGCCGGGCTCCACATGCGCCCAGACCGTCTCGCCGTCGTCCACCAGGTACAGGGCGTGCTCGATGTGCCCGTTGGCGGAGAGCACCAGCGCCTCGGTGGCCTGCCCGGGCGGCAGCTCGCTGACGTGCTGGGTGAGCAGCAGGTGCAGCCAGGTGAGCCGGTCCGCGCCGCTGACCGCGACGACCCCCCGGTGGCTCAGGTCGACCAGGCCCCGGCCGTCGGCCAGGGCGCGCTGTTCCCGGAACAGGTCGCCGTAGTGCGCGGCGACCCCTTCGTCCGCGCCCTCGGCGGGCACGGCGCCGGGCAAGGAGAGCAGGGGACTGGTCGGTGACTGTCGCAGCATGCGATCAGCCTACGACTCCCCCGTACGGGCGTCGCCCGTGTCACCCCGCGGCTTCCTCCCGTCCGCGGCGGCGGCCGCCTTTCCGGGGACAGGCCGACCGGCGGCGGCCGCCTCGGCCTTCCCCGTGCAGTCGGCGCAGCGGCCGAAGATCGCGAAGTGCTTGAGGTCGGTGTCGAAGCCGAAGGTCTCGCGCAGCTTGGCGGTGAACTCGGCGGCCACCTCCACGTCCGCCTCGATCACCTCGGTGCAGTCCCGGCACACCAGGTGCAGATGGTGGTGCCGGTCCGCCAGATGGTAGGTCGGCGCGCCGTGGCCCAGATGGGCATGGCTGACCAGGCCCAGCTCCTCCAGCAGCTCCAGGGTCCGGTAGACGGTGGAGATGTTGACCCCGGAGGCGGTCTTGCGCACCTCGGTGAGGATGTCGTCGGGCGTCGCGTGCCCCAGCACGTCCACGGCCTCCAGGACGAGCTGGCGCTGGGGAGTCAGCCGGTAGCCGCGCTGCCGCAGGTCGCTTTTCCAGTCGGTGCTCACCACGCGTCCAGTGTAGGAGCCCCGGCCCGTCCGGCTCAGGGCTCCGATGCCGCGCAGCGGCCGTTCCACACAAGCGAGCGTCCGGCCCGCGCCCCCTGGGGCGCATGGCCCTACTTGAAGAAGGCGATTCCGTCGTCCGGGAGGTCGCCGAGGTCCTTGGCCCACGCCTCGACCTGCTGCGGGGTGACGACCTTCTTCAGCTGCGCGGACATGTACGGGCGCAGCGGGACCTCCGGGGTGGCCTTCTCGCCGACCCACATCAGGTCACCCTTCACATAGCCGTAGAGCCGCTTGCCACCGCTGTACGGCCCGGAGGCGGCGGTCCGCGCGACCGCGTCCGTCACCAGGTCGATCTGCGGCTTCTTGTCGGCGATCTCGCCGTACCAGACCTCGACGACACCGGAGTCGCGCACCATCACGACCTCGACCTTGCGGTCCTTGTCCACGCGCCAGAAGCCGCTCTCGGTCTCCAGCGGGCGGACCTTGTTGCCCTCGGAGTCGAGCACCCAGGTGTGCGACACGTACTCGATGAAGTCCCGGCCGTCATGGCTGAAGGTGGCCGACTGGCCGAAGTTGCACTTCTCGGCGCCGGGGAAGTCCGAGACGCCCGCGCCCTCCCAGGTGCCGAGGAGGAACGCGAGGGGGACGAGTTCCGGGTTCAGGTCGGACGGGATCTCGATCATGGGCTGCTCTGCCGGTCTCTCGGGGCGCGGGGGGCGTTCGGGAAGGTGGTTCTACGAGGTCGGGGGGCGCTCAGCGCTGGCCCTGGTACAGCTTCTTCACGGTCAGGACGGCGAAGGCGAGCACGCCCACGCAGACCAGGACCAGCAGGGCGGAGAAGAAGGTCTCAAGCACGGGTGCTCCTCGGTGAGCGGGGCTGACGGCGGCGCCGGGGTGGTACGGCGGGTACGCGGACCGCCTCCCAGCCTAATGGGTGGCACCCCGCCGCTCCTCGCGAGGTACGGGGCGCGGCCCGGGCGGGCCGTACCCCGCGCCGTACAGTTCCCGGTATGGCGAAGAAGCTCGTGATCAAGGTGACCGCGGGGGCCGACGCCCCCGAGCGCTGCTCGCAGGCGTTCACGGTGGCGGCGGTGGCCGTCGCCAGCGGGGTGGAGGTGTCCCTCTGGCTGACCGGTGAGTCCTCGTGGTTCGCCCTGCCGGGCCGGGCGGCCGAGTTCGAGCTGCCGCACGCGGCGCCGCTGCCGGACCTGGTCGACTCTGTCCTGGCCGGGGGCCGGATCACCCTGTGCACCCAGTGCGCGGCCCGCCGCGAGATCACCGAGCGGGATGTGCTTCAGGGGGTGCGGATCGCCGGGGCGCAGGTCTTCGTCAGCGAGGCGACGGCCGACGGCGCCCAGGCCCTCGTCTATTGATCCACGGGGAACTGATCCCGGGGATCTGATCTACGGGGATCAGGGGCTGGGTCGGCGGGGGCGGCGCCGCCCGTCCAGCTCGTCCCACCACTCGTCGGACTTCTCGTCCCCTGAAGGCATCTCGTCCCACCAGCGGTCCTCGGGGCCCCGCCGGTTGGCGACCATGGCCGCGATGGGCGGTATGACCATGGCGACCACGCACATGGCGATGGCGGCCGGCACCGACCAGAGCCGCACCACGGCCCAGGCCCCCACGAAGAGGACCAGGCAGACCGCCATCATCCCGAAGTAGAGATGCCGACGCCGTGCGTACATACGTCCAGGGTACGAGCCGCCGCCGGCGTTCGGGCAGACGCTGAACGGGGCGGACCGGCCTCCGGGCAGACCGAAGGGCCGTGCCCCGGCCCGGTAAGCGTCCAACCCCCAGGAGGCACGGCCCTTCGACCGTCGTGCGGGCCTTGCGGCCGCTGTATGGCAGTGCTCAGACCGCGATGGCGACCTCGGCGAGTCCGCCCTGCTGGGCGACGACCGTGCGGTCGGCCGTGCCACCCGGCACCAGCGCGCGGACCGTCCAGGTGCCCTCGGCCGCGTAGAAGCGGAACTGCCCGGTCGCGGAGGTCGGGACCTCGGCGGTGAACTCGCCGGTCGAGTCCAGCAGGCGCACGTAACCGGTGACGGGCTCGCCGTCGCGGGTCACCTGGCCCTGGATGGTGGTCTCACCGGGCTTGATCGTCGAAGCGTCGGGGCCGCCGGCCTGTGCTCCACACATAAGGGGTACTCCTAGGTAAAACGGGGGGAGGGAGGGGTCGGGGGGCTGCTGCCTACTTTGCGGCGCCGAGCTCGATCGGCACGCCGACCAGGGAGCCGTACTCGGTCCACGAGCCGTCATAGTTCTTGACGTTCTCCTGGCCGAGCAGCTCGTGCAGCACGAACCAGGTCAGGGCCGAGCGCTCACCGATGCGGCAGTAGGCGATGGTGTCCTTCGCCAGATCGACCTGCTCGTCGGCGTAGAGCGACGTCAGCTCGTCGTCCGACTTGAAGGTGCCGTCGTCGTTGGCGTTCTTGGACCACGGGATGTTGCGGGCGCTGGGCACATGGCCGGGGCGCTGCGACTGCTCCTGCGGAAGGTGCGCCGGGGCGAGCAGCTTGCCGCTGAACTCGTCGGGGGAGCGCACGTCGACCAGGTTCTTGGCGCCGATCGCGGCCACCACGTCGTCGCGGAAGGCGCGGATGGAGGTGTCCTGGGCCCGGGCCTTGTACTCGGTGGCCGGGCGGCTCGGCACCTGGGAGCCGTCGACCAGGTCGCGGGAGTCCAGCTCCCACTTCTTGCGGCCGCCGTCGAGCAGCTTGACGCTGTCGTGGCCGTACAGCTTGAAGTACCAGTAGGCGTACGCCGCGAACCAGTTGTTGTTGCCGCCGTAGAGGACGACCGTGTCGTCGTTGGCGATGCCCTTGGCGGACAGGAGCTTCTCGAAGCCCTCCTGGTCCACGAAGTCGCGGCGGACCGGGTCCTGGAGGTCCTGCTTCCAGTCGATCCGGACGGCGTTCTTGATGTGGTTCTTGTCGTACGCCGAGGTGTCCTCGTCGACCTCGACGATGACGACCTTCGGGTCGTCGATCCGGGCCTCGACCCAGTCGGCGTCTACCAGGACGTCGCTGCGGCTCATGCTGTTCTCCTCCGGGGCAGTGGGCGGCGGGATGGTGCGGGTGGTGCGGGGTGTGGCCGTTCGTATCGGAGCCGGTCCGGCCCTGGCGGTTCCTCGCGGTGCGGCGGGTTGGCGTTCTGCCGCGCCGGTGCGGATACCCGGTGCCGGGGCGGCGGGCCCGGTCTCGGATCGTGCGGTGCGATCGCGGACGCTCGCGCGCCTCGACCGCTCACCTTGTCCTGATCGTCGGGCCTCGCTCGCCTCTTCCTCGCCTCTGCGCGTCTCGTGTCGCGGCCGTGCGGGTCCGTCTGGCGGCTCGTACGGCACTGCTGCGGGTACGGGATCGTGGCTGGTGCGGCTCGGGCACGGTCCAGGTCCGGCCGGGGCGTCGGAACGCGCGGGGACCTCGGGGCTGCGGAAGACCGGGCTCCGCTCAGAGGGAGCGACAGAGCATGGCGGCGACGCGGCACAGGTCTACTGCCCGCCGCTTCGTGAGATCCGCCTGTCGCTGCTTCATGCGTCCGATCGTAGGGACGGACCGGCGGCCGTGTCACCGGCGTGTCGAATCCTGAGACGAGAACGCCCGAATGGCGGGACGGCGACAGCGAAGGCCCGCTCCGGGGCCACCGCGGAGCACCCGATTCGCCCGGCTCCGCCTACGGAACGGACGGCTCCGTCTCACCATGTGGGGCAGGCGGGGAGCAGACGAGGCAGACAGGCGGCGGTCAGCCGGCCAGGGCGACGTCCTTGCCGGTCAGCGAGATCCGCAGGCCGTCCGCGGTCGCCTCGGCCTTCTGGAGGCTCAGCCCGGTGGGCAGCCCGCTGATGGTGCGGTCGAAGTCGGTGCGCTCGCGGATCCGGCCCTCCACCCCGGGTAGGGAGCCGCCGGGCACCTTGTCGGCGCGCACCCGCAGGGTGTTCCCGTCCACCACGCTCACCGTGGACAGCACGCTCTCACTGATCTTGCCGAGCACCGGCACCTCGATGGAGCCGGTGAGCTTCACCTTGCCGTTGTCGCCATAGGCGAGGGTGACGTCCTCCTGGGCGGCGGCGGCGAGGTCGGCGTAGCTGATCCGGGCGGTGCCGGTGGCGGTGGCCGCGATGGCCCGGTCGAAGTTGCCCTCGATCCGCACATCGCGCAGGGAGGCGTCCATCTCGGTGATCCGGACCGCCCGGCCGCCCGCCGAGGCCTCCGCCCCGGACAGGCCGATGTCGACCTGCTCCAGCTCCCGGCCGACCACCTGGGTGAGGAACGGGAAGCCCTTGATGGACACCTCTGGGGTGGACGACAGGCCCCGGCTGGCCTTGACCCGGTCCGCCACCTCGGACTCCGCGTAGTTCACCGCCAGCCGGTCCGCGAGGACGAACAGCCCCCCGAGGACCACGGCGGTGATCAGAAGTATCCGCAGTGCACGCATCGTTCGGTGTCCCCCACCCTGGCCGTCGTCGGTCCGTCCTTGCCGACCCCCGTCGTCACGTCATGATCGACGTTCGAGGGGGCCGTTCGGTTCCTGTTCCCGCCCCCGGCCCGCGCAGACCCCGGCCGCCGGACCAGTGCCCGCCGTCACACCAGGGCCCGCCCCAGCAGGTACACCGCGGGCGCGGCGGCCGCCAGCGGCAGCGCCACCCCGGCGGTCATATGGACGAAGCGGGACGGGTAGTCGTAGCTCGCCACCCGGTGGCCGATCAGCGCGCACACCCCGGCGCCCGCCCCGAGCAGCGCGGCCCGCAGCGGCTCCGCCCCGGTGAGCAGTCCCGCGGCCGCCCCGGCACCGGCCGCCGCGAGCAGCCCGGCCACCAGGGAGAGGGGGCCGGGCAGCGGCAGCGCGCGTACCGGTACGGCGGCCGCGACCGCCAGTGCCCCGATCACCACGGCGTCCTGGACGGCCGCCAGATGGCCCGCCGCCAGCACCGCCAGCGCGGACGAGACGACCGTGGCCATCAGCCCGTACTGCCGTTCGTCCGAACCGGCGTGGCTGCGCAGCTGGAGGACCAGCACCAGCAGCACCCACACTCCGAGGGTGCCGATGATCGCCGCCGGTGCGTGCTGCCGGCCGGTCGCCAGCAGCGCGGCGTCGGCGGTGACCCCGCCCGCGAAGGCCAGGGCGATGCCCTGCCGGGCCGGCCACATGCCGTTGAGCCGGAACCAGCCGGCCGCGGTGACCGCCTGGAGCAGGACGAGCGGCAGCAGCAGCCCGTACGGCCCGAGGGCGGCGCCCCCGGCGAGCAGACAGCCCAGCACGGCGGTGAGCGCCGCCGGCTGCATGCCCGGCTCGATGATCGGCGACCGGCCCTCGGCCCGCGCCCGCTGGGCGTCGGTCAGCCGGACCTCACCGGAGGTGGTCGGCGCCCCGTAGGCCGGTCCGGCAGGCCCGGCCGGGGCGGGAACCGCGGCGGCGGGCCCCGGTACGCCCTGGCCGGTCACCGGCTCGGCCGCCCCGGGGGCGGGTTCGTCGTCGGTGATCGGACGCAGCATCGCGGTGGGCCGGTCGTACGGCACCTCGGGCGGCAGCGGAGCCCCGGCACCCGTCTCCGGGGCGGCCGGCGGATGGCCGGGCCGTTCCGCCGGTCGGCTCTGCTCATCCCGGATCGGCCGCAGGATCGCGGTCTGGTCCACGGGAGCGGGGGCGGGGGTGGGAGCGGGGGCAGAGGGTGGAGCGGTCTGCCGGAGGGAGGGCTGGACATGGGTGTCCCAGGTCTGGCCCTCCCAGGTCTGGTCACCGTAGGACTGCTGAGCGCCGTAGGGCCCATGGCCCCCGGATGACCGCTGGGCACCGTACGGCTGCTGGGCATCGGCCGGCTGCTGCGCGCCGTAGGGGGACTGCGTGCCGTAGGGGGGCTGCGTGCCGTACGGGGGCTGGGTGCCGCCACTCTGCACCGGTGCGCCGCCGTAGGACGGGGCGCTCTCGTACGGCTGCGTCTCGTACTGCTGGTACCCCGGCTGGGCGCCGCTCGCGTAGGGGTTCGGTTCGGCGGGGCGGGACCCGTCCGCGTAGGCGGAACCGGGCTGCCCGTACCGGGCCTGGGGGTTCTGGGGAGCCTGCGGGGTCTGCGGGGCGTAGGGCCCGGGCTCATACGGAGATGGCTGCCCCTGCGGGTACGGCTGCCCGCTGCCGTACGGCTCCTCGGTCCCGTACGCCTGCCCGTCCGCGTACGACTGCCCGTTCTCGTACGACTGCCCGTTCCCGTCCGCGTACGGCTCCTGGCTCTCGTACCGCTGCCCGTCCCCGTACACCTCCCCGGTCCCGCTCCCGTTTCCGTACTGCTCGCTCGGATACTGCTGCTCGCTGCTGCTCATGCTGCGCGGCTCACCCTCCTGCGAACGGCGGGAGCACCTCGACCGTGCCGCCCTCGGCGAGGACGACCGTGTCGTGGCCACGGGTGCCGACGGGGTCGCCGTCGACCAGGAAGGAACACCGCTGGAGCACCCGCACCAGCTCGCCGGGGTGCCGATCGCGGGCGGCGGCCAGCGCCTCGGCCAGGTTGTCCGCTGCGTACGGCTCCTCGGCGGTGCCGGCGGCGGCCTTGGCCGCGGCCCAGTAGCGGATGGTGCCCGCTGCCATAGCGACGCTCCTTTCGTCGGCATCCATGATGGGCCATGGCACCGACAACCCCGGCGCGCGCCTCCCGCCCCCTACTCCTCAGCCCCCGCCAGCCACTCCCCCACCCGGGCCAGCAGCGGCTCGTCGGCCGCGTCCTCGGCGTGGCCCATGCCGGGCTCCAGCCACAGCTCGGCGGGGCCGGCGGCGGCCAGCATCCGGGGATGGTCGAGCGGGAAGTACGGGTCCGCGGTGCCGTGCACCACCAGCAGCGGGACCGGAGCGATCAGCGGCACCGCCTCGACCGGGGAGAGCGGCACCGGGTCCCAGTCCCGGCCGTGGATGCGGGTGCGCAGCCCGTACCGCCCCACCAGCCGCCCGGCCGGCCGAGTGACCACCCAGTGCAGCCGGCGCATCGGCGCCGTGCCCCGGTAGTACCAGCGCGCCCGGCGCACTCACCGAGACCACCGCGTCGGTTCGCGCCCCCGGGTCCTCCCGGTAGAGCGCGGCGTGTCGCAGCACCACCGAGCCGCCCATCGAGAAGCCGACCGTGGCCACCCGCCGGTAGCCCAGCTGCCGGGCCCAGCCGACCGCGGCCGCCAGGTCGAGCACCTCCCGGTCGCCGACCGTCGAACGGCCACCCGAACGGCCGTGGCCGCGGAAGGAGAAGGTGACCACGGCCGCCCGGCGGCGGAGCACCGCGGCCGCCCGGAGCACCGCGGGCCGCTCCACCGAGCCGGTGAAGCCGTGCGCGAGGACGATGGCGGTGTCACCGTGGAGAGAAGCCCTGGTGGGAGGCGTGTGGACGGCCTCGATCGGCACGCCGTCGGATGTCCGCAGGGTTGCGCGGAGAAGACCGCCGGGCCGACCGCGGGTGACCGGCCGATCATCCACAGTGTGAAACGCCCTCTCCGGCTCGGAACTCATATGAGCTATTGTGCTGCGGAGAGGACTCGGGCGAAGCAGCCCCCGGGTCCTTTTGTGTTTTCCGACCGTTGTTACGGGCGGATGAACAAAAGCTCACGGGGCGGACTCTCAGGGCGCGAGGGTCCCGCACCACCGTACGAAGCAGTTCCGCGCAACTCCCCCGCGGGCGACAGGCCGCGGGAGGTGCCCCAGCAAGGGACCGAGGAGGAACCGACGTGATGGGCCGCCGAACCGTGCACGACGAACAGACGACCGCCCCGATGACGGGGGAGGCGCGATGAGTTCCCTGCTCCTGCTGACCAACGCCCTGCAGCCCTCCACCGAGGTGCTGCCCGCCCTCGGACTGCTGCTGCACAACGTACGGGTGGCGCCGGCCGAGGGACCGGCCCTGGTGGACACCCCCGGCGCCGATGTGATCCTCGTCGACGGGCGGCGCGACCTGCCGCAGGTACGTTCCCTCTGCCAGCTGCTGCGCTCCACCGGACCCGGCTGCCCGCTGATCCTGGTGGTCACCGAGGGCGGGCTGGCCGCCGTCACCGCCGACTGGGGCGTGGACGACGTACTGCTGGACACCGCGGGCCCGGCCGAGGTCGAGGCGCGGCTGCGGCTGGCCATGGGCCGCCAGCAGATCACCGCCGACGACTCCCCGATGGAGATCCGCAACGGCGACCTGTCGGTGGACGAGGCCACCTACAGCGCCAAGCTGAAGGGCCGGGTGCTGGACCTGACCTTCAAGGAGTTCGAGCTGCTCAAGTACCTGGCGCAGCACCCCGGCCGGGTCTTCACCCGCGCCCAGCTGCTCCAGGAGGTGTGGGGCTACGACTACTTCGGCGGTACGCGGACGGTGGACGTCCATGTCCGGCGGCTGCGCGCCAAGCTGGGCCCCGAGCACGAGTCGCTGATCGGCACCGTACGGAACGTGGGCTACCGGTTCGTCACCCCGGAGAAGGTGGAGCGGGCGGCCGAGGAGGCCCGCGCCAAGGAGGCCGAGAAGTCCCGCGGCCGGGACCCCCGGGGCGCCGAGGACCGCGGGCCGCGGGAATCCGACGACCGGGCGTCGACGTCGGCCGAGCCGATCCACTCGGCGGCCGGACGGCCTGCGAAGACCTAGTTCCCCCCGCGTTCTCTCCGCGTAGACTGCCGCGCGTGGCCAAGGTGACGCGGGACGATGTGGCGCGACTGGCGGGTACTTCCACCGCGGTCGTCAGCTATGTCATCAACAATGGACCCCGGCCGGTCGCCCCGGCCACGCGCGAGCGCGTACTCGCCGCGATCAAGCAGCTGGGCTACCGGCCCGACCGGGTGGCGCAGGCCATGGCCTCGCGGCGGACCGACCTCATAGGCATGATCGTGCCCGACGCGCGGCAGCCGTTCTTCGCGGAGATGGCGCACGCGGTCGAACGGGCCGCCGCCGACCGCGGCAAGATGGTGCTGGTCGGCAACTCCGACTACCGCGACGAGCGCGAGGTCCACTATCTGCGGGCCTTCCTCGGCATGCGGGTGGCCGGGCTGATCCTGGTCAGCCAGGGTCCCAGCCAGCGCGCCGCGCAGGAGATCGAGGCCTGGGACGCCCGGGTGGTGCTGCTCCACGAGCGCCCCGAGGCGATCGACGACGTGGCCGTGGTCACCGACGACATCGGCGGCGCCCAGCTCGCCGTACGCCATCTGCTGGAGCACGGCTACCCGTACGTCGCCTGCCTCGGCGGCGTGGAGGAGACGCCCAAGATCGGCGACCCGGTGACCGACCACGCCGAGGGCTGGCGCCGGGCCATGACCGAGGCGGGCCACTCGGTGGAGGGACGGTTCTTCCGGGCCCCGTTCAACCGCTATGACGCCTACCAGGCCGCGCTGAAGATCCTGGCCGGCCCCGACCGGCCGCCGGCCATCTTCTGCTCCACCGACGACCAGGCCATCGGTGTGCTGCGGGCCGCCCGCGAGCTGCGGCTCGACGTACCCGGGGACCTGGCGGTGGCCGGGTTCGACGACGTCAAGGAGGCCGGGCTCACCGACCCGCCGCTCACCACCGTCTCCTCCGACCGCCCGGCGATGGCCCGGGCCGCGGTGGACCTGGTGCTGGACGACGGCCTGCGGGTGGCCGGCTCCCAGCGCGAGCGGGTACGGCAGTTCCCGTCCGCCCTGGTGGTCCGCAGATCCTGCGGCTGCACCGGCGACTGACGACGACCGCCTCACCCGTGCTGTCCTTATATCGGGCATACAGCACTCTGCCGGGACTTTCAGGGTGGTCTCAGACGGCTCTCATCCACCGGGCCGACAGTCGTGGTCATGACGGACCACTACCGCAGCAGCGGCGACGAAGGCGGCACCACCCCGTACCCGTACCACCCGCCCCGCCCGGAGTACGCCCCGGCGTTCGGTACCCCGGCTCCGGCGTCGGCTCCTGGGGAGCACCGGCGGGCCAAGCGCCCCGTGGCGCTGCTCGCCGCCGTGGCCATCGCCGCCGCCGCGATCGGCGGGGGCGCGGCGACCCTGGTGCAGCAGCTGAACCCGGCGGACCAGGCCGCAGGCAGCAGCTCCGCGGCGACCGGCAGCAATGTCTCCCAGTCCAGCAAGGGCACCGTCGCCGGGGTGGCCCAGGCGGTCTCGCCGAGCACCGTGGAGATCAGCGCGGCCTCCGGCTCCGGGCAGTCCACCGGCTCCGGTGTGATCATCACCTCGGACGGTGAGATCGTCACCAACAACCACGTCATCTCCGGCGCCTCCGAGATCAAGGTCCGGCTGAACGACGGCAAGACGTACACCGCCGAGGTGGTGGGCACCGACGCCGACAAGGACCTGGCGCTGATCAAGCTCCGCGGCGCCTCCGGGCTGAAGGCGGCCGCCCTCGGCGACTCCGACCAGGTCAAGGTGGGCGACCAGGTGGTGGCCATCGGCTCGCCCGAGGGGCTGACCGGCACGGTGACCAGCGGCATCGTCTCGGCGCTCGACCGGGATGTGACCGTCGCCAAGGACGAGGACACGGCCGGTCAAGGTGGCGGTGAGGGTGAGCAGGGCTGGCCGTTCGAGTTCGGCGGCCAGCGGTTCAACGGGGACACCGGCTCGTCGAAGACCACCTACCAGGCCATCCAGACCGACGCCCCGATCAACCCGGGCAACTCCGGCGGTGCGCTGATCGACATGGAGGGCCGGATCATCGGCATCAACTCCGCCATGTACGCGCCGAGCGGCGGTTCCGGTGCGGGCGGAAGCTCCGGCAGCGTGGGCCTCGGCTTCGCCATCCCGGTCAACACCCTCAAGGCCACCCTGGACCAGCTCCGCGACGGCGGTGGCGCATAACCGGCGGGCGCGTGACCGGCGCCGTCGCACGGCCGTCGTCCACAGGCGGACGTCCGGTCGGAGCACGGCCGCTGTCCACAGGCGGACGTCCGCTGCCGGACCGGCGTGCAAGGCTGATTCCATGAACACCACCGGGGAGCGCATCCTGATCGTCGACGACGAGCCCGCCGTCCGCGAAGCCCTCCAGCGCAGCCTGGCCTTCGAGGGGTACGGGACCGAGGTCGCCGTCGACGGTGCCGACGCGCTGGCCAAGATCGCCGCGTACGGGCCCGACCTCGTCGTCCTGGACATCCAGATGCCCGGCGTGGACGGGCTGACCGCGGCCCGCCGGGTGCGCGCCGCCGGATCGACGGTGCCGATCCTGATGCTGACCGCCCGGGACACCGTCGGCGACCGGGTCACCGGGCTGGACGCGGGCGCCGACGACTACCTGGTCAAGCCGTTCGAGCTGGACGAGTTGTTCGCCCGCATCCGGGCCCTGCTGCGGCGCAGCTCCTACGCGGTGGGCGCCGGGGCCCCCGAGGAGGACGGCGGGGTGCTGGCCTTCGCCGACCTGCGGATGGACCCGGCCACCCGCGAGGTGACCCGCGGCGGGCGGCCCGTGGAGCTGACCCGTACCGAGTTCACCCTGCTGGAGATGTTCCTCGCCCACCCCCGCCAGGTCCTCACCCGGGAGCAGATCCTCAAGGCCGTGTGGGGCTTCGACTTCGAGCCGAGCTCCAACTCCCTCGATGTGTACGTGATGTATCTGCGCCGCAAGACCGAGGCGGGCGGCGAACCCCGGCTCGTGCACACCGTGCGCGGCGTCGGCTACGTCCTGCGCGGGGGCCCGGAGTGAGGGCCGCTTGTCTCGCCGGGAGCACCGAGGAGGGGCGCAGGTGAGACGACCCCTGGCGCGGTTCCGCTCCCTCCCCCTCCGCTCCCGGCTGGCGCTGCTCACCGCCGTCGCGGTGGCCGTGGCGGTGGCGGCCGTCTCGGTGGCCTGCTGGCTGCTGACCCGGGCGCAGTTGCGGGACGAGATGGACAGCGCCCTGGAGAACCTGTCCGTACCCCTGGGCGGGCAGCGGGAGGCGGCGCTGAACTGCCGGCGCACCGCCCAGCCCGCGCCGGCGGACGCCGGTCCGTCCTACGTCAACTGGCAGCTGGTCGTGCCGGACGGCGGCCGCTGTGTGGGCGCCGGCTCGGCCGCGGTCGCCGTCCAGCGGGCCGATGTGGAGGTGGCCCAGGGCGGTGCGGCCAGCGCCCTGCACGACGGGCGGACCGACTCGGGGCAGACGGTACGGATCTTCACCGAGCGCGACGCGAACACCGGCTACACGGTGTCCATGTCCCGCCCGCTCGGCGAGATCGACGGCGCCCTGAACCGGCTCGCCCTGGTGCTGACCGCGCTCGCCGGGCTCGGGGTGCTCGGCGCGGGCGCGGCCGGGCTGTGGGTGGCGCGCACCGGCCTCAAGCCGGTGGACCGGCTGACCGGAGCCGTCGAGCATGTGGCGCGCACCGAGGACCTCACCGTCCGTATCCCGGTCGAGGGCGAGGACGAGATCGCCCGGCTGTCCCGCTCCTTCAACGCGATGACCACCGCGCTGGCCTCCTCCCGGGACCGGCAGTCGCAGCTGATCGCCGACGCCGGGCACGAGCTGCGCACTCCCCTCACCTCCCTGCGCACCAATATCGAGCTGCTGGCCCGCAGCGAGGACACCGGCCGCCCGCTGCCCCCCGCCGACCGCCGCGACCTCCTGACCTCCGTCAAGGCCCAGATGACCGAGCTGGCCTCCCTCATCGGCGACCTCCAGGAGCTGTCCCGCCCCGACGCGGTCGGCCAGGGGCCCCTGGAGGTGGTCCCGCTGCACGAGATCCTCGCCACCGCCCTGGACCGCGTCCGCCTCCGCGCCGGCCCCGACCTCACCCTCACCGCAACCGACCCCGAGCCCTGGTACGTACGGGCCGAGCCGGCCGCCCTGGAACGCGCCCTGGTGAACGTCCTGGACAACGCGGTGAAGTTCTCCCCGCCCCACGGCACCGTGGAGGTCGCCCTCACCCGCGGCGAGCTGACGGTACGGGACCACGGCCCGGGCATCCCGCCCGAGGAGCTGCCGCATGTCTTCGAACGGTTCTGGCGCTCCCCCTCCGCCCGCAGCCTCCCCGGCTCGGGCCTCGGCCTCTCCATCGTGGCCCGCACCGTCCAGCGTTCCGGCGGCACCGTCGAGTTGGCCCCCGCCGACGGCGGCGGCACCCGCGCCCTCATCCGCCTCCCCGGCGCCGCCACGCCCCCGCCCCGCCACCACCCGAGCCTCTGACCCCCTCCCCTCAGTTGTGCCGGATCAAGGACTCCACCAGCCCCACCCGGGTGTGGGGGAAGTCCATCGGCACGATGCCGAGGCCCCGGAGGTCCCGCCCCCCGGAGCCGTCGAGGAAGGAGTGGACCCGCGGGTTGAGCCGGTCGGCGTTCCAGCGCGGTGGGAGCAGGGCGGCGGTGGAGACGTAGTTGATGTACAGCCTGCCGGGCTGGGACGCCGCCTTGAGGAAGTGCGACTCGATCTTGGGGTACTTGGCGAACGGCTCCGCCATGTAGTCGTCCTGGATGTCGAACAGCGCTCCGTCGCCGTAGCGGACCCCCGGCAGGCCGCCGTTGTCGGCGAGCAGCACCACCCGCCCGCGTGCCTCCCCGAGCAGCGGCAGCCCGTCGCCGATGCGGAAGAGCGGCCGCCAGCCCTTGGCGTCGAGGTAGCGGTCGAAGACCTGGCGGAAGACCGCGTCGCTCTCCTCCGAGTACTCCTGCTTGACACGCATCAGCACGGTCTCGCCCGGATGGGCGCCGAGGAAGTCGCGGCAGGCGATCAGCACATCACCGAACATCTGGTTCTGGTAGTACGCCCCGTGATGGATGGCGAAGGAGTCGCCGGTGACCCGGCACCGGATGTCCAGGAACCGGATCCCGGCGGTCAGTTGCTGCCCGACGCCGGTGTTCTGGCAGGCCACCCAGAGCCCGCCGGCCGGGGCGGCGGAGTTATGGGTGCCGGGGATGGTGAGCCGGTGCAGCGGTGTGGCGTCGGGCAGGGCGCCCATCCAGTCGGCGGTGCCCGCCCTGGTTCGCGCCGCGGCCGGTGCGGTGCCGAGCAATGCGGCGGCGGAGAACGCGGCCGCCCCCGCCAGGAAGCCCCGCCGGCCCACCCCTCGCGACGAGGACGGGGCGGGGGCGAGCACGGGGGCGGGGGCGTCCAGCGCGGTCGTGTCCAGGCGTGGAGTCATGCGCGGAGTATGGCGTGAGCACGACAGGAACGACAGAGGGTCGGAACGGCAACGAGCAGGGCGGCTGAGCAATGCGCCGCCCGACCGGGACCGACCGGCGGCACCCCCTCTTCCGGCCTGGCACGGCCGGTCGGGCGGCGGGGGCTGCCGAGGCTGTCGGCCGGAGGGCCCACTCGCCGGGAGCACCATGTCTCGCCGGGCGGCATGGCGCCATCCCGTCCGGGACGGCCCCTTCGCCGTCTCGGGGCCCCGCCTCTCCGAGATGTTCCGGCGCAGTTCCTCCAGGATGCCGTCGGACCAGAGCGGCTCGTAGGCGTCGGCCTCGGCCAGCGACAGAAGGGTGTCTCGAAGGTAGTTGGGGAAGAGGACACAAGTGTCCAGAATGACGCGCTGCACGATGCTCCTGGAGGGTCAGTCGTCGTACAGCCCGGACTCCTCGGTGAGGCGCACCAGTTCGTCCAGACCCTGTCGACTTCTGCCGCGCCGTCGCTCCCGGTAGGCGAGCACGTCGGACAGCAGCACCCGGCGGTGGCGGCCGGGACGCGAGTACGGGATCTCCCCCCTGTCGAGGATCTTGACGAAGGTGGGCCGGCTGACACCGAGCATGTCGGCCGCCTCCTGCGTGGTCAGTGTCGTGTGCGTGGGTGCGACGGTGACCGCCTTGCCCTCGGACAGGGCCCGCACCACCACGGTCAGCGCCTCGTACACCTCGGCGGGCAGGGTGTGGACCGTGCCGCACGGGCCTCTCAGCAGGGCGGGCTCACTCGCGGCAGGGGTCTGGTCGAGAAAGGCGCGCAGCGCGGCGATCTCCGCACGGTGCTCGGGAAGCAGCGTGGTGTCCTCGGTGGTGCTGTACATGTACGCCTCCTCGTCCACTGACCCCAGGGTCGCATAATTCGAAAGAAACGCAACACCGATCCGGTACAAGCGAAGGGCGGCGCATCGGGGGATGCGCCGCCCTTCGCGGGGGTGAGGTCAAGCGGGCCGGGTTACTGGACGACCTTGATGCGGTCGGTGGCGGGGGGCGCGAGGGGGGTGGTGGCCGTGGAGTTGGCGGCCAGGTAGGCGTTGAAGACGTCCAGGTCGGAGGCGCCGACCAGCTTGTTCTTGCCCTGGGCGAGGGCGGGGAAGCCGTCGCCGCCGCCGGCCAGGAACTCGTTCATGGCGACGCGGTAGGTCTTGGCCGGGTCGATGGCCTGGCCGTTCAGCTTGACCGAGTCGGCCGCGATCCGGGCGGCGCCGGACTTGGTGGTGTCCAGGGTGTAGGTCAGGCCCTTGGAGACCTGGAGGATCTTCGGGGAGGCCTCGTTGGAGCCGCTGACCTGCTGCTGGAGCGCGGCGATCAGCTGGGCGCCGGTCAGGTCGACCACGTTCATCATGTTGGTGAACGGCTGCACGGTGAACGCCTCGCCGTAGGTGACGACGCCGTCGCCCTCACCCGCGGACGCCTTGAAGACGAGGTCGGAGCGGATGCCGCCCGGGTTCATCAGGGCGAGCTGGGCGCCGCCCTTGTCGGCCGGGGCGAGGCCCGCGAGCTGGGCGTCCGCGATCAGGTTGCCGAGCGGCTTCTCGTACGCGGTGGAGCCCCGCCCGTTGATGTCGGCGGAGATCCAGCCCTGCGGCTTGTTGGCGATCGGCGCGGCGAGCGCGTTCCACCGCTGGATGAGGGAGGTCATGTCGGGGGCCTTGGGCACGTCCCGGGTGACGATCCGGTTGGCCGACTTCACCGCGGTGCGGACGATGTCCTTGGTGCGGCGGTCGTAGGTCAGCGTGGTGTCGGTGTACAGCTTGCCGTACGACGACGCCGAGGTGACCATGCGCGGCTTGCCGGACGGGTCCGGGATGCTGCACACGTACGCCTGGTGGGTGTGGCCGGTGACCAGCGCGTCCACCTGCGGCGAGACCTTCTTGGCGATGTCGGTGATCGGGCCGGAGATGCCGTCGCCCGCGCCGGGGCTGTCGCAGTCGTAGTCCACCGACTGGGAGGCCGGGGCGCCGCCCTCGTGCACCAGGGCCACGATCGACTTGACGCCCTTGCGCTCCAGCACCTTGGCGTACTTGTTGATGGTCTCGACCTCGTCGCCGAACTTCAGGCCCTTGACGCCCTCGGCGGTGACGATGTTCGGGGTGCCCTCCAGGGTCACACCGATGAAGCCGATCTTGACGCCCTTGTGCTTCCAGACGAAGTACGGGTCCAGGAGGGGCTTGCCGGTCTTCTCGCTTGTCACGTTGGCGGCGAGGTAGGGGAAGTCGGCGCCCTTGAAGCGCTTGCCCTTCTCGTAGCACCCGCCGGTGGGGTGGCAGCCGCCGTTCTGGATGCGGGCCAGCTCCTTGGCGCCCTCGTCGAACTCGTGGTTGCCCACCGAGGTGACGTCCAGCTTCAGCTTGTTGAGCGCCTCGACGGTCGGCTCGTCGTGGAACAGCCCCGACATCAGCGGGGAGGCGCCGATGAGGTCGCCCGCGGCCGCGGTCACCGAGTACCGGTTGCCCTTGCGGGCGGTGCGGAGGTGGCTGGCGAGGTACTCGACGCCGCCCGCGTCCACCTTCTCGGTGGTGCCGTCCGGGCGGGTGCGGGTGACCTGGCCGGAGGAGCCGGCCGGCGCCTCCAGGTTGCCGTGCAGGTCGTTGAAGGAGAGCAGCTGGACGTCGACGGTGCGGCCGTGGCCGTGCCCCTTGCCGCCGCCGTGGCCGCTCTGCGCGCCGGCCGGCATGGCGGCGACCAGGGCGCCCACGGTGGCCAGGCCGGCGGCGCCGGCCAGCAGCCGCCGCGCCGCGCGGTTCTTCTTCGGTGTCGCTGACATCTGTCCCCTCGGTGGTTCAGCGGACGGCCCCCGCCCGGTGCGGCGGTCGGCCGCCAACAGGCGGTCCCCGCACGGCGGTCCGGCGCGCGGGGGCGTGGCGGAGGTGCGGTCCAGCGCGCAGCCTAGAGTCAACGCGCGTAGCGCAACAGGGGTACGCGGGTTACGAGCTGGTTGCCTTCCGGGGAGACGGAGCCTTCGGCCCTGCGTTGTGGTGCGCGCCGGTGATAGGGAGGACGGCCGCCGTAGGCTCGACATATGACGACTGACGCCTCCGCACCGGCTCTCGAACCCGGCCGCCGTATCGACACCCTGGACGCCCTGAGCGAGGAGCAGGCCGCCGGCGTCCTGGAACTGCTCACCGAGGCGGCCGCCTCGGACGGTATGCAGGCCGTCTCCGAGCAGGGGCGGCTCCAGTTGCGCGGCGGGCGCCGGGAGGGCGTCTCCCATCTGCTGCTCAGCGTGCGGGGCGAACTCGCGGGCTACGCGCAGCTGGAGGACACCGACCCGGTGGAGGCGCCGGCCGCCGAGCTGGTGGTGCACCCCCGCCACCGCGGCCGGGGCCATGGCCGGGCGCTCGGCGCGGCGCTGCTGGCCGCCTCGGGCAAGCGGCTGCGGGTGTGGGCGCACGGCGGCAAGCCGGCCGCCCGCCATCTGGCCCAGGTCCTCGGGCTGACCCTCTTCCGCGAACTGCGGCAGATGCGGCGGCCACTGGCCGGCGGTCCGGAGCTGCCCGAGCCGGTGCTGCCGCCGGGGACCGCCTTCCGCACCTTCGTCCCGGGCGAGGATGACGGGGCCTGGCTCGCCGTCAACGCGGCCGCCTTCGCCCACCACCCCGAGCAGGGCTCGCTGAGCCAGCGGGACCTGGACGACCGCAAGGCGGAGCCCTGGTTCGACCCGAAGGGCTTCTTCCTCGCCGTACGCGAGGCCGACGGCTCGATCGCCGGGTTCCACTGGACCAAGGTGCACGCCGAGGAGCAGCTGGGCGAGGTGTACGTGGTGGGGGTGGCGCCGGACGCCCAGGGCGGCGGCCTCGGCAAGGCGCTGACCTCGGTGGGGCTGCGGCATCTGGCGGCCGAGGGGCTGCCGACGGCGATGCTCTACGTGGACGCCGACAACACGGCGGCGGTGCGGGTGTACGAGGGGATGGGGTTCACCACGCACGAGGTGGACCTGATGTACCGGTCGGAGACCTGAGCCGTATCCGAAGAGAAGACACGGGCGGGGCGTCGAGCGATCTTGACGTCCCGCCCTCTCTTGCATCACCATTCCACTACTTGATTAGTGAAAGGCGGGTGCGGTCCACCATGGTCGAGTTCCGGATCGACCGGCGCAGCGGCGTCGCCACCTACCTCCAGATCGTCCAGCAGACCCAGCAGGCCCTCCGCCTGGGCCTGCTGGAGCCCGGCGACCGGCTGCCGACGGCCCGCGAGGTCGTCCAGGCCACCGCCATCAACCCGAACACCGTGCTCAAGGCCTACCGCGAACTGGAGCGGGAGGGGCTGGTGGAGGCCCGCCGGGGCCTGGGCACCTTCGTCCGCGCCACCCTCGGCGGCGCCGCCTCCGCCGCCGGGTCCCCGCTCCACGACGAACTGGCCGACTGGGCGCGGCGCGCCCGCGAGACGGGGCTGGAGCGCGAGGACATGGCGGCGCTCTTCACCTCCGTACTCGACGACACCTACCGGGCCCCGCGGGCCCGGCGGACTCAGCAGGGGGACGAGAACGCATGACCAGCGTCAGCGCACTGGAGGCCCATGGCCTCGCCAAGCGGTTCGGCAGACGGCGGCCACCCGCCCTGGACGACTGCTCCTTCCGCCTGCCGGCCGGCCGGATCTGCGCGGTCGTCGGCCCCAACGGGGCGGGCAAGAGCACCCTGCTCGCCCTCGCCGCCGGGCTGCTGCGGCCCAGCGGCGGAACGCTGCGGGTGCTGGGGGCCGAGCCCGCCGCCGTACGGGAGCGGATGGCGTACGTGGCCCAGGACAAGCCGCTCTACGGGCAGCTCACCGTCGCCCAGACGCTGGCGGCCGGCGCCGAGCTCAACCCGGGCCGCTGGGACGCCGGGGCGGCCGCCGCCGTGGTGGAGGCCGGCCCGCTCGACCCAAAGGCCCGGGTCCGTACCCTCTCCGGCGGCCAGCGCACCCGGCTGGCGCTCGCCCTGGCGCTCGGCAAGCGGCCCGAACTGCTGCTCCTTGACGAGCCGATGGCCGACCTAGACCCTCCCCCATCGCCTTAAGGGCGACGGGGGGACCCCCATGCCCGCCACCAGCTGATGGGCACCCTGATGGCCGACGCCGCCGAGCACGGCACCACCGTCGTGATGTCCTCGCACATCCTCACCGAGCTGGAGGGCGCCTGCGACTACCTGCTGCTGGTGGCCGGCGGCCGGGTCCGGCTCGGCGGCGGTATCGACGACCTGCTGGCCGCGCACCGGCTGCTCACCGGCCCGGTCGCCGACCTCGCCCCGCACACGGTGGTGGAGTCCCGTACCACCGGGCGCCAGCTCACCGCGCTGGTCCGCCAGGACGGCCCGGTCGACGCGGGGTCCTGGGGCACCGCCGAGCCGTCCCTGGAGGAGCTGCTCCTCGCCCACCTCCGCGCGCCCGGGGCCCCGCCGCTGCTCACCCCGAGCGCCACCCCGTCATCGCCGGAAGGAGTGGCCGCGTGAGCGCCGTCGGCCTCGACACCCGTATGTCCCGTCCGCTGCTGTCCGGTCTGCCCCGGCTGGTGCTGCGCCAGCACCGCTGGGCGCTGTGGACGCTGCTGGCCTTCACCGTGCTGGTCGCCGCCGCCCTGGTCACCACCCGGCTCTGGCGGGAGGGCGCCGCGGACGCGTTGAGCGCCGCCGGATGCACCGAAGCCGACACCCGGCCCCGGTGCTTCCAGCCGGGCTCCGACCTCTCGGAGGCCTCCTCCGCGGCCTACGCCGTCCTGGTGTACGCGTCGGTGGCGCTGGTCGCCCTGCCCGGCGTCGTCGCGGCCTTCGCGGCCGGGCCGCTGGTGGCCCGCGAGCTGGAGGCGGGCACCTACAAACTGGCGTGGAGCCAGTCCGTCACGCCGACCCGCTGGCTGGCGGCCAAGCTGGCCGTCCCGCTGGCGGCGTCGGCCACCGCGACCGCCGTGCTCCTGCCGTTCTTCGCCTGGGCCCGCCCCGCCCGGCAGACCGACTTCTCCTACTACACCCGGTGGTGGGACCCCGCCACCTACGCCACCAGCGGTCTGCTGCCCGTCGCCCTGACCGTGCTGGGTCTGGCGGTGGGCACGCTGGCCGGGCTGCTGGCCCGCCGTACCGTCCCGGCGATGGCGGTGGCCGCACTCGCGGTCGGCGCGGTGCTCATCGCCCTGTACCAGGCCCACCCCTGGCTGTGGCCCAGCCGGACGCTGACCGGCCGGGAGGCGCTCGGCCTCGGCTCCGGAGCGGCGTGGCCGGTGCGGGACGGCATGCTCACCGCCTCGGGCGAGCGGATCACCCGGGAGACTTGCTTCACCGCGCCGGAGAGCTACGTCGACTGCATGCGGGCCCGGGGCGGCGTCACGCCCTTCGTCGACTACCACCCGGAGAGCCACTACTGGCCCCTCCAGCTCGTCGAGTCCGGCATCCTGCTCGCCCTCGCCGCGCTCGCGGTCGCCGTCGCCTTCCGGGTGCTGCGCCGACTCCACGGCTGACGCCGTACGAACCGGGCCCCGGGTCCGTGACCGCCACGGGGGTGCGGCCACGGACCCGGGGCCCTTGCCACAAGAGGCCCGGCGGACACACCCCGCCGCACCCAGGCGTCATGTCGCCGTCACCGGACATTCAGACGACCATGCGAGCGTCGGCGAATGCGCACGCCCGCCGCACAGGAGCTTCCCCCCGGGAGGGAGCCATCGGACCCCCGGACCCCTCGGCCGCCCCGGACTCCCCGGACCTCCCGGAGCCGTCCGACGCGCTTGACCTGCCCCGGGCGCGGAAGAATGGTGCCATGAGCCAGCAGCCCGCCGATGTCCAGGTCCCGGCCCCGTCCGCCACCGCCCAGCCCTCCGTCGGCGCGCTCGCCGCGCACCGGCCGCACACCGTCGCCGCCGGTTCCGCACCGGGCCTCTCGCCCGACCTGGACGCCGACCTCGACGCGTACGAGGAGGACGGCGCCGAGCTGCCGCAGGGCCGCTTCCTGGACCGCGAGCGCAGCTGGCTGGCGTTCAACGAGCGGGTGCTGGAGCTGGCCGAGGACCCGGCGACCCCGCTCCTCGAACGGGCGAACTTCCTGGCGATCTTCGCCTCCAACCTGGACGAGTTCTTCATGGTCCGGGTCGCCGGGCTGAAGCGCCGGATCGCCACCGGGGTCGCCACCCGGTCCGCCTCCGGGCTCCAGCCGCGCGAGGTGCTGGACCTGATCTGGACCCGCTCGCGCGAGCTCATGGCCCGGCACGCCGCCTGCTTCCAGCAGGACGTGGCCCCGGCCCTGGCCGACGAGTCCATCCATCTGATCCGCTGGCCCGAGCTGACCGAGAAGGAGCAGGCCCGGCTCTTCACGCTGTTCCGCCAGCAGATCTTCCCGGTGCTCACCCCGCTCGCCGTGGACCCGGCGCACCCCTTCCCGTACATCTCCGGCCTCTCCCTCAACCTGGCCGTCGTCGTGCGCAACCCGGTCAGCGGCCACCGGCACTTCGCCCGGGTGAAGGTGCCGCCGCTGCTCACCCGCTTCCTGGAGGCCTCCCCGCAGCGGTACGTCCCGCTGGAGGACGTCATCGCCGCGCATCTGGAGGAGCTGTTCCCCGGCATGGAGGTGCTGGCGCACCACATGTTCCGGGTGACCAGGAACGAGGACCTGGAGGTCGAGGAAGACGACGCGGAGAACCTCCTCCAGGCCCTGGAGAAGGAGCTGATGCGGCGCCGCTTCGGGCCGCCGGTGCGGCTGGAGGTCGAGGAGTCCATCGACCCGTACGTGCTGGACCTGCTGGTCCGCGAGCTGAAGGTGTCCGACGCCGAGGTCTACCCGCTGCCCGGTCCGCTGGACCTGACCGGGCTGTTCGGCATCGCGTCGCTGGACCGCCCGGAGCTGAAGTACAAGAAGTTCGTGGCCGGGACCCACCGCGACCTCGCCGAGTTCGAGTCGGCCTCCGCGCCGGACATCTTCGGCGCGCTGCGCGAGCGGGACGTGCTGCTGCACCACCCGTACGACTCCTTCTCCACCTCCGTGCAGGCGTTCCTGGAGCAGGCCGCCGCCGACCCGGACGTGCTCGCCATCAAGCAGACGCTGTACCGCACCTCCGGCGACTCGCCGATAGTGGACGCCCTGATCGACGCCGCCGAGTCCGGCAAGCAGGTGCTGGTCCTGGTGGAGATCAAGGCCCGGTTCGACGAGCAGGCCAACATCAAGTGGGCGCGGAAGCTGGAGGAGGCCGGCTGCCATGTGGTCTACGGCCTGGTCGGCCTGAAGACGCACTGCAAGCTGTCCCTGGTGGTCCGCCAGGAGGGCGAGGTGCTGCGCCGCTACTCGCACGTCGGCACCGGCAACTACCACCCCAAGACCGCCCGGCTCTACGAGGACCTGGGGCTGCTCACCGCCGACCCGCAGGTCGGGGCGGACCTGTCCGACCTGTTCAACCGGCTCTCCGGCTACTCCCGCCGGGAGACCTACCGCCGGCTGCTGGTCGCCCCGAAGTCGCTGCGAGACGGGCTGGTCTCCCGGATCAACAAGGAGGTCGTCCACCACCGGGCCGGCCGCCCCGCCTACGTCCGGATCAAGGCCAACTCCATGGTGGACGAGGCCGTCATCGACGCCTGCTACCGCGCCTCGCAGGCCGGGGTGCCGGTGGACGTGTGGGTGCGCGGGATCTGCGCGGTACGGCCCGGGGTGGCGGGGCTGTCGGAGAACATCCGGGTGCGCTCGGTCCTCGGCCGCTTCCTGGAGCACTCCCGGATCTTCGCCTTCGGCAACGGCGGCGAGCCCGAGGTCTGGCTGGGCAGCGCCGACATGATGCACCGCAACCTGGACCGCCGGATCGAGGCGCTGGTACGGGTCTCCGACCCGGCGCACCGCGCCTCGCTCACCCGGCTGTTCGACGCCGGTATGGCCGACACCACCTCCTCCTGGCACCTCGGCCCGGACGGCGAGTGGACCCGGCATGCCACCGACGCCGACGGCGCACCGCTCAAGCACGTACAGGAGATGCTGATCGACGCGCGGAGGCGCCGACGTGCCACACCCTGACCACCGGCCCCCGGGTACGCCGACGGGTACGGACCCGGAACCCGAGGGCGGACCCGCCTCGCCCGTCGCCACCGCCTCGGACGCGCTGACCGGTTATCTGCACGCGCGCGCCGGGGACTTCCTGCGGGCCCTGCGCCGGCACCGCGAGCGCGGCGCGGACAGCGCGGGCACCGAGGAGGCCACCCTGGCTCTGGGCGCCGCCGCCCGCCGGATCGGCGGCACCCTGCACACCTTCCGGCCGCTGCTGGACCCGGCCTGGGCGGACCAGCTCCGCGCCGAGCTGGCCTGGTTCTCCGGGGTGGTGGGCCAGGAGCACGCCTGCACCGCCCAACTGGTACGGCTGGTGGACGCGTTGACCCGGCTCACCGGAGGGGCCGCCGGCGCCTCCGCCGCGCTGCCCGGACCGCGGACACCGGTGGCGGGCGGCCGGGAGGCCATGGGGGTCGGCGCCGCCCGGGCCGGCGCCCTGCTGGAGCGCCAGCTCACCCTGGCCCGGACCCGGGCCCACTCCGCCGCCCTGCAGACCTTCGGCTCCTCCCGCTTCCACGCGGTCGCCGACGCGGTGGCGCTGCTGGTCTCCGAGGTGCCGCTCACCCCGGCGGGCGGCAGGGCCCGCCCCGCCGAACGAGGCCTGGACGGGCCCGCGCGGGACGCCGAGCGGCGGCTGCTGGACGCGGTCGCCCGGCTGCCGATGGCCCCGGTGGTCGGCGGCGAGCAGCAGGACCTGCCCTGGCACCAGGTGCGGCGGCTGCTGCGGCTGCACCGGTACGCCCGGGAGCTGCGCGGCGAGGAGCCGGTGCGGTACGAGGCGGGGCGGGCGCTGGACCGGCACCGGGACGCCGCCGAGGCGGCCGCGGCGGCCGCCACCGCGGCCCGTACCCCCCGGATCGCCCCGGCCACCGCGTACGCGCTCGGGGTGCTCCACGCCGACCAGCGGCACGAGGTGGAGGCGGCCCGGCTGGCCTTCCGGCGGGCCTGGCAGCGCACGGCGGTGGCCACATGACCGCCCCGGATCCGCCCCGTACGGTGCTGGCCGCCGGCTGTGTGCTGTGGCGGCGGCGCGCCGGGCAGCTGGAGCTGTGCCTCGTACACCGGCCGAAGTACGGCGACTGGACCTTCCCCAAGGGCAAGGCCGAGGGCGACGAGGAGCCGCGGCGCACGGCGCTGCGCGAGGTGCTGGAGGAGACCGGCCACCACTGCCGCCCGGGGGCCAGGCTGCCCACGGTCCGGTACACCGCGAAGGGACACCCGAAGGAGGTGGCCTACTGGGAGGCGGAGGCGACCGGCGGGGCGTTCACCCCGAACCGGGAGGTGGACCGGGTGGTCTGGCTGCCGCCGGCCCAGGCCCGGGCGCGGCTGAGCTACCCGCACGACCTCCCGCTCGTCCCGGCCCTGCTCAGCGCCCTCGACCACGACTGACGGCGGCCGTGGGGGGCCGGCGGGGGTGCCCCGGTCCGGGCGGGCCCCACGTCCTCGTACACCCGCCCTCGTACACACATTCGCGCACCACGGATTCCGGCACGGTTCACTCGCCGTTCACTCTCCTCCGTCGGCGGCGTCACCTGATCTGCCTAATTTCGGCCGTACCGGAGGGACCGGCAGACGGCCGCTCCCACCCCACACCCGACGCACGCCGCCGTACCGACGAACCGACTCGGCGGCTTCTGGAAGGAACACCCGAAAGTGAAGCTTCAGCGCAAGAACGGGCTTCGCGCCGCCGCGCTCGGCGCCCTTGTGGTCTCCGGCGCCCTGGTCCTCACGGCGTGCGGTTCGGACGACAACACCGGCGGCGGCGACAGCGGCGGCACCAAGCCGACCGCGTCCTCCAACGTCGACTGCGGTGACGCCAAGGGCCAGCTGCGCGCCTCGGGCTCCAGTGCCCAGAAGAACGCCATGGACCTGTGGGTCAAGAACTACCTGGCCGCCTGCCCGCAGGTGCAGGTCAACTACAACTCCTCGTCCTCCGGTGAGGGCATCGTCGCCTTCAACCAGGGCACCGTGGGCTTCGCCGGCTCCGACTCGGCACTGAAGCCCGAGGAGGTCGCCGAGTCCAAGAAGGTCTGCAAGACGGGCCAGGGCATCAACCTGCCGATGGTGGGCGGCCCGATCGCGATCGGCTTCCACCTGGAGGGCGTCGACAAGCTCACCCTGGACGCGCCGACGCTGGCCAAGATCTTCGACTCGAAGATCAAGAAGTGGAACGACCCGGCGATCGCCAAGCTCAACGAGGGTGTGAAGCTGCCGGACACCGCGATCCAGGCCTTCCACCGCTCCGAGGACTCCGGCACCACGCAGAACCTCGGCAAGTACCTGGGCGCCGCCGCCCCCGACGCCTGGAAGTACGAGCCGGAGAAGGCCTGGCCGGCCCCCGGCGGCCAGGCGGCCTCCGGTTCCTCCGGTGTCGCCGCCCAGGTGAAGCAGGTCGACGGCGCGATCGGCTACTTCGAGCTCTCCTACGCCAAGTCCCAGGGGATCACCACGGTGGACATCGACACCGGCGGCTCCGCCCCGGTGCAGGCCACCTCGGAGAACGCCTCCAAGGCCATCGCCGCCGCCCAGATCAAGGGCACCGGCAAGGACCTGGCGCTCGGCCTGGACTACACCACCAAGGCGGACGGCGCCTACCCGATCGTCCTGGTCACCTACGAGGTGGTCTGCGACAAGGGCAACAAGCCGGAGACCCTCTCCGCGGTCAAGTCCTTCCTGGGCTACGCCGCCTCCGAGGACGGCCAGAAGATCCTGACCGAGGCGGGCTACGCGCCCATCCCGGCCGAGATCAACGCCAAGGTCCGCGAGACGGTCAAGGGCCTCTTGTAACCCCGCCGGCGGGCCGGCCCGGAGGCTCCCCCGGGCCGGCCCGCCACCGGCCGTACCCCGCTCCACCCGCAGTACCCCGTCCCACCCGCCCATCCGGTGCACCGCCGCCAGGGGAGCCCCGCGCTCCTCCCCACAGACCGGAAAGACCATGGCTTCCACCACACCCACAGACACCCCACCGGCGCCGCCGGTCCCGGGGCCCGGCTCCCGGTCCACCGGGCGCCTGGGCGACAAGGTCTTCCTGGGCCTCTCCAAGGGCTCGGGCATCCTGCTGCTGGTGATCATGGCGTCCATCGCCGTGTTCCTCAGCTACCGCTCCGTCATCGCGCTCTCCGACAACGAGGGCGACTTCCTCACCACCTTCGAGTGGAACACCGCCGGCGACCCGCCGGTCTTCGGCATCGCGGTGCTCCTCTTCGGCACGATCGTCAGCTCGATCGTCGCCATGGTGATCGCGGTCCCGATCGCCGTCGGCATCGCCCTGTTCATCTCGCACTACGCCCCGCGCAAGGTGGCCGCGCCGCTCGCGTACGTGGTGGACCTGCTGGCCGCCGTGCCGTCGATCATCTACGGCATCTGGGGCGCCCTGGTCCTCGTCCCGTACCTCGAAGGCCTCAACTCCTGGCTGGACGAGTTCTTCGGCTGGACCTACGTCTTCGAGAAGACCGAGGTCGGCATCCCCCGCTCGCTGTTCACCGTGGGCATCCTGCTGGCGATCATGATCCTGCCGATCGTGACCAGCGTCAGCCGCGAGGTCTTCCTCCAGGTCCCCAAGATGAACGAGGAGGCCGCCCTCGCCCTGGGCGCCACCCGCTGGGAGGTCATCCGGCTGTCCGTGCTGCCCTTCGGCCGCTCCGGCATCATCTCGGCCTCGATGCTGGGCCTGGGCCGGGCGCTCGGCGAGACGATGGCCGTCGCCACGGTCCTGTCGCCGAACTTCCTCATCTCGCTGCACCTGCTCAACCCGGGCGGCGGCACCTTCGCCCAGAACATCGCCGCCAAGTTCGGCGAGGCCAACGAGTTCGGGCGGGACGCCCTGATCGCCTCCGGCCTCGTCCTGTTCATCCTGACCCTGCTGGTCAACGGCGCGGCCCGGCTGATCATCGCCCGCCGCAAGGAGTACTCGGGGGCCAACGCATGAGCCACGCCACCACCGGTCTGAAGGACCGCCGCCCCGCTCCCGCGCCTCCCGCGCGCTCCAGCCTCAGCAGCCGCTCGCTGCCCCGCCTCGCGCCCCTCGGCTTCGCCGCGGTGTCGATCGCCCTCGGCGTCGGCGTCTCGCTGGCCGCCGGCTGGCACAGCCGCACCCAGTGGGGGCTGCTCTCCGCGCTGATCTTCCTGGCCCTGTCGTACGCGGTGACCACGGCCGTGGAGAACCAGCGCCAGGCCAAGGACCGGCTCGCCACCAGCGTGGTGTGGGTCTGCTTCCTGGTCGCCGTCGTCCCGCTGGTCTCGCTGCTGTGGACCACGGTCAGCCGCGGCGTCGAGCGCCTGGACGGCTACTTCCTCTCCCACTCCATGGCCGGTGTGCTCGGCTCGGAGGCCACCGGCGGCGTCTACCACGCGCTGATCGGCACCCTGGAGCAGGTCGGCATCGCCACCGTGCTCTCCGCCCCGATCGGCCTGCTGACCGCCGTCTACCTGGTCGAGTACGGCCGGGGCGCGCTGGCCCGGGCGGTCACCTTCTTCGTGGACGTGATGACCGGTATCCCGTCGATCGTGGCCGGTCTGTTCATCCTCTCCATCATGCTGATCGCCGGCATCGAGCCGTCCGGCCTGATGGGCGCCCTGGCCCTGTCGATCCTGATGATCCCGGTCGTGGTGCGCTCCACCGAGGAGATGCTCAAGCTCGTCCCCAACGAGCTCCGCGAGGCGGCCCTCGCCCTGGGCGTGCCCAAGTGGCGGGTGATCCTCAAGGTGGTGCTGCCCACCGCGATCGGCGGCATCACCACCGGTGTGATGCTCGCGATCGCCCGTATCGCGGGTGAGACGGCCCCGATCATCTTGGTCGTCTTCGGCAACCAGCTGATCAACACCAACCCGTTCGCCGGCGAGCAGTCCTCCCTGCCGTTCTACATCTACGAGCAGTACAAGATCGGTGAGGTGGCCGCCTACGACCGGGCCTGGGCCGCCGCCCTGGTGCTGATCGCCTTCGTCATGATCCTCAACCTGGTGGCCCGCGGCATCGCCCGCTGGAAGGCCCCGAAGACAAGCCGCTGACCCGGCACCGGAAGTAGTGATTGAAATGGCCAAGCGCATCGACGTCAGCGGACTGTCCGCGTACTACGGCTCCCACAAGGCGATCGACGACATCTCGATGACCGTCGAGCCCCGCTCCGTGACCGCCTTCATCGGCCCCTCCGGCTGCGGCAAGTCCACCTTCCTGCGCACCCTGAACCGGATGCACGAGGTGACCCCGGGCGGGCGCGTCGAGGGCAAGGTGATGCTGGACGACGAGAACCTCTACGGCTCCTCCGTGGACCCGGTCACCGTGCGCCGCACGGTCGGCATGGTCTTCCAGCGCCCCAACCCGTTCCCCACCATGTCGATCTTCGACAACGTGGCGGCCGGCCTCCGGCTGAACGGCTCCTACAAGAAGAACGAGCTGGCCGGGGTGGTGGAGCGCTCGCTGCGGGGCGCCAACCTCTGGGACGAGGTGAAGGACCGCCTCAACAAGCCGGGCTCCGGCCTCTCCGGCGGCCAGCAGCAGCGGCTGTGCATCGCCCGCGCCATCGCGGTCGAGCCGGACGTGCTGCTGATGGACGAGCCCTGCTCGGCGCTCGACCCGATCTCCACCCTCGCCATCGAGGACCTGATCAGCGAGCTGAAGGAGCGGTTCACGATCGTCATCGTGACCCACAACATGCAGCAGGCGGCCCGGGTCTCGGACCGTACCGCCTTCTTCAACCTGGCGGCCGTGGGGCAGCCGGGCAAGCTGATCGAGATCGACGAGACCGACCGGATCTTCTCCAACCCGTCGGTCCAGGCGACCGAGGACTACATCTCCGGCCGCTTCGGCTGATCCCCGCACTCCTCACCAGGTACGCCGCGCACTCGGCGTGCCCGGTGGGGCCGGACGCCCTGCGGTGCTGCATGGCGGTGCCACCGCAAGGCCGGGCCTTCCCCCGGGGGACACCGGGGGATAGGCCGAGGGCCCGCCTCCCCCGTCGAACGGGGAGGCGGGCCCTTCTCGTATCCCGTGGGATACGCGGCTCAGCCGAAGAGCAGCTGCACCACGAAGTAGCTGAGCGCGGCGACCAGGGCCGCGGCCGGCATGGTGATGAACCAGCCCAGGATGATGTTCTTCGCCACGCCCCAGCGGACCGCGTTGACCCGCTTGGTCGCGCCGACGCCCATGATCGCGGAGGTGATCACATGGGTGGTGGAGATCGGGGCGTGGAAGATGAACGCCGAACCGAACATGATCGAGGCGCCGGTGGTCTCCGCGGCGAAGCCCTGCGGCGGGTCCAGCTCGATGATCTTGCGGCCGAGGGTGCGCATGATGCGCCAGCCGCCCGCGTACGTACCCAGCGACAGCATCACCGCACAGGCGATCTTGACCCAGATCGGGATGGCGTCGCCTGCGTCCTGGACATCGGCGATGACCAGGGCCATCACCACGATGCCCATGGTCTTCTGGGCGTCCTGGAGGCCGTGGCCCAGAGCCATACCGGCCGCCGAGACGGTCTGGGCTATCCGGAAGCCGCGCTTGGCCTTGTGTGGGTTGGCCTTGCGGAACATCCACAGGATCGCGCACATCACCAGATAGCCGGCGATCAGGCCGACCACCGGGGAGAGGAACATCGGGATGACGATCTTGTCCAGCACGCCGGACCAGATGACCTCGGTGCCGCCGGCGAGGGCCGCGCCGACCATGCCGCCGAAGAGCGCGTGCGAGGAGGACGAGGGCAGCCCGAAGTACCAGGTGACCAGGTTCCAGACGATCGCGCCGACCAGCGCGGCGAACAGGATGCCCATCCCGTTGCGCCCGTGCGGTGTCTCGATCAGGCCCTCGCTGACGGTCTTGGCGACGCCGCTGCCGAGGAAGGCGCCCGCGAGGTTCATCACCGCGGCCATGGCGAGCGCGGCCCGCGGGGTCAGCGCCCGGGTGGAGACCGAGGTGGCGATGGCGTTCGCCGAGTCGTGGAAGCCGTTGGTGTAGGTGAAGCCGAGCGCGACACCGATGGTCACGATCAGCGCGAAGGTGTCCACGAAGCTCAGGACTCCTTGACCGCGATGGTCTCCACCGTGTTGGCCACGTGCTCGAAGGCGTCCGCGGCCTCCTCCAGCACGTCCACGATCTGCTTGAGCTTCAGCACCTCCATGGCGTCGTACTTGCCGTTGAACAGGTGGGCCAGCAGCTTGCGGTGGATCTGGTCCGCCTGGTTCTCCAGCCGGTTGACCTCGATCCAGTACTCGGTGAGGCTGTCCATGGTCCGCAGGTGCGGCATGGCCTCGGCGGTCAGCTCGGCGGCCCGGGCGAGCACCTCGATCTGCTGCTCGACGCCCTTGGGCAGTTCCTTGACGTTGTAGAGGACGACCAGGTCGACCGCCTCCTCCATGAAGTCCATGATGTCGTCGAGCGACGAGGCGAGGGCGTAGATGTCCTCGCGGTCGAACGGCGTGATGAAGGAGGAGTTCAACTGGTGGAAGATCGCGTGGGTCGCGTCGTCCCCCGCGTGCTCCGCCGCCCGCATCCGCTCCGCGATCTCGGCCCGGGCGGAGGCGTCCGCCCCGAGCAGTTCCATCAGGAGCTTGGAGCCCGTGACGATGTTGTCCGCGGACGCGGAGAACATGTCGTAGAAGCTCGTCTCCCTGGGGGTCAGACGAAAACGCACGTGGGGTCCTCGGGGTGCATGGGGTTCGGTCAGGCTGATGCTAGGCGCATCATCCGGCCACGGCTAACCGGCGTTGTTCAGTGTCGCCCATCAGGCACAGTGAACAGAACCGCCCCCCGGCCACCTTTTCCGACCAGCCGGTATCATATGCCCCCGAGGGGTATGTAAACCCTTACAGGACAACGGGAGGACGCGATGACGACCACCGAGGCGGCCGGCCTTCCGGACGGCGGGAGCACCGAGGGTGTGACCGACGGTGCGGGCGCCGTGACCGATCACGAGGCGGCGGCCGGCCCGGACGCCTCCGCCCCCGCCGCTGCCACCGGCGAGATCGGGCCGGTGACCGACCACGACCACGGGGTGCACGGCTACCACAAGCAGAAGGACGAGCACCTGAAGCGGCTGCGCCGGATCGAGGGCCAGATCCGGGGCCTTCAGCGGATGGTCGCCGAGGACGTCTACTGCATCGACATCCTCACCCAGGTCTCCGCGTCCACCAAGGCCCTGCAGTCCTTCGCGCTCCAGCTGCTGGAGGAGCATCTGCGGCACTGCGTCGCGGACGCCGCCGTCAAGGGCGGGGACGAGATCGACGCCAAGGTCGAGGAGGCCACCAAGGCCATCGCCCGCCTGCTGCGCACCTGACCTCCCCCTTCTTCTTCCTCCCCGGCCTCACCTCAGGGCGCGGAGGCGCCGCGGGCCGCCGGTATGACGTTCAGCACCTCGTCGATACACGCGGCACTCAGCCGGTCCCCGTCCGATGCGGAGGCGGCGATCATCAGCTCGCCGCACAGGTCGATCTCGGCGAGGGCGACGAGGTCCTGGACGGTCGTCGGGCTGGGCGGTGGCACGCACATCACCTCTTCCTGCGAAGTGTTCCCCGGTCGTGGCCGCGGTCGCGGTCGCGCGACCCTTCCGGCTCCCCAGCGTAGGGAGCACGGCACGGTACGCGCATGACACGTCTGGACCATTCTTCCGACCACCCGGGCCGTGCCCCGCGCCGGGAGCCGCCGCCCCCTCCACCCCTTACATGCCGACCTTGCCGGTGTAGATGTCCCGCTCGGGCGGCAGCACCACGGTGACCGGGGCCCCGAACTCGTAGAGCAGGGTGGTGGAGGCCACCGCCACCGTCCGCCCCTCGTTGGCGAAGCTGAACTGGTGGCGGACCTTGCGCAGCCGCCCCTCCCGGTCCAGATAGGCGTCGAACGGGACGCTGTCCCTGGTGAACCCTTTCGCCGCTGCGGCGAGCACGGCGCGCAGCCGGGGGGAGGCGGCCCGGGCGGCGTGCCCCAGGTCGGCGACGCCCCGGTAGTGGGTGACCGGCACGCCCGCCAGCTCCTCCTCGCCGATGTGCCGCACGCCCCGTGCGCCGCGCAGCAGTTCGGCGGCGGCGGCCGGGTCGGTGGCCCCGCCGGTGACCAGGTTGCCGTCGGAGAGGGCGGCGGTGTCCAGCCGTACCCACTTGTCGGCGGGCACGCCCGCACCGCGGTTCTTCATGTAGAGGGCGCCGGGGGCGAGCAGTTCGGTGATGGGGCGGTGGCCCTCCGCGCCGGAGGGGTCGCGCGGCAGCACCACCTTCAGCCGCCCGTGCCCGGTGGCGAAGTCGTAGGCGCCCTCGCCCCGGATGGTGACCCGGGTGCCGCCGGTCGCCATCTCCATGGAGGTGCGCGCCTTGGACGTCCCGGCCCGGGCCAGCACCTCGGGGGCGGTACGCACGGCCTGGGCCGGGTCCGGGCCGGGGGTGGCGTCCGCCGCCGCGGAGCACCCGGTGGCCACCGCCCCCATCACGGCGGCCGTGACGGCGACCGCGCCGCCTCCGCGCCTGTGCTGCTGCACCATCGCCTGCCGACCCCCAACGCCGTACCGCCGCTGCCGAAGCCGGAAGCCGTCCCGCGCAGCCCGGAGTCCGGAGCACCCTCGTCGACCCGCCCGAAGTCCGCTCCGGAGCCGTGCGGCACGGCCCCCACTCGCTCCGCTTAACGACCGCCCCGGCGGCCCGTCACGCGCGCCGCCGCCCCGGTACGGTGGATCCGTGCCCGCGCATGATCCGACCGCTTCCGCTTCCCCGGCTCCTGCCTCCGGTACCTCCGGCCGCGAGACCGACGGGGACCACCAGACCACCACCACCGAGAACGGCGCGTTCTCCGTCGCCCGCTGCGGCTGCGGCTGGCAGGGGCCGGCCCGGAGGTCCCGCGACCGCGCCCGCACCGACGCCGCCGGGCACGCCCGGCCCGGCGCCGTCCCGCCGCCCCGACCCCCCGCGAGCTGACCACCACCGCGCCCCGGCGGGCGCCTCGCCGGCGCAAGAATCCAGCCAGTTTCAGAAATCAGCCCGCCTCAGCGGCCGATCGGGCGCCGCCCGGCCGGTGTCAGGCCGCCAGCCCCTTCTCCTCCGGCTCGGCGCCGGGGGCGGGGAGCGGCGACTGCTCGGTGACCGGGGGTACCGCCAGGCCCCGTTCCCGTACCGCCACGCGCCGGGACCGGACCAGCCGGCCGAGCCGTCCGGAGCGCGCCACCGCGGTGACCAGCGGGGTGAGCAGGGCGAGGGCGACCGGGGCGAGCAGCAGCGTCACCGCCGTACCGAGGGCGAGGCCGCCGATCACGTCGGTCGGGTAGTGCACGCCCAGGTAGACCCGGCAGAAGCCCTCGGCCAGGGCGAGGCCGATGGCGGCGAGGCCGAAGCGGCGGTGGGCCACGAACAGCCCGGCGGCCAGGGCCATCGCGAGGGTGGCGTGGTCGCTGACGAAGGAGTAGTCGGTCTTGCCGGGGACCAGGACCTCAAGGCCCTGGTGGTCCAGGAAGGGCCGTGGGCGCTCCACGAAGCCGCGGATGGGGATGTTGACCAGCAGCGCCACCCCGGCCGCCAGCGGGGCCCAGACGAGCCCGGCGACGGCCGCCACCGAGTCCTCGGCGCCACCGCGCCGCCGCACGCTCCACCAGCAGCCGAGCACCAGCAGGACGAGGGCGATCAGGATGCCGTACTCACCGGTGAACGCCATGGCGCGGTCGAACCAGGAAGGGGTGCCCTCCGTCAGGCCGTTGATGTCGTAGAGCAGGCCTACATCGGGGTTCGAACCGTCCGACGCGAGTCCAGCCATCTGCCGCGACCCCTTGCACTCGTGTTCCGTGACGCGCCCTGTGCCCATGGCGAAACGCCATGCGCCCATGGACAAGACAACGCCGCCGGGGAGGGTGACGTTCCACTCTCCACGGAACGATCACCATGACGTTATCGAAGAGTGACGCGTCGTCCCAGCTCAGGCGCTGCCGGGCAGCTCTGTCGGCAACGCTTTCGCGCCATCTTCCGTCACCCGGGTGGCCCCGAAGTAGTCGGGGGTGTCGATCTTGTCGAAGCGGATGACGGCTCCGGTGAACGGCGCGTTGATCATGTAACCGCCGCCCACGTACATCCCGACGTGCCGGATCGCCCGAGAGTTCGTCAGGTCATCCGAGAAGAAGACCAGATCACCCGGGAGCAGCTCCTCGCGGGACGGGTGGGGGCCCGCGTTGTACTGGTCGTTCGCCACCCGGGGTAGCTCGATCCCCACGGTCCGGTACGCGGCCTGGGTGAGCCCGGAGCAGTCGAAGCGGCCCTGCTGCTCGGGGGTGCCGTTGCCGCCCCACAGATAGGGGGTGCCGAGCTTGGACTGGGCGAAGGAGATGGCCGCGGCCGCCTGGCGGGACGGCTCCACCCGGCCGACCGGGCGGGCGAAGCTCTGCTCCAGACTGCGGATGATCTTGACGTAGTTGCGCGTCTCGCTGATGGCCGGGACACCGCCCGCCCTTATCACCCGGTAGGCCCCGGCGTTGTACGCGGCCAGCATGTTGCTGGTGGTGTCACCGGGAACGTCCTTGACGTACTTCGCCAGTTCGCAGTCGTACGAGGCGGCCGAGGGGATGGCGTCCGCCGGGTCCCAGATGTCCCGGTCGCCGTCGCTGTCGCCGTCCACCCCGTGCGCCGCCCAGGTGCCGGGGATGAACTGGGCGATGCCGCGCGCGTCGGCGGGGCTGACCGCCCGCGGGTTCCAGCCGCTCTCCTGGTAGAGCTGGGCGGCGAGCAGCGCGGGGTTGATCGCCGGGCAGAGGTTGCCCCACTTCTGCACCAGCGGCTGGTACGCGGCCGGGACGGCGCCCTTGGCCAGTCCCACCGCCCCGGCGACACCCGCCCCGGCCCCGCCGAGCAGCCCGGCGGCGGCGGAGTACGTCCCGACCACCAGCAGCGCGACGAAGCTCAGGCAGACGCCGACCGAGATCCCGGTCACCAGCAACGCCTTACGCACCGTCAACCACCCCTATACGGCGGGGCCGTGCGCCCCGGCGCCAGTGTAGGTTCCACCGCCCCGCCCGTGGAGGCGCACGACAGGTCCGACCGGATGTGTCCGCCCCTCCCGGCCCCGCACCGCCGCCGCCCGGCGGGTCCCGACGCCCGGTGCGGCGCCCCGCCCGGCCCCGTACCGCCGCCCGACGGGACCTGATGCGGCCGCCCTACCCGGCCCCGCACCGCCGCCCGACGGGACCCGATGCGGCCGTCCTGCCCGGGTGCCGCCCCGACCGCGCCCGGCGCCCGGGTGCCGCCGCGGCCGCGCCCGCCCGGGTGCCGCCCCCTTTCACCGCTTGCGCCCCACACCCCCGTACATCGCCACCTCGCCCGCCGGGCCGGCCGCCTCCGGCCGCCAGCGGGAGCAGGAGACCACCCCCGGATCCAGCAGCTCCAGGCCGTCGAAGTACCGGGCGACCGCCTCCGGGGTGCGCTGGGTGAGCCTCGGGGTGCCGTGCTCGTTCCAGAAGGCCACCGCCGCGTCCACGTCGGGCATCTCCGGATGGCGCACGGTGTGCGAGAGCACCAGATGGCTGCCGGGTGCCAGCGCGGCCATCAGCCGCCGCACCACCGCGTACGACTCCGCGTCGTCCTCGACGAAGATGACCACCCCGAGCAGCATCAGCGCCACCGGCCGGTCCAGGTCCAGGGTCCGCCCCGCCGCCGCCAGGACGGCGTCCACGTCCCGCAGATCGGCGTCCAGGTAGTCGGTGCGCCCCTCGGGGGTGCCGACCAGCAGCGCGCGGGCGTGGGTGAGCACCAGCGGGTCGTTGTCCACGTACACCACCCGCGCCTCGGGGGCTATCCGCTGGGCGACCTCATGGGTGTTGTCGGCGCTGGGCAGCCCGGTGCCGATGTCGAGGAACTGCCGGATGCCGGCGGTTCCCGCCAGGTGGCGCACGGCCCGTCCGAGGAAGAGCCGGTCGGCCCGGGCGTAGTCGCCGATCCCGGGGTGCAGCTCGCGTATCCGGTCGCCGGCCTCCTTGTCGACCGGGTAGTAGTCCTTGCCGCCGGTCCAGTAGTTCCAGATGCGCGCGGTGTGCGGTCGGCTGCTGTCGATCCGCGATGCCGTACCGGTCATCTCCGTCATCCCGCCAACGTACGACCGTCTGTGCGCCCCTGACGCCCCTTCGGCGACTTCCGCACCGGCACCCGGGCCCGCCGGTGCGCCCTCCCGCTCCCCTGCCCCCCTCACTGACCCTCCCTCAGCAGAGGGGCGCTGGACGGGCGCGGGCCACTGGCGCACCATGGCTGCGGCAGGGGCCGCGCGCATATGGCCCAAGGTGAACCAACGACAGTCATTGCCCAAAGTCACTGTGCGTGATACACAGAGTGACCATACGCGTCCATGCATACTCCCGAACCTCTCCCGTCGCAGGTCAGCGGGGCCGGATCGGTCATATGTGCGGGGATCGGGTAAAGAGACCAGCCAAGTCGGCGCACCTGGGCGGTTTCATCAGCGAAGATAGTGCGGTGACCCGTGCCATGGGGCAGGGGCGACGAACTACCCAACAGGGGCGGTGAGTTACATGTACCTGGCGGCCGAAAAGGGCGATATCACCACCATCATCGGAGGAATCGCCCCCAACTGGGGTCCCTTCGGAGGCCTGGGCAACGAGGCCCGCGTGATGATCGAGGTGGTGATGGCCGTCGCCATCCTGCTGTGCCTCGGCATCGCGATCTGGGGCGCGGCCAAGCAGCGCATCGGGGCGACCGCGCTGCGGGACACCTTCAGCGCGGAGCAGGGCAAGGGCCTGATCGTCGCCGGGCTGACCGGCGTCTTCATCATCGGCTCCCTGGGAACGCTCTTCACCATCGTGTACGGAATGGCCGTCTAGCCCGCGCCCCACGGTGGGCCGCCCTCCCCGAACCGCTCGCTCCACATGTCCAGTCACCACAACGAACCGCAACCGGATGAGGGGGCGTTCCCGTCATGAGCCTCGGCGACGAGCACGGCGGCCTCGGCGGCCGGGGAGGCGGCACGGGGCAGACCCGCACCCGACTGCCCGACACCGGCTCCCCCGACGCCTACGGCACCCCCCGCCGCACCCCCCGCGCCTCCCGCTCCCTCATCACGGTCGTGGGCGTGGTCGTGCTGCTGATCGCCGCGATCGCCTTCGCCAACCGGGGCTCCGGCGGCGGCGGTGACGACGGCACCGACGCCGCCGCCCCCCGTACCAACCCCACCGCCCCCACCGGCGTCCCCCCGGTCACCGGCAAGAACGGCCCCCTCCCCGCCGGCTTCGCCCGCGACGAACAGGGCGCCCAGAGCGCGGCGGCGAACTACGCGGTGGCACTCGGCTCGGACGCCATGTTCCAGCGCGACAGCCGGCGCGCCATCGTGCGCGCCGTCCACGACCCGGCGGTCGCCGAGGACTTGGCCGACCGGATGGACAAGGCCTACTCCGCCACCCTGCTCAGCAGCGTCGGGCTCGGCGAGGACGGTTCCGCCCCCGAGGGCAGCACCTTCGTCTCCCGGACCATCCCGGTCGGCACCAAGGTCGTCGACATCACCGGTGACAAGGCCACCGTGGAGGTGTGGTGCACCGGGCTCGTCGGGCTGGCGGGCGACGACTCCACCCGGCCCGTCACCCACAACTGGTTCACCCTCACCGAGAAGCTGACCTGGGTCGGCGGCGACTGGAAGGTCGCCTCCTCCAGCCAGAAGGAGGGCCCCACACCGGTCAACGGTGACAACCGCGCCGCCACCTCGGACGAGATCGCCGATGCCGTCGCCGGATACGGAGGCTTCACCTATGCGCGGTAGCCCTCGCACCTGGTCCGCCCTCGGGGCGGTCGTCGCGGTACAGGCGGCCCTGTTCGCCGCCGCCTCCCGGGCCGCCGCGGCGCCCACGCCGACGCCCTCCGCCCCGGCACCGTCCCCCAGCCCCAGCAACAACGCCTGCGATCTGCTGGTCGGCGCGTCAAGGGACCGCTGCCTCGGGGACGACAGCGGGGCCGGCACGGGTCGCACCTCCCGCTCCCCCCTCCAAGACCCCACCTCCGCCCTCGACCCCCTCGGCTCCCTCGCCAAGGGCTGCGCCGACGCCGCCGCGTGGATCGTGGAGAAGCTCAGCAAGGCCGTCACCGGCACCGCCGAGGTCGACTTCACCAACACCGCCTTCCTCCAGCAGTACGCGATCGTCTTCGCCGCCTCCACCGTCCTCACCCTCGTCCTGTGGCTGCTGGCCGTCGCCAAGCGCGCCATCCGCGGCGTCCCCCTCTCCACCGCCCTCTCCGAGGCCATCGGCTTCCTCTGGCTGACCGTCCTGGCCTCCGCCTTCACCCCGCTGATCCTCTACACCGTGGTCTCCGCCACCGACGGCATCACCGAGGTCATCGCCAAGGGCACCGGCGGCCAGACCGACGCCTTCTTCGGCTCCTTCGCCGAAGCCCTGAAGAAGGGCGACGACATCGGCGGCGGACCGATCATGCTGATCGTCGTCTCGCTCGTCTCGATCCTCGCCGCGGGCGTCCTCTGGCTGGAACTCGTCATCCGGGCCGCCCTGCTCTACGTCGGCGCCCTGCTCGGCACCGTCGTCTACGCCGGCCTGGTCGACAAGAACATGTGGGGCCACGTCCGCCGCTGGGCCGGCATCATGATCGCCGTCATCCTGGTCAAACCGGTCATCGTCATCGTCCTCGGCCTGGCCGGCGCCCTCTCCGGCGACGAGGGCCCCGACGCCTTCTCCGCCGTCGTCTCCGGCCTCGCCATCATCCTGCTGGCCATCTTCGCCTCCGCGATGATCTACCGGTTCGTCCCCGGCTTCGGCGACGAGATCGCCGCCGCCCGCACCAACCGCAAGCAGGCCACCGACGGCTCCCAGGCCGCCGCCGTGATCTCCTCCCCGGCCGCCCTGGTCTCCCAGGGCATCAAGACCCACAGCAGCCGCTCCCACCAGCAGGGCGGCGGCGGAGGCGGCGCCGTCCCCAGCAACCAGGCCTCCGGCGGCATGGCGGCCCACAGCAGCCGCACCCCCACCAGCGGATCCACCGGCGGCAACAGCCCCAGCGGAGGCACCGGCACCGGCGGCATCGGAGCCCCGCCCCCCCGCAACCCCGGCGGCACCATCGGCACCCCCCACAGCCACCGCACCGGCAACACCGGCGGCCCCACCGGCGGTAAGAGCAGCAGCACAGGAACCACAGGAGGTGCAGGGCGTTGACGACCCAGTCCCACCCGCTCACGCCCCGCCGCACGTATCTCATCGGCCGCGCCCGGCCGAACGCGATCGTCGGCAAGAACCGCGAGACCGGCGAGATCACCCTCATCATCGCCGGAGCGTTCCTCGGCATGATGAGCGGCCTGCTCATCCCCCTGCTCTCGCTGCGCATCGTCGCCCTCGCCGGCTTCCCCATGCTGGCGCTGGCCGCCGTCTACGTCCCCTACCGCGGCCGCACCTTCTACAAGTGGTTCGAGGTCAACCGCAGCTTCAAGCGCACCCTGCGCACCGGCACCCTCTACCGCTCCTCCGCCATGGAGGCCGGCACCGCACTCGACGGCCGCGAGGTCGAGATCGGCCCGCCGCCCGGCATCGGCCGCATCAGCTGGCTCTCCGCCCCCTTCGGCCCGGACGAGATCGCCGTCCTGCTCCACGCCGACCGGCGCACCGTCACCGCCGCCATCGAGATCGAGGGCCCCGGCGTCGGCCTGCGCGACAGCGAGGACCAGGAAGCCCTGGTCGACCGCTTCGGAACCCTGCTCAAGCACGTGGCCAACGGCGACGGCTTCGTCACCCGCCTGCAGATGCTCGCCCGCACCCTGCCCGCCGACCCCGACGCCCACGCCAAGGACGTCGCCCAGCGCGGCGACACCACCTCACCCCGCTGGCTGCGCGAGTCCTACGACCAGCTCCAGTCCATGGTGTCCACCAGCAGCGAGCAGCACCGCGCCTACCTGGTCGCCTGTATGCACTACACCCGCGAACTGGCCGCCGAGGCCAACGCGATGGCCCGCGCCGCCCGCCAGGCCGCCGGCACCCGCAAGCTCGACAAGGACGCCGGACTCGCCGTCGTCATGGCCCGCGAGCTCACCGACATCTGCGCCCGCCTCGCCGAGGCCGACATCCGAGTCCGCCAGCCGCTGGGCCAGAGCCGGCTCGCCTCCCTGGTCCACTCCATGTACGACCCGGACCATCCCATCGACCACATCCAGGCCATGACCCGGCGCAACGCCTGGCCCGCCGAGCTCGACGCGGTCCAGCCCACCTACCTCCAGGCCAAGACCCGCGAGTCCACCACCCGCGCCCCCTGGTGCCACGCCACCGCCTGGGTCAAGGAGTGGCCGATGACCCCCGTCGGCGTCAACTTCCTCGCCCCGCTCCTCGTCCACACCCCGGACGTGATCCGCACCGTCGCCGTCACCATGGACCTCGAACCCACCGAGATCGCCATCGAGCGGATGCTCACCGAGAAGACCAACGACGAGGCCGAGGCCAGCCGCGCCGCCAAGATGAACCGCACCGTCGACCCCCGCGACATCGCCGCCCACGGCCGGCTCGACCAGCGGGGTGAAGACCTCGCCAGCGGCGCCGCCGGGGTCAACATCGTCGGGTACATCACGGTGTCCTCCCGCTCCCCCGAGGCCCTGGCCAGGGACAAGCGGACCATCCGGGCCTCGGCCGGCAAGTCGTACCTCAAGCTGGAGTGGTGCGACCGCGAGCACCACCGGGCCTTTGTGAACACGCTTCCGTTCGCCACCGGCATCCGCCGCTAAGGGGCCACCTCAGATGCGAGATCCGCTGTCCGTCCTCACCGAGGCCTTCACCGCCTTCCTCTTCGGGAAGGTCGAGACGACCCGGCTGCCCGTCCGCACCTCCACCGGCCAGGCCCAGGCCGTCTACCTGCCCACCGCCGCCCCCGGCCTCGGCGACTCCGGCGTGATCATCGGCCGCGAGGTCTACAGCGGCAAGGGCTATATCTACGACCCGTTCCAGCTGTACGGACAGCAGCTGCCCGCCCCCCACTGGCTGGTCCTCGGCGAATCCGGCAACGGCAAGTCCGCCCTGGAGAAAACCTACGTCCTGCGCCAGCTCCGCTTCCGCGACCGCCAGGTCGTCGTCCTGGACGCCCAGGGCGAGGACGGCGTCGGCGAGTGGAACCTCATCGCCGAGGAGCTGGGGATAACCCCCATCCGGCTCGACCCGACCGCCGCCCTCAACGACGGCATCCGGCTCAACCCGCTCGACCCCTCCATCACCACCACCGGCCAGCTCGCCCTGCTGCGCACCATCATCGAGGTCGCCATGGGCCGCGGCCTGGACGAACGCTCCGGCTTCGCCCTCAAGGTCGCCCACGCCTACGTCAACGCCAGCATCACCAACCGCCAGCCCGTCCTCACCGACATCGTCGAGCAGCTCCGCCACCCCGAGCCGGAGTCCGCCGCCGCGATGAACGTGGACCTGGACGACGTACGGGCCTGGGGCCTGGATGTCGCCCTCGTCCTGGACCGGCTGGTCGACGGCGACCTGCGCGGCATGTTCGACGGCCCCACCACCGTCGGCATCGACCTGGACGCCCCGCTCATCGTCTTCGACCTCTCCCATATCGACCGCAACTCCATCGCCATGCCCATCCTGATGGCGATCGTCGGCGTCTGGCTGGAGCACACCTGGATCCGCCCCGACCGGAAGAAGCGCATCTTCCTGGTCGAAGAGGCCTGGCACATCATCAACAGCCCCTTCGTCGCCCAGCTCTTCCAGCGGCTGCTGAAGTTCGGCCGCCGCCTCGGCCTCTCCTTCGTCGCCGTCGTCCACCACCTCTCCGACGTGGTCGACGGCGCCGCCGCCAAGGAGGCCGCCGCCATCCTCAAGATGGCCTCCACCAGGACGATCTACGCCCAGAAGGCCGACGAGGCCCGCGCCACCGGCCGCGTCCTCGGCCTGCCCCGCTGGGCCGTGGAGATCATCCCCACCCTCACCCCCGGCATCGCCGTCTGGGACGTCAACGGCAATGTCCAGGTCGTCAAACACCTCATCACCGAGGCCGAACGCCCCCTCGTCTACACCGACCGAGCCATGACCGAGGCCTCCGACCCCACCGAGTTCACCGACGACCACCTCCCCGAGGAGATCCGGGCCGCCGAATGGGAGGCGGAGCAACGCGCCGCCTTCATCGAGCAGCAGATGGACGAGGCCTCCCGCTCCACCGTGGCGTAAGCCACCGGAGCGGGCCTCCGCCCACCCTCCTGCCCACCCAGCCCGAACCGGGGACCCGCCCATGACCCGACGACACACCCCACCGCCCTCCTCCCCGTCCCCTTCTCCCCAGGGCGGCATCCCGGACGGCCTCCTCATCGGCCTGATCGCCTTCCTCCTCAGCCTGACCGTCCTGGTCTACACCTCCACCGGCCTCTCCGCCCTGTTCGCCCACGGCTCCTGGCCGACCGGGATCACCTACGCCGGCACCCCCGACGCCATACGCGCCCTGGCCTCCCAGCCCCACAACCTCCCCGCCGCCTGGCCCGCAACCCCACCCGCCGAACTCTCCGGCTACGGACTCTTCTGGGGCCTGTTCATCGGCCAGCTGATGGTGCTGGTCGTCCTCACCATCTTCGTCCTCGGCACCCTGGCCCGCTGGCGCGCCCTACGCCGCCACCGCGCCACAACACCCGCTGACCCACCCGCCCCTCACGAACCCGTCTACGAAGCACCCCCGGCCCCCACACCCCCACCATTCACACCGCCCCAGGCCCCGTCCCCGCCACCGGCCGTCCCGGCCCCAGCGGCCTCCTCGTCCTCCCCGACCTCGCCGACCTCCCTCACTCCCCTCCACTACGGCTCCGCCGAGACCCGCCTGGCTCTCGCCCGCACGGCCGTCCAGGACGCCGAAGGCGCCGTCCTCGTCGTCACCTCCAGCCCCGCCCTGTGGGCCGCCACCAAGGACGCCCGCGCCAAACTGGGGCCGGTACTCCTCTACGATCCGGGGCACCTGTGCGACTCACCGGACCGCCTGCACTGGTCACCGACCACCGGCTGCGAGGACCCCGCCACCGCCCAGGCCCGCGCCCGCGCGCTGCTCGCCCCCACCCGCCCGCGGGCCCGTATCGACGAGGCGACCGCGGACACCGCCGAGACCCTGCTCCGCTGCTGGCTGCACGCGGCCGCCGTCGACGGCCGGCCCTTCCGCCAGCTCCACCGCTGGGCCCAGAACAGCGGAGCGCATGAGCCGGTACGCATCCTGCGCACCCACCCCAAGGCCGCCCACGGCCACGCCGGCCTGCTGGAGGCGGCGCTCACCGCCCACCCCGAACGCCGGGACGCAGCCCTCGCCCTGACGGCCCGTACGCTGGCCGCGCTCTCCACTGTCCACATCCGCGAGGCCTGCACCCCCAACCGAACCGACACCCTCGCGCTGGATTCCTTCGCCTCCGAAGGGGGAAGCCTCTACGTGGTGGGCGAGGCCATCGAGGACGGCCGCACCCGCCCGGGCGCGATGCCGCTGCTGACCGCGCTCGTCGCAGACGTGGTCGAGCACGGCCGCCGCATGGCCGCACGGTCATCCGACGGTCGGCTCGACCCACCACTGACGCTGGTCCTGGACGACATCGCCGCGGTGGCCCCGCTGCCGGACCTCCCGCAGCTCCTCGCCGCCGGCACCACCATCGGTCTGCCCACCACCGCCCTGCTCCGCTCCCCCGAGCAGGCCCGCGACCGCTGGCCCGACGGCCGACTCGACGGCCTCCCCCGCGAAGGCCCTGCCCCCGCCGCCTTCAGACACCCGTAGGCCGTAGCACCTCGTACTCCAACTCCAGCGCCCCACTGGCGTCCCCGGCCGCCGGCAGACCGTCCCCCGACGGCAGAAAGCCCACCTTCCGGTAGAACGCCTCCGCCCGCCCGTTCCGCTCGTGCACATAGAGCCGTACGCGCTCGATCCGCGAAGCCCCGCCCTCGGCCCCCTCACCGCGCTCGACCGGCGGCAACTCCAACGACCACGCCCACTCCACACCCGCCTGGAACAGGGCCTCGGTCACTCCCCGCCCGCGAGCCGCAGGACGTACGAAGACCCCGACCACATGCGCCTGATCGACCAGCGGCCGCGCCCCGAACACCGCCTCAGCCCCGGCACGCTCCACCAGAACCGCCAGGCTCCCCACCCACTCCCCCGCCGACGTCTCGGCCACGAACTGGCGCTTCAGGCCCCCGCCCTCCGCCACCCCCGCGGTCCGCTCCTGCCACCAGACATCTGGACGGCTCACCGCCTCCTCGTACGTATCGAGAAAGGCAACGGACGCCGCCGGATCCCGCAGCGAGTCCAGCCGGAAGTCACGGGCCTGACGCCACTCGTCCGCACGCACCGGACGTATCACGTGTTCCATGCCCCGATGTTCACCGCCACCGTCGAGCTGGTCAACGTTATCCAGGTCTCAAAGATCCCCCTAAACGCAGAAAAGCCCCGTACCGATACCCGGTACGGGGCTTTCCCACAACAATTGTTCGGCGGTGTCCTACTCTCCCACAGGGTCCCCCCTGCAG
>NZ_JBEYXH010000038.1:0-77814 GCF_040644755.1 Streptomyces sp. NPDC046887
TGGAGCAGCTGCGCGGCTTCGCCCAGGACTCCGGCGAGGGCCGGTGGACGGTCGAGGCCGCCATCGGGGGAGGGCCCCCCAAAGGTCGGGGCTGAGGTTAGGGGTGTTGAGGTGGGTGCAGGCGTGGGGCGCCGATGGGCAGGCCCGGTCCAAGCTCAGGGGCGGTGTCGCCGGGGCGGTGTGGCGGAGGCGGGGCGGCGAGTGTGGGGCAGGCACATGCGGAAGCCTGCGCGCGCACCGGCAGGCGGGCGGGGCCTGGGTTGCTTTGGTGGGGCAGGGCGGGGTGGGCTAGCCGGGGTGGCGGCTTACGCCGTGGAGGGCTAGGGCGACGGCGGAGTCGGCGATGGCGGCGGGGACCTCCGCAGCGCCCAGTTCGACGCGGCGGGCGGCGGCGTCCACGATGCCCTGGAGGAGCATCGCGGCGAGGCGGGGCTGTTCGTGGCCCAGTTCGGCCAGGGCTTCGACGATCATCGCGACCAGCCCGCCGTGGGCGGCGCGGATCTTCTCGCGGGCGCCCGCGTCCAGTTCGCTCGCGGAGATGGCGACGACGGCCCGGTGGCGGCGGTCGCCGACCAGTTCGAGCTGGCGGCGGATGTACGCCTCGATCTTGCCCTCGGGGCCGGCGGAGCGTTCCATCGCGGCCTCGACCTCGGCGGCCCATACGGGGAAGTCGACGGCGCACAGCTCCTCGACCACGGCGGCGCGCGAGCGGAAGTACTCGTAGACGGACGACCGGGCGAGGCCGGTGCGCTCGGCGAGGGCGGGGAAGGTCAGCGCCTCCGTCCCGCCTTCGGACAGCAGGGAACGCGCGGCGTCCAGCAGGGCGCCGCGCTGCATGGTCCGGTGCTCGGCCACGGAGGCCGCTCGAATCCTTGGCACCCCACCACTCTACGGCGGGCCCTTCGCCGTCAGCGTCCTACGTCGGCCAGCTTCGCCCGCAGCTGGAGGACGGATTTGGTGTGGATCTGGCTGACGCGGCTCTCGGTGACCCCGAGGACATTGCCGATCTCGGCGAGGGTGAGGCCCTCGTAGTAGTAGAGCGTGACCACGGTCTTCTCCCGCTCCGGGAGGGTGTTGATGGCACGGGCGAGCAGCCTGCGCAGTTCGCGGTCCTCGGCGACCTCGACCGGGTTGTCGGCGGCGGTGTCCTCCAGGGTGTCCATCAGGCTGAGCCGGTCGCCGCCCTCGCCGCCGACGTGCAGCAGCTCTTCCAGGGCGACCACGTTCGCCAGGGAGAGCTGGCTGAAAACGGCGTGCAGGTCCTCCAGTGCGATGCCCATCTCGGTGGCGACCTCGGTTTCCGAGGGGGTGCGCCGCAGACGGGCTTCCAGGGTCGCGTAGGCGCGTTCGACGGCGCGTGCCTTCTGCCGTACGGATCGCGGGATCCAGTCCAGGGCGCGCAGTTCGTCGATCATCGCGCCGCGGATACGGGTGATGGCGTAGGTCTCGAACTTGATGGCCCGTTCGATGTCGAACTTCTCGATCGCGTCGATGAGCCCGAAGACCCCGGACGAGACGAAGTCGGCCTGCTCGACGTTGGACGGCAGTCCGACGCTGACCCGGCCGGCCACGTATTTCACCAGCGGGGAGTAGTGCAGGATCAGCTGCTCCCGGAGCCGCTCGTCACCCGTGTCCTTGTACGACCGCCACAGCTGGTCGAGCGAGGTGGGGGGTGGGGGTGGAGGGGCGGGCGGGGAGGGGGGAGCGGGCGGATGCACGGCGCGCCGGGAGGAGGTGCCCCGGGCAGCGGGGGGCACTGCCGCGCGGTCTGACCCGGAGGTGTGCTGGGGCATGCGTCGCTGTGAGCCGTTCTGCTGGAGCGGGTGGGCGGAGCCGGTGTGCGGGGAGGGAGGATTTCGCGGGGGTGGGGGTGGTCGGCCTCGGGGGCCGACCTTGTGAGCGTAGCGTGACTGCGGGATCGCTTTGCGCGAAGGACGTCGGCTCGGTGGCCCGGGCGGGTATGGCGTCGGCCGCATCTTCGAATGGGGCCCCGCGGGTGGTCCGCGCGGGGACCACCCGGCCAGGGGCCTCCGGGGCGGGTACGGAGGTCATCACGGGCAGCCTGTCACCCGAATGCCCCTGGTCAAGCACCGCCTCGCCGGGTGTCGGCGTGGCGCGCGGGGCGTGCGGTGAGCCGCCAGCGGTCGTCGTGCCGTTCGACGAACCCGAGGGAGTGAAGCTCGTACAGCCGGGCGAGTGCGGCGTCAACCGGCGTACCCAGGGCGTGCGCGAGGTCTCGGGCGGTGGTGTCGGTGGCTCTGCCGGGCATGGCTTCCAGCAGCTGGGCGCACTCCGGGTCGAGGAGGTCCCGGGGCAGCACCGGTCCGCGCCGGTCGGGGGCGAGGTCGTCGCCGATGGTGCCCACGAGTTCGATGACGTCCGGGGCGTCGGTGACCAGTACGGCGCCGCCGCGCAGCAGTTGGTGGACGCCTCCCGAGTAGGCGCTGGTGACCGGTCCGGGGACACCCATGGTGTGGCGGCCCATGCGCTGTGCGGCGCGGGCGGTGACCAGTGAGCCGCTGCGGTGGGCGGCCTCGATCACCACGGTGCCTCGGGTGAGGGCGGCGATGACCCGGTTGCGCAGGACGAAGCGGCTGCGGGTGGGGTGTGCGCCGGGTGGCAGTTCGCCGATGACCAGGCCTTGGCGGACGATGCGGCCGAGCAGTTCGGCGTGGCCGCGGGGGTAGGCGACGTCGGTGCCGCAGGCGAGTACGGCGATGGTCGCACCGCCGGCGGCGAGGGCGCCGCGGTGGGCGGCGCCGTCGATGCCGTAGGCGGCTCCGGAGACGACGACCCAGCCGTGTTCGGCGAGCCCGGCCGCGAGGGTGGTGGCGGTGTGGGCTCCGTAGGGGGTGCAGCTGCGTGCTCCGACCAGGGCGACGGAGCGCAGCGCCCAGCGGCGCAGGTCCGGTCCGCCGCGGACCCAGAGGCCGATGGGGCGGGCGGGGCCGAGGTCGTCGAGCTGGCTGGGCCATTCGGGGTCTCCGGGGATGACGAACCGCCCGCCGTGGGACGCCACGGTGGCGAGGTCGTGCGCGGGGTCGGCCCGGGCGGCCAGGGCGCGCAGTGCTCTGGTCCGTTGGTCGCCGGCTCCGGGGAGGGTGTCGTGGCGGTACGCGGGGCTGGTGAGCCGTCGCAGGAGTTCCACCGGCCCGAGGTCGGCGAGCCACTGCCCGGCTCGTTCGTCGCCGGGTTCGAGGACCCGGGTGAGGGCGGCGCGGGCCCGGCGCTCGTGCCGGCGGGGGTCGTGGGTGGCGGCGTCGGGGCTTTCGCTCCCCGCTCCCCCGCTCGCCGCTCCCCCGGTCGGCAGGCCGGTCATCGGAACTCTCCGGTCGCCGGGACGCCCCGGGGGACGCCGGTACGTAGCTCCAGGGCCTGGTTCACCTCGGCGGGGCCGGGGCGGTCGCGGCCGGCGAGATCGGCGAGGGTCCAGGCGACACGGAGGATCCGGTCCAGTCCGCGGGCGGTGAGCAGACCCCGTTCGAGGTCGCGTTCGGCGCCGGCGAGGGCGCCGGGGGCGGGCTGCCAGCGGGTGCGCAGCTCATGGCCGGGGACCTCGGCGTTGAGCTGCCAGGGGGTGCCGGTGAGGCGGGCGGCCGCTCGCTCGCGGGCTTCCTGGACGCGGGCGGCGACGACGGTGGTGGGTTCTCCGCGGCCGCCCTGGCCGAGCAGGTCGGCACGGTCGACGGGCTCTACGGTCACCCGGAGGTCGACCCGGTCGAGCAGGGGGCCGGACAGCCGGGCCTGGTAGCGGCGGACCAGGGTGGCCGGGCATTCGCAGGCGGCGCCGACCAGGGTGTGCCGGCCGCAGGGGCACGGGTTGGCGGCGAGCACCATCAGAAACCGGGCGGGCAGCCGGACCACGCCGGCGCTGCGGGCGACGACGACATGGCCGGACTCCAGCGGCTGGCGCAGCGCGTCCAGGGCCTTTCCGGAAAATTCGGGCGCTTCGTCGAGGAAGAGCACGCCGCGGTGGGCGAGGGAGACGGCGCCGGGCCTGGGGGTGCCGTTCCCGCCGCCGACCAGGGACTGCATGGTGGCCGAGTGGTGCGGGGCGCAGTAGGGCGGGCGGCGTACCAGGGGTTCGCCGGGCGGCAGGATGCCGGCGACGGAGTGGACGGCGGTGACCTCCAGGGCTTCGGCCCGGGTGAGGGGCGGCAGGACGGCGGGGAGCCGTTCAGCGAGCATGGTCTTGCCGGCGCCGGGTGGGCCGGTCAGCAGGAGGTGGTGGCCGCCGGCGGCGGCGGTCTCCAGGGCGCGCCTGGCGGTGTGCTGCCCGGCCACGTCGGCGAGGTCGGGGCCTTCGCCCGGCGCGGGGGCGATCCCGGTGCCGATGCCCGCGCCGGGGACGAGCAGCCCGGCGAGCATGGCGTCGGGCCGGCCTGGTTGGTCGGGTTCCTCGTCGGGCACGGGTTCGTCGGCGAGCACGGCGATGAGCTGGCGCAGGGTGCGGACGCCGAGGACGGAGACGCCGGGGACGAGCGCGGCCTCTCCGGCGGTCTGCTCGGGCACGACGACGTGCTGGTAGCCGGCTTCGGCGGCGGCGAGTACGGCGGGGAGGATTCCGCGTACGGGTCGGACGCGGCCGTCGAGGCCGAGCTCGCCGATGAGGACGAGGTCGGCGATGGCGCGGGGGTCGACACGTTCGGCGGCACCGAGCACCGCGGCGGCGACGGCGAGGTCGAAGCCGGAGCCGCTCTTGGGTACGGAGGCGGGGCTGAGGCCGACGGTCAGCTTCTTCTGCGGCCACTCCGCGCCGGAGTTGACCACGGCGGCGCGGACTCGGTCGCGGCTCTCCACCAGGCTCTTGTCGGGCAGTCCGACCAGGGTGAACGCGGGGACACCTGGTTCCAGGTCGGCCTGGACCTCGACGACCACGCCTTCGACGCCGACCAGGGCGACGGAGCAGGCTCGGGCGAAGCCCATGTCAGATCACCCCGCGGACATGGTCGACGACGGGGGTGCCGCGGCGGGGCAGCAGGACGCCGATGGCGTCGATGCGGACGCCGCCGGGCGGTGGGCCGCCGTGCCGGTCGAGCCAGCAGGCCGCGAGCCGTCGCAGCCGGTCCGCCTTGGTGGCCGTGAGGGCGGCGAGCGGGTGTTCGTACCGTGCGCTTCTGCGGGTCTTGACCTCGCAGACGACGAGGGTGTCGCCGTCCCGGGCCACGATGTCGATCTCGCCGGTCCGTCCGCACCGCCAGTTGCGGGCGAGCGTGGTCATGCCCGACTCGGTGAGTCGGCGGACGGCCAGCTCTTCGCCGTACCGTCCCAGTGCCCCCGTCGTGTTCATTGCGGCACCACCTCCGCCACCGACTGTGACGGGTCGGTGGCGGATTGTTGGATCTTGGCGGATGACGGTGGACAACCGGCGGAATGTGGATCACCGCGCCACTCGGAGGGGCGATTCCGGGGGCGCGGTGTTGACGGCCGGGGGGCACGGCAGGTGGGCGTGGCGGTGGCTCGCCGCCCGGGGGCGTGAGGTGCGGGATCAGCCGCCCGGCAGTTCGAGGTCGCTCTTGTTGAGCTCCTCGATGTTCACGTCCTTGAAGGTCAGTACGCGCACCTGCTTGACGAACCGGGCCGGCCGGTACATGTCCCAGACCCAGGCGTCCGCCATGGACACCTCGAAGAAGACCTCGCCCTGCACCGAGTGCACCTGCATCTCGTAGTCGTTGGTGAGGTAGAAGCGGCGCTCGGTCTCGATCACGTACTTGAACAGACCGACGACGTCTCGGTACTCCCGGTAGAGCTTCAGCTCCATCTCGGTCTCGTACTTTTCGAGGTCCTCGGCGCTCATGGCATGTTCCCCTTCAGCCGTGCGTGCCCCCATTGTGCGCCAGTGCCCCGGGCCCCTAGACGTTTTCCGGGGGCAGGACCACCGGTTGCTCGGGGGGTCCCTCGTCGAGCAGCGCGCGCAGCAGCCCGGCGAGTCGTGTCGGGTACACCGTCTCACGCGTCGAGGACAGTTCGGCGGAGGTCCACCATCTCAGCCCCGCGACACTGCGGGTCTCCAGCTCGGTGAGGTCGCCGAGCGCCACCTCGGTGCGGTCGGTGCGGGCCAGGTAGTACCACTCGTCCTGGTCCCAGCGACGGCCGGCGAACGGGAAGGAGCAGACCCTGCGCCACACCACCGGGCCCAGCCGCACCCCGGCGAGGCCGGTCTCCTCGGCCAGCTCCCGTACGGCGGCCTGCTCCCGGGTCTCGTCGCCCTCCACTCCCCCACCGGGGGTGAACCACCAGGTCGTGGCCGGGTCGTCCGGCTCATGGCCGTGCAGCAGCAGGACCCGGTCGTCGGGGTCGAGCAGCACGACCCGGGCCACCTGGCGCAGGGCGGCGGGCTCGGACGGCTCGGACGGCTCGGACTCCGACGTCGATTCGGGCCTCGGCGCCTCAGGCATCGGCGGGGGCCTTTCCGCGCGCCGGGCGTTTCCGGTCGGCGCCCCGCCCACCGCCGGAGAGGGCGCGTGCCAGTGACGGTCCCGCGGCACCGGCCAGGACGAGCACCGCGCCGACGGCCACCGCGGCCACCACCGGCTTCACCGGTCCCGGCTCGGAGATCCCGCCAGGCAGGGCGGCGAACTCCTGCGGGCGCTCCACCATGGAGCCGAGCGGCCAGGCCACGGCGTCCACCCGGGCGGTCACCGCGGACCGGGGCACCGAGCCGTGGCTGGCGTCCTGGAGGTGGACCCGCGAGTCCTGGGAGCCGTTGCGCTCGTCGCCGAGGAGGAAGAGCCTCCCCTCGGGGACGGCGGCGGAGAACTCGGTCAGCGAGGCCGCCTCACCCGCCCGCAGATACGGTTCGTCGACCGGCTTGCCGTTGATGGTGAGCCGGCCGTCGGCGCCGCAGCAGGCCACCGTGTCGCCGCCCACTCCGACGACCCGCTTGACCATCGGCAGGTCGCCCCAGTTCGGGTCGTTGAAGACGACCACGTCGCCGCGGCGGACATCGGTGCCGTCGATGCGCTGGGCCAGCACCCGGTCCCCGGCGGCGACGGTCGGCGACATGGAATCGGTGGGGACGGTGTACGGCCGGTACAGGACCGCGCCCCAGGCGAAGCCGCCGAGGAAGAGCACGCAGCCGAGGGCCACGACCAGCCCCGACAGGGCGCTCGCGAGACGGCCGGGACCGCGATCCGTCCGTACGGTCTTTCCGCTCATCCGGAGCTCCCCTGCCTCACGACACCGACACCCTCCGCCCTCGGTGGGACGGACAGCCGCCGAGCCGGGCCGGTCACCCGCGGGCAACCGCGCGGCCGGCGCCGGACGGCGGACGATCTGGGACGGCACCCTACCCGCGTACCCCTACCGAGCGGTACGCCATGGGCCCGCCGACTGCCCCGAAGCCCCGCCCGTCCACACACGCCCCGGGGCCCGCCCACGCACGGTGGACGGGCCCCGGGGGAGCGAGCAGGGACGTCAGTGCTCGGCGGTGCGGCGGGTGCGGCGGCGCCAGAGGACGAGCGGGATGGCGCCGGCCAGTCCGAGGGCGCCGGGGGCGGCGGCGGTGGCCGCCGCGGCGAGGCCCTGCTGCTCGAAGGTGCCGGGCACCGGGAGGGTCGCCCAGCGGGTGACCGGCCAGGCGACGACGATGGCGCGGCCGACGACCTTGTCGTTGGCGACCGTGCCGTTGCCCGGGAGCTCCTGGTGGTAGCGGGAGTCCAGCGAGTTCTGCCGGTTGTCGCCCATCACCCAGATCCGGCCCTCGGGCACCTTGATCGGCCCGAACGGCTGGTCGTCGCAGGGGGTGGAGCCGGGGTAGATGTACGACTCCTCGTTCAGCGGCTTGCCGTTGACGATCACCTTGCCGCCCCGCTTGCAGCTGACCGTGTCGCCGCCGACCGCGATGACCCGCTTGATCAGGTCCTGCTCCTTGGCGGACGGCATCAGGCCGATGGCGCTGAGGACCGTCTGCAGGGCGTTGGGCTCGGGCACGGACTGGCTCTCCAGCCAGCCGCCCGGGTCGTTGAAGACGACGACCTCGCCGCGCTCGGGCTCGGAGCCGAACCAGGGGGTGAGTTTGTCGACCAGCACCCGGTCGCCGCGCTGCAGGGTGTTCATCATCGAGTCCGAGGGGATCGAGAACGCCTGCACCAGGAAGGTCTTGATCAGCAGCGCCAGGACCAGCGCGATACCGATGAGCAGCGGCAGCTCCTTCCAGAAGGAGCGCTGCCGCTTCTTGCCGCCGCTGCGGCCCTCGTCGCCGGACTCGCCGTCCTCCTCCGGCGTACCGCCGTGTCCGGAGCCGCCGCCGGCGGCGTGGCCGCCGTCAGCGGGCGGGACCTCCGGAGGGAGGCCGCCCACCGGACGCCCCGGGCGTCCCGGGTGTCCGGAGTCGACCGGCCCGGTGCCGGACGAGCCGGGCCCGGACGGCCCGGAACCGGGCGGGAAGGACCCTCCGGACCGCTGCGGCCGCTCCTCGGGCTCGTCGTGTCCGGAACGTGCGCCTACCGCCAAGTCCCCCACATCCACTCCTCAATCCGTGCAACCGCCCACCCCGTAGCAGGGGCAGGCCCACCACTCCCATAACGAGCGGGAGTTCCGCAGGGGTCGGGAGTCCGGTCAATCCGTTCACATTCAGCGGGGACACACTATGCGACGCGCCGGGCGCCGCCGCCGTCCCGGTCGGCGGGGCCGGCACCGTGGCGAAGGTGTCCGGTTCCTCCAGTCTGCGCCAGTGGGAGAACGGCCACGCGATGACCACGGCCCGGCCGACCACGTCGTCCTCCGAGACGGTCCCCTGGAACGGCTCGTCCAGGTGGAACCGCGAGTCCGCGGAGGCGGACCGGTGGTCGCCGAGCACGAAGATCCGCCCGGCCGGCACCTTGACCTCGAACGGGATGGTCGAGGGGGCGTCCCCGGCGTTGATGTACGGCTCGGCGAGCGGCTTGCCGTTGACCGTGACCCGCCCGTCCTTGCCGCAGCAGGCGACGGTGTCGCCGCCGACCGCGACCACCCGCTTGATCAGGTCCTGCTCGTCGTCCGAGGGCAGCAGCCCGATCAGGCCGAGGCCGTCCTTGATCTTGGCGATGACCACCGGGTCGTTCTCGGCCGGGGTCCGCTCCTGGGCGAGCCAGCCGCCGGGGTCGCGGAAGACCACCACGTCCCCGCGCTCCGGCCGGGAGCCGAACCAGGGGGTGAGCTTGTCCACCAGCACCCGGTCGTCGATCCGGATGGTCTGCTCCATGGAGCCGGAGGGGATGACGAAGGCCTGCACCAGGAAGGTCTTCAGCACGAAGGCGATCACCAGCGCCGCGGTGATCAGCAGCGGGATCTCCTTGACCGCCGAGCGCCGGCGGCGCCGCTTCACCTTCCGGGCGAGCTTGCGGCGTTCGGCCCGTCCCGGCATCGGCCGTCCGCCGCCGGCCTGCTGGGAGCCGTCGGTGGGGCGGGAGCCGGTGGGCAGCCGGTTGTCGGCCCGGTGGCTGCCCGGCCTGCCTCGGCCGCGGCTACCCATGTCCCCCTCCCGCCGGCGCGGACGGTACGCCGCTGAAGGCGTCCGTGGGCCGCAGGGCGGACCAGCGGCCCAGCGGCCAGCCGATCCAGTCCGCGCGCCCGATGACCTTCTCCACCCGTACGGTGCCGCCGCCGGGGTCGCCGAGGTGGTCGCGGGAGTCCCGGGACTGGCTGCGGTGGTCGCCCATCACCCAGAGGGAGCCCTCGGGTACCACGATGTCGAACGGCACCCGGGACGGGTCGTCCCCGGGGAAGAGGTAGTCCTCCGGTACGGGCACGCCGTTCACCTTCAGCCGTCCCCCCGGGTCGCAGCAGGTCACCCGGTCGCCGCCGGTGCCCACCACCCGCTTGACGAAGTGGGTGTCGGGCGGTTCGGCAAGGCCGAGGGCGGCCGCGGTCCCGTGCAGCAGACCGGTGACCGGGTTCTCCGGCGGGGGCTCGCGGAGGAAGGAGCCGGTGCCGTCGAAGACGACGACGTCCCCGCGGCGGGGCGCCGTACCGCCGCCGTACGCCAGCTTGTCGACCAGCACCCGGTCGCCGACCTGGAGCGTCGGCCGCATCGAGCCGCTGGGGATCTGGAACGGCTGGACGAGGAAGTGGCTCACCCCCAGCAGTACGGCGGCGAAGGCCGCGGCGATCAGCAGGGGCCGGCGCCATCCGCGGAGGACCGCCCCCCGCCCGTCGGCCGTCCCGCCCTCCTCGTCACCCTCGGCATCGCCTGCCTCGGCGGGTGCGGACGGCCCGGAACACGCCGAGCGCGACCGCTCCTCCCTGCCGGAGGGGCGATCGCGCTCGGGGTGCTGTGCTTCGGTGTCCATCGGGGCCAGATGCTATCCGGCCCCGCCGTAACGCCGCCGTGAGGACCGCGCGGCGCGCGGCCGTCCCGGGCCGGAGTACGGAACCGAGCCGGTGGCTCAGTTGTCGCGCTTCTCCTTGATCTTCGCGGCCTTGCCGCGCAGCTCACGGAGGTAGTACAGCTTGGCGCGGCGGACGTCACCGCGGGTCACGAGCTCGATCTTCTCGAAGATCGGGCTGTGCACCGGGAAGGTGCGCTCGACGCCGACGGAGAAGGAGACCTTGCGGACCGTGAAGGTCTCGCGGACGCCCGCGCCCTGGCGGCGGATGACGACACCCTTGAACTGCTGGATACGGGAGCGGTTGCCCTCGATCACGCGGACGTGCACGTTGACGGTGTCACCGGGGCGGAACGCGGGGACGTCCGAGCGCAGCGACGCGGCGTCGACGGAGTCGAGCAGGTGGGACATGTGTGTCTGCTTCCTCGCTGATGCCACAGGTCATCAGCGGTACATCGTGATCGCACGGCGATCATCGTCAGGGGAGTTGTCCGCGTCGGACGGGCGTCGTGTCCCCCTGTGGCAGGGGCGCACGCCGGACGCACAACAGCCGCCTATTCTTCCACGGCCTTCGGCCTGCGCCAAAATCGGCCGCCCGGTTCCGGGGACCAGCCCAGGATGGAGAGCGTCTCGCGGTCCTTCTTGTCGAACGCGGACGCCTCGCAGCGCTCCAGCAGCTCGGGGCGGTGGGCGGCGGTACGGGCCAGGGCCTCGTCGCGCCGCCAGCGGGCGATCTTGCCGTGGTGGCCGCTGAGCAGCACCTCGGGGATACCGCGGCCGCGCCACCGCGGCGGCTTGGTGTAGACGGGGCCTTCGAGCAGGTTGGCCATGGCGCCGGGGGCGAAGGAGTCGTCGCGGTGGGACTCGGCGTTGCCGAGCACCCCGGGCAGCAGCCGGGCCACGGCCTCGGTGACGACCAGTACGGCGGCCTCGCCGCCGGCGAGGACGTAGTCGCCGATGGACACCTCGTAGACCGGGATCCGGGTGGCGTACTCCTCGGTGACCCGGCGGTCGATGCCCTCGTAGCGGGCCGGGGTGAAGACCAGCCAGGCCCGGGTGGACAGCTCCACGGCCAGTTCCTGGGTGAAGGGTCGGCCGCTGGGCGTGGGCACGACCAGGGCGGGGCCGTGGGCGCCGGCCTCGTAGCCGTCCGCCAGCACGTCGTCCAGGGCGTCCCCCCAGGGCTCGGTCTTCATGACCATGCCGGGGCCGCCGCCGTAGGGGGTGTCGTCGACCGTGTTGTGCCGGTCGTAGGTCCACTGCCGCAGGTCGTGCACCCGGACGTCGAGGCTGCCGCGGGCGCGGGCCTTGCCGACGAGCGAGACGTTCAGCGGTTCCAGGTACTCGGGGAAGATCGTGACGACGTCGAGCCTCATCGGGTCCCGTCCTCGGCACCCTCGCCGCCGTCGTCCCCGCGGGCGGTGGCGATCTCGGCGCGGTCGTCGATCAGTCCGGGCGGTGGGGTGATCACGGCCCGCTGCCCGTCCAGGTCGATCTCGCTGACGATCTCCTCCACGAACGGGATCATCACCTCGGTGCCGTCCGGCCGTTCGACCACGAACAGGTCCTGGGAGGGCAGATGGGAGATCTCGGTGATCCGGCCGATCGCGGTGCCGTCGGCGAGCACCACGTCCAGGTCGATCAGCTGGTGGTCGTAGAACTCCTCGTCGTCCTCGGGACGTTCGTCGGGGTCGACGTCGGCGATCAGCAGGGTGTTGCGCAGCGCCTCGGCGCCGGTGCGGTCGCTGACCCCGGCGAAGCGCAGCAGCAGCCGGCCGCTGTGCACCCGGCCGGTCTCGATGGTGAGCGGGCCGGTGGCGGCCGGGTCGGTGGCGAGTACGGCCCCGGGGGCGAGCCGCAGCTCCGGCTCGTCGGTCCGCACCTCGACGGTGACCTCGCCCTTGATCCCGTGGGCGCGGCCGATCCGCGCGACTACGAGCTGCACTCCTGTTGCCTTTCCTTCGTTTCCCGAGGTTTCCTGTGCGCCGTTTCCCGAGTGTCCCGGGAAACGGCTGCGGGCCGGGGCGGGCCGTAGCCCTCCCCGGCCCGCGCCGGTGTTCAACTGCTCAGCGGACGTGGTCCACGTCGACCAGGTCGACCCGGATCCCGCGGCCGCCGATGGCACCCACGACGGTCCGCAGGGCGCGAGCGGTGCGGCCGTTGCGGCCGATCACCTTGCCGAGGTCGTCGGGGTGGACCCGGACCTCCAGCACACGCCCCCGGCGCAGGTTGCGGGAGGCCACCTGCACGTCGTCGGGGTTGTCGACGATGCCCTTCACGAGGTGCTCGAGAGCCTCCTCGAGCATGCTCAGGCCTCGGTCGACTCGGTGGACGCGGCGTCGGCCTCGTCCGCCTTCTTGTCGGCCTTCTTGGCCTTCGGGGTGATGGCCTCACCCTTGTTCTCGTCGCCCTCGATCGCCTTGGCGAAGGCCTCGAAGGACGCGCGCTTGTCCTCCTTGGTCGCCGGGGCGAGCAGCGGCTTCTCCGGGGCGGGCAGGCCCTTGGCCTTCTGCCAGTCACCGGTGAGCTTCAGGATGGCGAGGACCGGCTCGGTCGGCTGGGCGCCGACGGACAGCCAGTACTGGGCGCGCTCCGAGTCGACCTCGATGCGCGACGGGTTCTGCACCGGGTGGTACAGGCCGATCTCCTCGATGGCCCGGCCGTCACGGCGGGTACGGGAGTCGGCGACGACGATGCGGTAGTGAGGCGAACGGATCTTGCCCAGACGCTTCAGCTTGATCTTGACTGCCACGGGTGTGGTGTCTCCTGGTCTTGACGTGGGTGGGCACAACGAGATGCCACGTGGGGTTGCGGTACCCGAGTGCCCGACGGACGCGTCAGCCGGAGGAGAGAGGGGTCCTGTTCGACTGTCGAGTACAGCTGGCCATTGTGCCACACCACGCGAGGTCAGCTCGCCGCGCCCACCGCTTCCGGGATGCGGAAGGGCTTGCCGCAGCCGCCGCAGACGATGGGCGCCTGGGCGAGCACCGAGGGGACGACCCGGACGTTGCGTCCGCAGTCGCAGACGGCCTTGACCCGCACTCCCCCGCCGGAGGAGCCGTGCCGGGCGGCCGGCCCCCGGAAGGAGCGCTTGGTGTCGCCCGCGGTGGCGGCGGTGTGCGCCTTGAGGGCGCGCTGCAGCCGCTCCATGGTGGGGCGGTAGCGGCGTTTGGCCTCGGGGCTGAGCGTGACCAGCGAGAAACCGCTGCTGGCGTGCGGCTCCTCGGGGTGGTCCAGGCCCATCTCCTCGGCGATCGCCAGGAATCTGCGGTTGTGGTAGCGGCCGGCGCGGGAGGTGTCTCGGACCCCTCGGGCGGCGGCGATGCCGTGGACTGCCTCGTGCAGCAGCCGTTCGAAGGAGAGCTCGGACCCGCAGGCCGACGAGGACTCTCCGATCAGTGATTCGGGCGCGGCGAGGTCGGGCAGCTCGGGGTGGTGCCGCTGAATGTCGGCCCACGCCTGTGCCAGCTCGGCGGCGAGAACAGGTGGTGTCGTGCTCACGTCGTGTACAACGAGCCGGGCAGCCGCTGGGTTCCATTCCGGGGCATCCCAAATAATTTGCACGTACCAGTCAGTTGCCGTTGATGCGGTCTGACGATGCCGAGAGCGCGGAACTCCGCAGGAAGCCGCCCAGCCCGCCGCAAGACGGTACGTAGCGGAGCGGAACGATACGAGGACCGCCCGCGGGAGCGTGATAGCCGCCTGATGCCGCGGGGGGACCTGAGGGACCCTACCCGGGCGTTCCCGGCGGCCGGACGGCGCCCTCGGCCCCACCCACGGATTTCGGACATCCGCTCCGCTCCGTCCCGCCGGGCGCGCGCCCCGGGCGCGGGGAGGCGGCCGGGGAGCGCCCGGCGCCGCGGCGTCCGTGCCGACCTGCGGCGCGGTGCCGGCGTGGCGGGATTCACGGAGGCACCCCACTATGGGAGGTGGTTCGCGCCGGGTCCGGGGGCGCACGACCGGGGCACGAAGCAATGCCCACCGACCCCTGGACTTGGGGGCGGAAGCGCAGTTCCCTGGCATACGGGGAGTGCGGGCGCACGCACACGGGGGGACTGGCTGTCCGACCGCTGTCCGGTGAGGACAGGAGGGCAGTCGAGGCAGTAACGGACCTTCGGCGGATTGGGGCGCTTTCGATGACACCTATGCTCGTCCAGCACCACCCCCACCCGGCTTCGGCTCCCCCCGTGGCGGACGGCCCCGGCCGTGCCCGCGACTGGGCGGAGATCCAGGAGCGGATGCTCGTACCGCTGTACGAAGCGGTCTACCAGCACCTGGAGGTCGGCACCCGGACGCGGCTGCTGGGTCTCGGCTGCGGCTCAGGGCTGGCGCTGCTGATGGCGGCGGCGCGCGGTGCGCAGGTGACCGGCGTGGACACCGACCAGCCCCGGATGGACCTGGCGCGGGAGCGGCTGCTGCCGGACTCCGGCGGCGCCTCCCCGGCGACCGGTATCGAGGTGGGGGCCCACCGGCACGGCGGGACGCGGCTGCTGTACGGCCGGCCCGCGGAGGCCGGGGACGCCACCCGTCCGGCGTACAACCTCATCACGGCGTTCCAGCCGATCGGCGGCTGTGTGGTGGACGACGAGGAGGACGCCGACTCGCTGGCGGCGGCGCTGGCCGCGGCGGTGCCGATGGCGGAGCGGGGCAGCGCGGTGGTGCTGGCCGGCTGGGGTCCGCCGGAGCGGTGCGCGACCTCGGCGGTGCTGCGGGTGGCAGGCCGGCTGACCGAGCGGCTGCGCACGGCGAAGTCCTGGCAGCCGGCGCTGCGGGACGACCTGGAGGAGGTGGCCGGGCGGGCCGGGCTGCGGCCGGACGGTTCGGGCCGGGTGGCCTGCCCGTTCGGGTACGCGGACATGGACAGCGCGGTGCGCGGGCTGATGTCGACCGGGCTGTTCGACGCGGCGGTGGCCGCGGCCGACCAGGCGACGGTCGAGAAGGAGGTCATCGAGGCGCTGCACCCGCACGTCCGCCCGGACGGCACGGTGTGGATGGCCAATGTCTTCCGCTATCTGGTGGCCCGTACGCCGTAAGGCACGGAGCCGTACGGGAAGGGGCGCCCCACCGCCGGTGGGGCGCCCCTTCCACGTCGCAGGTCTCAGCCCATGAACTTCTTGAACTCGTCGGGGAGCTGGAAGTCCTTGGGAACCTCGCCGGCCGGCAGGCCGAAGGCGCCGCCCTGCTGGGCGGCCTCCTCGCGGCGGGCCTGGGCGGCGGCCTCGTCGGCCTTCCGCTTCATCGGGTTGCCGCTCTTGCGCTTGCCCTTGGCCTGCTTCTGCTGCTTCTTCTGCCGGCCGGGGCCGCCGCCCATGCCGGGGATGCCGGGCATCCCGGGCATGCCGCCGCCGGCGGCCATCTTGGACATCATCTTGCGGGCGTCGAAGAACCGCTCGACCAGGCTCTTGACCATGCTGACGTCGACGCCGGAGCCGCGGGCGATACGGGCCCGGCGGGAGCCGTTGATGATCGTCGGGTCCTGGCGCTCGCCGGGGGTCATCGACTTGATGATGGCGGCGGTGCGGTCCACGTCCCGCTCGTCGATGTTGTTGATCTGGTCCTTGATCTGGGCCATGCCCGGCAGCATCCCGAGGAGCTTGCTGATGCTGCCCATCTTGCGGACCTGCTCCATCTGGGCGAGGAAGTCGTCCAGGGTGAAGTCCTTGCCCTTACTGCTCGCCAGCTTGGAGGCCATCTTGGCGGCCTCTTCCTGGCTGAAGGTCTGCTCGGCCTTCTCGATCAGCGAGAGCACATCGCCCATGCCGAGGATGCGGGACGCCATGCGGTCCGGGTGGAACGCGTCGAACTCGTCCAGCTTCTCGCCGTTGGAGGCGAACATGATGTTCTTGCCGGTGACATGCGCGATGGAGAGCGCGGCACCGCCGCGGGCGTCGCCGTCGAGCTTGGAGAGCACCACACCGTCGAAGCCGACGCCGTCGCGGAAGGCCTCGGCGGTGTTGACCGCGTCCTGACCGATCATGGCGTCCACGACGAACAGCACCTCGTCGGGGCTGACCGCGTCGCGGATGTCGGCGGCCTGCCGCATCAGCTCCTGGTCGATGCCGAGGCGGCCGGCGGTGTCGACGATGACCACGTCGTGCTGCTTGGTCCTGGCGTACTCGATGGAGTCCTTGGCGACCTGGACCGGGTCGCCGACGCCGTTGCCGGGCTGGGGCGCGTAGACGCCGACGCCGGCGCGCTCGGCGACCACCGCGAGCTGGTTGACCGCGTTGGGGCGCTGGAGGTCGCAGGCGACCAGCAGCGGGGCGTGGCCCTGGCCCTTGAGCCAGAGGCCGAGCTTTCCGGCGAGGGTGGTCTTACCGGCGCCCTGGAGGCCGGCGAGCATGATCACGGTCGGCGGGTTCTTGGCGAACCGCAGCCGGCGGGTCTCGCCGCCGAGGATGCCGATGAGCTCCTCGTTGACGATCTTGATGAACTGTTGGCTGGGATTCAGGGCCTTGGAGACATCAGCCCCAAGGGCACGTTCCTTGACCTGCTTGATGAACCCGCGAACGACCGGAAGGGCGACGTCCGCTTCCAGCAGCGCGATGCGGATCTCCCGGGCCGCGCCGTCGATGTCGGCTTCGGAAAGGCGACCTTTGCCCCTGAGGGTCTTGAAGGTAGTCGCCAAGCGGTCGGAGAGAGTATCGAACACGGCGCTCGTCGGTCCTTGGGGTCGGGGGCAGAGAATCGCCCTCAAGAGTATCCGGCCCCGACACCTGACCACCCTCGCCTGTCGGAATCAACTGGCGAGGGCGTAACCCCGCGGAGGCGGGGACCACGCTTTGCCCATCTTCATGACGTGCTGAGCGGGTGGGCCACCCCCGCAGTCGCAGGGAGCACTCCGTGCTCAACGACCGGTGCGGCGCCCGGTCACGCCTCACCCCAGCGCCTTCTCCACCCCCCGGGCCACCTCCGCCGCCCGGTCGGGGTGCAGCGGGCCGCCGTCCTCCCCTGTCACGTAGACGGTGTCCACCGCGTTGGAGCCGAGCGTGGAGACATGGGCGCTGCGCACCCGTACCCCGGCCTCCTCCAGGGCGCGGCCGATGCGGTGCAGCAGGCCGGGGGCGTCCTGGGCGCGGACCTCGATGACGGTGGCGTGGCGGGAGGCGGCGGGGGCGACGGTGACCCGGGGCGGCGGGGCCTTGACGCCGCGGCGGCGCGGGTAGGCGGCCTCCCGTTCGGCGAGGCGGGCGCGGATGTCGAGGCTGCCGTCGAGGGCGCGGACCAGGTCGGCGCGGAGCCGGGCGGCCTCGGGCAGGGAGCCGTACTCGGCGGCGACCCGCCAGCTGAGCAGCAGCACCGCGCCGCCGGGGCCGGGGAGGTCGACGGCGCGCAGGTCGGCGGCGCGGACGGTGAGCCGGTGCAGGGCGAGCACCCCGGCGGTGGCGGGCAGCACGCCGGGCCGGTCGGGCAGGGCGAGGTGCAGCCGCACGCCGACGGGTTCGGTGCCGTCCTCGGCCGGCTCGGCTGCGTCGGTGCGCAGGGTGAGGACGGGTTCGCCGGTGCGCAGGGCTTCCACGGCGAGGCGTTCCTGTTCGGCGCTGGGGGCGGCCGGTTCGGGGGCGGCGGGGGGTTGTCCGGCGAGGACGGCGGCGACGCGTTCGACCAGGTCGGCGACGAGGGAGGCGCGCCAGGCGGACCAGGCGGCGGGGCCGGTGGCGAGGGCGTCGGCCTCGGTGAGGGCGTGCAGGAGTTCCAGGGTGGCGGTGGTGCGGACGGCGTCGGCGACGGTCCGTACGGTGGCGGGGTCGTCCAGGTCGCGGCGGGTGGCGGTCTCGACGAGCAGCAGGTGGTGGCGTACGAGGGTGGCGAGGGTGTCGGTGTCGGCGCGGTCGAAGCCGGTGCGGGCGGCGACGTCGCGGGTGATGGTCTCGCCGGAGAGGGCGTGGTCGCCGGGCCAGCCCTTGCCGAGGTCGTGCAGCAGGGCGGCGACCAGCAGCAGGTCGGGGCGGCTGACGCGGCGGGTGAGGGCGGCGGCGCGGACGGCGGTCTCGACCAGGTGGCGGTCGACGGTCCAGGTGTGGACGGGGTTGCGCTGGGGACGGCAGCGGACGCGTTCCCAGTCGGGCAGCAGCCGGGTGACCAGTCCTTCGGCTTCCAGGGCCTCCCAGACGGGGACGGCGGAGGGGCCGGCGCCGAGCAGGGTGATCAGGCTCTCGCGGGCTTCGGCGGGCCAGGGCACCGGGAGCGGTGGGGCGGTGGCGGCGAGGTGGCGTACGGCGTGCGGGGAGAGCGGCAGGTCGGCCTGGGCGGCCGCGGCGGCGGCCCGCAGCGGCAGCACCGGGTCGCGTTCGGGGCGGGCGGTGCGGGCGAGGACGGCCTCGCCGTCCATCTCGACCACGCCGTCGGCGAGTGGGGCGCGGGCGGCGGGCTGGGGGCGGCCGCCGATGAGGCGGCGCAGCCGGGGCCGGGCGGAGCGGGCCCGTAGCACCCGGTCGACCTCGCGCCAGGTGGTGTCCTGGGCGTACGCGATGGTGCGGGCGGCCTCGTAGACCTCGCGGAGCAGCGCGTCGGCGTCCAAGAGGCCGAGGGCGGCGGCGACCTCGTCCTGTTCCTGGAGGGCGAGCCGGTCGGTGGCGCGGCCGGTGGTGAGGTGGAGGGCGTCGCGGGTGTCGAGGAGGCGGCGGCGGGCGTCGGCGAGTCCGGCGCGGGGGGCGTCGGCGAGCCAGGAGGCGGCGACGGCGCGCAGCGCGGTGGCGTCGCGCAGTCCGCCGCGGGCCTCCTTGAGGTCGCCTTCGAGGAGGTACGGGAGTTCGCCGTGGCGTTCGGCGCGTTCGCGGCAGAGTTCGCCGAGGGCGGGCAGGCGCTTGGGGGCCTGGTTGCGCCAGTCGGCGAGGATCGTGGTGCGCAGCGCGGTGGTGAGGCCGAGGTCGCCGGCGAGGTGGCGGGCGTCGAGCAGCCCGAGGTGGACCTTGAGGTCGTCGGCGGCGGTGGTGCGGGCCTCGGCGGGGGTGCGTACGGAGTGGTCGAGGGCGAGGCCGAGGTCCCAGATCGGGTACCAGACGCGGTCGGCGACGGCGGCGATCTCCTCGGGGCGGGCGCTGCCGTCGTGGAGGAGGAGCAGGTCGAGGTCGCTGCGGGGGGAGAGTTCGGCGCGGCCGTAGCCGCCGACGGCGACCAGTGCGGTGCCGCGGGGCGGCCGAGCGGCGGTGAACAGGGCGGTGAGCCACTCGTCGGTGAGGCGGGCGAGGGCGGCGCGCCGGGGCGGCCCGGTCCGCGTCTCCTCGCGAAGGAGGCGCAGCCGGGCCGCGGGGTAGCCGCCGGGCTCCGATCCGCCCGATCCGCCCGATTCATCCGTGGGTTCGGTCGTGTCAGCGCTCGTCACCCGGCGTCTCCCTTGGTCGGCTGGTCTTTACAGGGCGTCGGGGCCGCGTTCGCCGGTGCGGACGCGCACGGCGGTGTCGACGGGGACGCTCCACACCTTGCCGTCTCCGATCTTGCCGGTGCGGGCGGCCTTGACGACGAGTTCGATGAGCTGTTCGGCGTCCTCGTCCTCGACCAGCACCTCGATGCGGATCTTGGGGACGAGGTCGACGGTGTACTCGGCGCCGCGGTAGACCTCGGTGTGGCCGCGCTGCCGTCCGTAGCCGCTGGCCTCGGTGACGGTCAGGCCCTGGACCCCGAAGGCCTGCAGGGCCTCCTTGATCTCGTCCAGGCGGTGCGGCTTGACGACCGCGGTGATGAGCTTCATGCGTCCACCTTCGTGTTCTTCGTCTCGGCCGCGGCGGGGCCGGCCGCGGTGTGGGCGGCCGCGGCGGCGGGCTGGGCCTTGCGGGAGCCGGTTCCGCCGCCGGCCCCGCTGAAGTCGTACGCGGTCTCGGCGTGCTCGACCTGGTCGATGCCGGAGACCTCGTCGTCCTCGGGGACCCGCATACCCATGGTCTTGTCGAGGGCGAAGGCGAGGACGGCGGAGACGATCAGCGAGTAGGCGAGGACGGCGAAGACGCCGGTGGCCTGCTTGCCGAGCTGGTCCAGGCCGCCGCCGTAGAAGAGGCCCTTGGCGTCGGACTGGACGCCGCCGGTGGCGAAGAAGCCGACGAGCAGGGAGCCGACGACGCCGCCGACCAGGTGGACGCCGACGACGTCGAGGGAGTCGTCGTAGCCGAACTTGTACTTCAGGCCGACGGCCAAGGCGCAGAGCAGTCCGGCGACGGCGCCGATGGCGATGGCGCCCAGCGGGGAGCAGGAGCCGCCGGCCGGGGTGATGGCGACGAGGCCGGCGACCGCGCCGGAGGCGGCGCCGAGGGTGGTGAAGGCGCCGTGGCGGATCTTCTCGTACGCGAGCCAGGCGACCATGGCGGCGGCGGTGGCGACCTGGGTGTTGAGGAACATCACCGCGCCGACGCCGTCGTCGTTGCCCAGCCAGGAGCCGGCGTTGAAGCCGAACCAGCCGAACCACAGCAGTCCGGCGCCGAGCATGACCAGCGGGAGGCTGTGCGGGCGCATCGGGTCCTTCTTGAAGCCGACGCGCTTGCCGATGACGAGGATCACGCCGAGCGCGGCGGCGCCCGCGTTGATGTGGACGGCGGTGCCGCCGGCGAAGTCGATGACGCCCATCTCGAACAGCCAGCCGCCGGCTCCCCACACCCAGTGGGCGACGGGGAAGTACACGATCGTCACCCACAGGGCGATGAACAGGGCCCAGGCGGTGAACTTGACGCGGTCGGCGAGGGCGCCGCTGATGAGCGCGGGGGTGAGGACGGCGAACATCAGCTGGAAGGCGGCGAAGACGTATACCGGGATGGTGTAGCCGTCCCAGAGTTCCGTGATGCCGATGCCGCTGAGGCCGACGTAGTCGCTCGACCATCCGATGACGCCGCCGCTGTCGGTGCCGAAGGCGATGCTGAAGCCGTAGAGCACCCAGAGGATCGTGACGATCCCGAGGCTGATGAAGCTCATCATCAGCATGTTGAGGGTGGACTTCACCCGGACCATGCCTCCGTAGAAGAAGGCGAGCGCCGGGGTCATCAGCATCACCAGGGCGGTGCAGATGAGCATGAACCCGGTGTTGGCGGCGGACAGCGTGGGCGTGTCCGCGGCAAGCGTCGTGATGCCTGGGGGCATCGGCGTCTCCTCGTCGTCGTGCGGCCGGTGCGGGGCGGGGCCGCGTTCCGGGCGGGGCCGGTCGGCGTACGGGGCCGGGCGGCGTTCCGGGGTGGCGCGGCCGGTGAGGGGTGGCCGGTTATGGGTCCCGAGATTGGCGCAGCGCGGTTTCGGTCGATGCCGCCGGGTGTTTCACGGCCGTGACAAGGGGGTCCGCCGTGTTACGCCGCCGTGAACCCCAGGGTCACGGGCAGGTAACGGAAGTATCCTCCGGTCGGCGTCACGGAGGGCGAGGACACGCGTACGGGAGAGAGCCGCGCACAGGGGGCTGCCCGCGCACGCGAACCGGCCGCGGCCGCTGCCCGGTGACCTGGCGGGGGAGCCGAGTCGGGCGGTAGGGGCGGCGGTCGCGGCCGGGGTCTGGGGGGTGTCGGGCCTCTCGCAGGCGGGGCGCCCTTCGCACGCGGGGCGGCACCGGTCTCAGACGGCTTCGGCGGTCTCCGGGAGCTGGGCGGTGAGCTTGTCGGTGAGGCGGACGACTTCGGGGACGTCGCCGAAGTCGCGGGCGGCGGTGTCCACGGTCTTGCGCAGCCGGTTGGTCACCCGCTCGGAGCGGACCCGGCGGGCGACGGTGAGCGCGGTCTCGGCGAGCGCGGTGGCCTGCTCGGGCTCGCGCTGGAGCAGGTGCACGGTGGCCATGCCGACCAGGTTGAGGGCGTAGGAGCGCTGGTGGTCGGCGTCCTGGGCGAACAGCTCCACGGCCTTGGCCATGACCGGTTCGGCGAGTGAGGCGTAGGTGGGGCTGCGGCCGGCCACATAGGCGAGGTCGCGGTAGGAGTGGGCGTTCTCGGCGTTGAGCTCGGCCTCGGAGAAGAAGCGGATCCAGTCGGGGTCCGGCTCGCCGTCGAGTCCGGCGTCGGAGTAGGTGTCCTCGGCCATCCGCACGGCCCGCTTGCACTTGCCGGGCTGGCCCATGTTGGCGTAGGCGCGGGCCTCCACCGCATACAGCATGGCCTGGGTGCGGGCGGTGGCGCTCTCCCGGCTGCCGTACTGGGCGAGGTGGATGAGCTCCAGGGCGTCCTCGGGGCGGCCGAGGTGGATCATCTGCCGGCTCATCGCGGACAGGATGTAGGAGCCGAGCGGCTTGTCCCCGGCTTCCTTGGCGGCGTGCAGGGCGAGCACGAAGTACTTCTGGGCGGTGGGCTGGAGGCCCACGTCGTAGCTCATCCAGCCGGCCAGCTGGGCCAGTTCGGCGGCGCAGGTGAACAGCCGCTTGGAGGTGGCGGCCGGGTGCGGCTCCTGGAGCAGGTCGGTGACCTCGTGCAGCTGGCCGACGACCGCCTTGCGGCGCAGTCCGCCGCCGCACTGGGCGTCCCACTGGCGGAACATCACGGTGGCCGACTCCAGCTGCTCCAGCTCAGGGTCGGAGAGCCGGGCGCGGCGCCGGGTGTCCGGTTCGGCGCGGGCCGGGTCGGCGGCGGGGGCGGGGACCAGCCACCGCTGCATGGGCTCGATCAGGGCGGGCCCGGCGGAGAGGGCGAGGGAGGTGCCGAGGAAGCCGCGGCGGGCGAGCATCAGGTCGCTGCGGGAGAACTCGCCGAGCAGGGCCACGGTCTGCGGCCCGGCCCAGGGCAGGTCGACCCCGGAGACGGACGGGGACTGGTGGGCGCTGCGCAGTCCCAGGTCCTCGATGGCGACGACGTTGCCGAAGCGCTCGGTGAACAGCTCGGAGAGGATCCGCGGGATGGGTTCGCGGGGCTGCTCCCCGTCGAGCCAGCGGCGCACCCGGGAGGTGTCGGTGCTGATGTGGTGGGCGCCGAGCTGGCGGGCCCGGCGGTTGACCTGCCGGGCGAGCTCGCCCTTGGACCAGCCGCTGCGTAGGAACCACGAGGTGAGGCGTTCGTTCGGCCGCTTCCCCGCGCCCGTGCCGTCCGCGCCGCTGCCGTCCACTCGGTAACGCCCCCATCCGCTGTGTCGCCGCCGCCCGCGTCCGTCGCGCGCGAACGTGTATCAGAATGCCGCCGCCGGGGGCCGCCTGTCCGGGAGTTGCACCCTTCGCACAGGAACCCGACGTGCCTCCGGCATACCCATGAGACCGGTCGTTACCCCGGGTTCGTACACCGAAAGTAATCCTACGATCACCCGTCCGGCGAGGGCCTTTCGGGAAACGCCACCATTCGCCACCCCTTCGAATGAACTCCCCCGCGCTCGGGCGCGATTCACTTGACACCTGGACGACCAGGCACAGGCGGCCGGTGGCGCGAGGGGGAGTGCGCCGCGGACCGCACCACCCCGGCCCTTCCCGGCGCCCCGCCGCGCCACCCCGGGCCGCGACGGAGCGTCACCGCACCGTTCCCGGTCGTAACCACCGGCGAGTTCCACCCGTTGGAGGGGGCATGGGCTTCACGATCGGCGCCACCCGCATCCTGTCCGGCTCACGGCGACGCACCGGCCGCACCACCGCCGAGTGCACCGCCGTCGCGGAGTACACCGGCCTGTGGGGCTGGGACGTCGTCCCCGGCGCCCGCGCCGCCGCCGGCCGCTGCTCCTGCGGCGACGGCTCCTGTACGGCGCCGGGCGCGCATCCGCTCTCCTTCGCGCCCGAGGTGCCGGCCGGGGCGACGCTGGACGACGCGGCCCGGGCCTGGGCCCGCTTTCCCGGGGCGTCGATGATGCTCCCGGTGGGGCGGGCCTTCGACGTGCTGGAGGTCGCCGAGGCGGCGGGCCGCCGGGCGCTGGTGCGGCTGGAGCGGATGGGCCTGCCGCTGGGCCCGGTCTGCGTCACGCCCACCGGCCGGGCCCGCTTCTTCGTCGCCCCCGGCGCCGCCGCGCAGCTCCCCCAGCTGCTGTACCGGATGGGCTGGGACGACGCCGACCTCGACCTGCTCTGCCTGGGCGCCGGTACGCACATCACGGCGCCGCCCTCGGACCTGGGCGGCCGCGGCCCGGTCCGCTGGCTGCGCGCCCCCGCCCCCGACACCTGCGCCCCGCCCCAGGCCCGCCTGCTGCTCGGCACCCTCGCCTACATCTGCCACCGCTCGGCCGCCCACGCCGCGTAGACCGGCGGGGGCGGCAGGAAACGAGGAGGGCGGCACCCGATCCCGGGTGCCGCCCTCATCACGTATCCGCGTACGTACCCCCGGTCCCCCGGGGTGGTCTCAGCCCTCGCCGATGAGCGCGTCCACGAACGCGCCCGGCTCGAAGGGGGCCAGGTCGTCGGGGCCCTCGCCGAGGCCGATGAGCTTGACCGGGACGCCCAGCTCGCGCTGGACGGCGACGACGATGCCGCCCTTGGCGGTGCCGTCCAGCTTGGTGAGGACGATGCCGGTGATGTTGACCACCTCGGCGAAGACCCGGGCCTGGATCAGCCCGTTCTGGCCGGTGGTGGCGTCCAGCACCAGCAGCACCTCGTCCAGCGGGCCGTGCTTCTCCACGACCCGCTTGACCTTGCCCAGCTCGTCCATCAGACCGGTCTTGGTGTGCAGCCGGCCGGCGGTGTCGATGAGGACGACGTCGGCGCCCTCGGCGATGCCCTCCTTGACCGCGTCGTACGCGATGGAGGCCGGGTCACCGCCCTCGGGGCCGCGCACGGTGCGGGCGCCGACCCGCTCGCCCCAGGTCTGGAGCTGGTCGGCGGCGGCGGCCCGGAAGGTGTCGGCGGCGCCCAGCACGACGGAGCGGCCGTCGGCGACCAGCACCCGGGCGAGCTTGCCGGTGGTGGTGGTCTTGCCGGTGCCGTTGACGCCCACCACCATCACCACGCCCGGGGTGTCGGTCCCGGACTCGGTGCGGACCTCGCGCGGGAGGTCGGGGCCGACCAGGGTGAGCAGCTCCTCGCGGAGCAGGGTGCGCAGCTCGGCGGGGGTGCGGGTGCCGAGCACCTTCACCCGCTCGCGCAGCCGCTCGACCAGTTCCTGGGTGGGGGCGACACCGACGTCCGCGGTGAGCAGGGTGTCCTCCACCTCCTCCCAGGTGTCCTCGTCGAGGTGCTCGCGGGAGAGCAGGGTGAGCAGCCCCTTGCCCAGGGTGTTCTGCGAGCGGGCGAGCCGGGCGCGCAGCCGTACCAGCCGGCCTGCGGTGGGCTCGGGGACCTCGATCTCGGGTGCGGGCGGCGCGGCGACGACCGGGTCCTCGACGGCCGGCGGGGCCTCGACGGCCTCCTCGGCCGTCGGCAGATCCACCTCCTCGATGGTCCGGCGCGGTTCCTCGCGCGGGGTCTCCGCCTCCTCGCCGACGCGGGGTTCGGTGGGCGGAGCGGTGATGGTCGGCGGTGCCGGCGGGGCCTCCGGCGGCGGCAGCCGCTTCTTGCGGCGGGTGCCGACGACGAGGCCGCTGATCGCGCCGATCGCGACCACGGCGATGACTACAGCAAGGATGAGGATTTCCATAACCCGTCCAGTATCGGCCACGGCGGCCGTGGCGGAAGGTCACCCGGCACCGGTGGCGGTGCGTTCCCGCGCGGCCGGACTCCGGTGCCCGGCAGAGGACCAAAGACCTGTTTGGGGCTCTATGCGAAAGAACGTACGATGCCGTGAATCCCCCGTTTCCCCGTTCGGAGCTGATCCATGCCCCACGCCTCCGAAGGCACCGCCGCGCCCTCCGCGCCCGCGGCCTCCGCCGCGACGAGCGCCGAGTCCGCGGTCGAGACCCGCGGTCTGGAACCCGTCCCCGACGCCGAGCGCACCGGCCGGGTACGTGAGCTGCTGCCCACCTGGGTGGCCGCCAACATCAGTGTGCTGCTGCTCACCATGGGCGCCGGCCTGGTGGTCTTCAACGGCCTGAACTTCTGGCAGGTCCTGGTGGTGGCGATCGCCGCACCGCTGCTCTCCTACGGGCTGGTCGGGCTGATCTCGATCGCCGGCAAGCGCGGCGGTTCGCCGGGCATGGCGCTGTCCCGGGCGGTGTTCGGGCAGCGCGGCAACCTCTTCCCCGGGACGCTGATCTGGGTGGCCCGCTGGGGCTGGGAGACCATCAACGCGGTGACCGGCGCGTACGCGGTGCTGACCGTGCTGGACCTGCTGTTCGGGGTGGAGTCGAGCACCGCCCTGATCGTGGTGGTGCTGCTGCTGTTCGTGGCGGCGACCTTCCTGGTCTCCGGCCTCGGGATCAACGCGCTACGGGTGTGCAGCACCTGGTCGACGTACCTCTTCGGGGCCTTCTCGGTGCTGGTGCTGGTCTATCTGGTGGCGAACACCGACTGGAGCGCGGTCTTCGCCAAGCCCGCCGGATCGACCGCGATGATGGTCGCCGGGATCGGCACCATCGCGGCCGGCGGCATCAGCTGGGTGCCCTCCGGCCCGGACTTCACCCGCTATCTGCCGCGTACCGCCTCGGGCCGCGCGGTGGTCGGGACGACGGTCGGCGGCGCGGGGATCGTGGTGCTGCCGATGGTGCTGATGGGCGCGGTGATGGCGGTCGGTACGCCGGACCTGGCGTCCGCGCAGGACCCGGTGTCGTTCATCGGGGCGCTGCTGCCGGCCTGGATCTCGGTGCCGTATCTGCTGATCGCGCTGATCGGCATGCTGCTGATCAACTCCATGTCGATGTACTCGGCCGGCTTCACCGCGCAGACCCTCGGCATCCGGGTCGGCCGGGCCTGGGCGGTCAGCGTCAACGCGGTGATCTCGCTGGTCTTCGGCTTCCTGCTGATGGTGGTGGCGACCAGCTTCATCGGCTCGTTCATCTCCTTCCTGACGCTGCTGGCGGTCGCCTTCTCGGCGTGGATCGGCGTCTTCGGCGTGGACATGCTCCGCCGGACCTCCTATGACGGGGCGGCGCTGATGGACACCGGGCGCACCAGCGCCTACTGGTACCGCGGCGGTTTCGCCTGGCCGGCGATGGCGGCCTGGGCGATCGCGCTGGTGGTGGGCCTGCTCTTCACCAAGGTGGACTGGTTCGCCGGGCCGCTCGCCGGTTCCTGGATCGGCGCCAACGGCCTGGGCTGGCTGGTGACGGCCGCGGTGGCCGCCGCGCTGTACGCGGTGCTGCCGGGCACCCGGCCCACCCCGGGCGCCCCGGTTCCGGCCGACGGCGAGCGGGAGCCCGAGCGCGTCTGAGCTTGAGAGGGACCACGCACGGCCGCCCCGGACCTCGTTCTGCCTGAGGTCCGGGGCGGCCGCCGTTTCGAGGAGTGGGCGCAGCGGGGTCGGTCAGCCCATCTCCTCCAACGCCTTGCCCTTGGTCTCCTTCACGAACTTGAGCACGAAGGGGATGGAGAGCACGGCGAAGACCGCGTAGATCACATAGGTACCGGAGAGGTTCCAGTCGGAGAGCGACGGGAAGCTCGCGGTGATGGCCCAGTTGGCGATCCACTGGGCGGAGGCGGCGACGCCGAGGGCGGCGGCGCGGATCTTGTTGGGGAACATCTCGCCGAGGAAGACCCAGACCACCACGCCCCAGGAGAGGGCGAAGAAGAGTACGAAGACATGGGCGGCGATCAGCGCGGTGACGCCCTGCGCCTGCGGCAGCTTGCCGTCGACCAGGTCGGCGGAGAAGGCCCAGGCCTCCAGGGCGAGGGCGAGCGCCATGCCGACGGAGCCGACGAGGGCGAGCGGCTTGCGGCCGACCCGGTCGACCAGGACCATCGCGATCACGGTGCCGATGATGTTGATGATCGACGTGGTGAACGAGTAGAAGAACGAGCCGGCCGGGTCGATGCCGACGGACTGCCACAGGGTCGCCGAGTAGTAGAAGGCGACGTTGATGCCGACCAGCTGCTGGAAGACGGAGAGGCCGATGCCGACCCAGACGATCGGCAGGAAGCCGAAGCGGCTGCCGAGCAGGTCCTTGAAGGAGGACTTGTGCTCGCGGTGCATCGCGGTCTCGATCTCGGCGACCCGGGCGTCCAGGTCGACGCCCTTGCTCTCGACCTCGGAGAGCACCTTGCGGGCCTTGTCCTTGCGGCCGACCGAGATGAGGAAGCGCGGGGACTCGGGGATGGCGAAGGACAGCAGTCCGTAGAGCAGGGCGGGGACGACCATCACGCCGAGCATCCACTGCCAGGCTTCCAGGCCGCCGATCTCGCCGCGCTGGTCGCCGCCGGCCATGTTGAGGATGGCCCAGTTGACCAGCTGGGAGACGGCGATGCCGATGACGATGGCGGCCTGCTGGAAGGAGCCGAGGCGGCCGCGGTAGGCGGCGGGCGCGACCTCGGCGATGTAGGCGGGGCCGATCACCGAGGCCATGCCGATGGCGAAGCCGCCGATGATCCGCCACATGGCCAGGTCCCACAGGGCGAACGGCAGGGCGGAGCCGACGGCGCTGATGGTGAACAGCACGGCGGCGATCCGCATACAGGCGATCCGGCCGATGCGGTCGGCGATGCGGCCCGCGGTGGCGGCACCGATGGCGCAGCCGATCAGGGCGATGGCGATGACCTGGGCGAGGGTGGCGGAGCCGATGTCGTACCGGTCGCGGATGGCCTCGACGGCGCCGTTGATGACGGAGCTGTCGTAGCCGAAGAGGAAGCCGCCCATCGCGGCCGAGGCCGTGATGAAGATGACGTGCCCGAGGTGGTCGGGGTGGGCCGTCCTGGCCCCCGACGACGGTGGCTGCGCGGTGCTGGTCACGTGAACTCCTGGAGCCCGGCGCCGTCGCCGGGCATGGGGGGCGAGCCCTTCCAGTGGGGCACAACATGCCGCTGCCCACCACTTGAAGGTAAACACAACGTTGCCGACCTTATGCCTTCAAGTTTCGAAGTCAATAGTCGGAAAGTCCCAAGAACGAGGGATACCGATCACGAGTCAACTTCAGAATGTGAAGGGATGGCGCATGCTCAGCGCAGGCGCTGGCTGATCACCTTGGAGACCCCGTCGCCCTGCATGGACACCCCGTACAGGGCGTCCGCGACCTCCATGGTCCGCTTCTGGTGGGTGATCACGATCAGCTGGGAGCTCTCCTGGAGTTCCCGCATGATCCGGATCAGCCGCTGGAGGTTGGTGTCGTCCAGCGCCGCCTCGACCTCGTCCATCACATAGAACGGACTGGGCCGGGCCTTGAAGATCGACACCAGCAGGGCGACCGCCGTCAGCGAGCGCTCCCCGCCGGACAGCAGCGACAGCCGCTTGACCTTCTTGCCCGGCGGGCGGGCCTCGACGTCCACGCCCGTGGCGAGCATGTCGTCGGGGTCGGTGAGCACCAGCCGCCCCTCGCCGCCCGGGAAGAGCCGCGAGAAGACGCCCTCGAACTCCCGGGCCGTGTCCCGGTACGCCTCCGTGAAGACCTGCTCGACCCGTTCGTCCACCTCCTTCACCACCTGAAGGAGATCGGCCCGCGTCTTCTTCAGGTCGGCGAGCTGCTCCGACAGGAACTGATGGCGCTCCTCCAGCGCGGCGAACTCCTCCAGCGCCAGCGGATTCACCTTCCCGAGCTGCTGGTACGCCCGTTCGGCCGACTTCAGCCGTTTCTCCTGTTCCGCCCGGTCGAAACGCCTGGGCTGGTTGCGCGGGTGCTCCGGGTCCTCCGGCAGCTCCTCGCCCTCGGCCGGCGGGGACGGCGGTACGGGCTGGTCGGGGCCGTACTCGGCGACCAGCACCGCCGGCTCCACGCCCAGCTCCTCCAGCGCCCGGCCCTCCAGCTGCTCGATCCGCAGCCGCTTCTCGGCGCCCAGCACCTCGCCGCGGTGCACCGAGTCGGTCAGCTTGTCCAGCTCGGCCTTGAGGTCCCGGCCGCGGGCCCGGGCGGCGGTCAGATCGGTCTCCCGGGCCGCCTTCGCCGCCTCGGCGGCCGTACGCTCCCGCTCGGCGCGGTCCACCGAGACCCGCACATGGTCCAGCAGCTGCCGGGCGCCGGCCGCCACCGCGGCGGCCACCTCGGCCTCGTGGCGCAGCCGGGCGCGGCGCCGCTCGGCCCGGGCGCGGGCCTCCCGTTCGGCCCTGGCGCCCCGGTCCAGCGCGTCGGCCCGTCCGGCCAGACCCTTGACCCGCTCCTCATGGGTACGGGTCTGGAGCCGGGCCTCCATCTCGGTCTGCCGGGCGTTGGCCCCGTCGGCGGCCAGCCGGTCGCGTACCGAGGTGTCGGGGTCGTCCTCGATGGGCGCCTCCTCGGCGACGAGCAGCCGTTCGGCCAGCTCCTCGGCCTCGGCGGTGGCCTGCTCCAGGGCGTCCTGGGCGCGGGCGGCGGCGGCTTCGCTCCGTTCGGCCTCCCCGGCGGCGCCGCGGGCCTGCCCGGCGAGCCGGCCGAGCGCGGCGGCGGTGCCGGAGCGCTCCCGGTCGGCGGCCCGGCGCCGCTCGCCCACCTCCTCGACCAGCGCGGCCGCCTGGGCCCGCCGCTCGGTGGCGGACCGCTGGGCGGCGGCCAGTTCTCCGCACCGTACGGCGAGGGTGTCGGCCTCGGCGGCGGCCTCGTCCACCGAGGCCTGGACCTCCAGCAGGCTGGGGGCGCCGGCCGAACCGCCGTGCGCGTGCCCGGCGGAGAGCAGGTCGCCGTCGGCGGTCACCGCGGTCAGCGCGGGCCGGGTGCGTACGAGTTCCTCGGCGCGCTCCAGGGTGGCGGCCACCACCACCCCGTCGAGCAGCCGGCGGACCGCGGGCAGCAGGGCCTCGGGGCCGGAGACCAGGTCGGCGGCGTAGGTCAGTCCGGGCTCGCGCCCACCGGCGCCGGCCGGGCCGGGGGCGCCGCCCAGCAGCAGGGCGGCCCGGCCGGCGTCCTGCTCGCGCAGCATCCGCAGGGCCTCCACGGCGGCGGAGGGCCCGTCGACGGCGACCGCGTCGGCGACCGCGCCCAGGGCGGCGGCCACCGGCACCTCGTACCCCGGTTCGACGCTCAGCAGCTCGGCGGCGGGCCCGAGCAGTCCGGGCAGCCGGTCGGCCGCGCCGAGCAGGGCGCCGGTGCCGTCCTTGCGGCGCAGCCCGAGGGCGAGCGCGTCCCGGCGGGCCAGGGCGGCGGCCCGGGAGCGTTCGGCTCCGGCCGCCTCCTCGCGGGCGGTACCGAGCGCGGTCTCGGCGGCGTCGAGGGCGGCCCGGGCCCGCTGGTACTCCTCGCCGAGCGCGTTCTCCCCGGCGTCCAGCCCGTCGACCTCGGCCTTCAGCTCCTCGTACTCCTCCTGGGCGGCGACCGCCCGCTCCCGCGCCTCGTCGCGGGCGGCGGCCAACCGGTCGATCTCGGACTGGGCCGCGGCGGCCCGCGAACGGGCGGCGCCCACCTGCCCGTTCAGCCGGGCCAGGCCTTCGCGGCGGTCGGCGATGGCGCGGGCGGCGTCCTTGAGGCGGCGCTCCTCGGCGGCGAGTTCGCGTTCCAGTTCGTGCCGGTGGGCGACGGTGTCCTCCAGCGCCGACCGGGCCGCCTCCAGGGCGGCCTCCAGCTCGGCCTCCTGCTCCCGGATCCGGGCCGCCTCCCGCTCCATGCTTTCAGGGTCCCTGAATCCCGGGCCTCGCCGCTCCTCGGGCGGCTGGTTGCGGGCGGCGCGCTCGCGGGCCTCGGCGAGCGAGACGGTGCCGCCGACCCGCTCGGCGAACCGGGACAGCTCGTGGAAGGTGGACTGGGCCCGGCCCAGCCTCGGCGCCAGCCGCCGTACCTCCTCCTCCAGCTCCGCCTCCCGGGCGAGGGCCGCGGTCAGCTCGGCCTCGGCCCTCTCCCGGCGCTCCTTCAGCGCGGCCTCGTCGGCCAGTTCCGCCGCCAGCGCCTCGGTGAGCCGGACCAGGTCGTGGGCGAGCAGCCGAAGCCGGGCGTCCCGCAGATCGGCCTGGATGACGGCGGCCCGGCGGGCGACGGCGGCCTGCCGGCCGAGCGGCTTGAGCTGGCGGCGCAGCTCCTCGGTGAGGTCCTGGACACGGGCCAGATTGGCCTGCATGGCGTCCAGTTTCCGCAGCGCCTTCTCCTTGCGCTTGCGGTGCTTGAGGACCCCGGCCGCCTCCTCGATGAAGGCCCGGCGGCCGGTGGGGTCGGCGTGCAGGACGGAGTCGAGCTGCCCCTGTCCGACGATGACGTGCATCTCGCGGCCGATACCGGAGTCGGAGAGCAGTTCCTGGATGTCCAGCAGCCGGCAGGTGTCGCCGTTGATCTGGTACTCGCTGCTGCCTCCGCGGAACATGATCCGGGTGATGGTCACCTCGGCGTAGTCGATGGGCAGCGCGCCGTCGGAGTTGTCGATGGTGAGGGCGACCTCGGCCCGGCCGAGCGGCGGGCGGCCGGTGGTGCCGGCGAAGATGACGTCTTCCATCTTGCCGCCGCGCAGCGACTTGGCGCCCTGCTCCCCCATCACCCAGGACAGCGCGTCCACCACATTGGACTTGCCCGAGCCGTTCGGCCCCACGACGCAGGTGATGCCCGGTTCGAACCGCAGGGTGGTGGCGGAGGCGAACGACTTGAAGCCGCGCAGGGTCAGGGCCTTGAGGTGCACGCCCCCGGACTCTACCCGCCGGTGTCCGTTTGACCGGTGAGGGCGCTGGGCAGATCAGTCCGTACAACGCGGGGTACGGAGGGTGAACGGGGGCGCAGAGCATCGGACGGCGGCCGAGAGGCCCCGTGCAGCAGCTGGAGGCGGGGGAAAGACAGAAGGGACGCCGAAGCGTCCCTTGCATATCTCGCGAGAGTGTTTCTCACCCTGCCCGCGGCCTGGGGGCCGGTGGGCCGAAGCCGTCGAGCGGGATCAGGTGAGCGCAGGCTCCGCTGTGGGTACGTCGATGTCCAGCCCGTCGAAGGGGGACTCGCTGTGAGCGGCGGCAGCGTTCAGCGCGTCGTTCTCGGACTGGATGCGGACGAGTTCCGATTCCAGGTCCTGGACGCGCTGCTGGAGCCGTCGCATCTCGGCGAGGAGTCGCGGGTCGGTGCCGCCGACGTAACCGAGAAGCGCCTTTGCCATGACTTTTGGTCCTCCACAATGAGTGACCGACCGTAACGGTGTGGGTCGTGGGTTCGTGTGGGAAACCCGCACCGGCGGTGCTCGCAGGTCCGTACATACCGTCGTGCTCTGCCTGCCGAACAGCCAAGGTGCGCGGGGCTTTCAGCGTCTCACCAAAAAGTTTGACGGTCAACACGATCACACCCCGCAACGGCGGGCGACCGGGGGGCTGCGGCCGCTTCAGTGGCGGCGGCGCCTCGCGCGCGGTGCCCGGGGGCGTCGGACGGTGCTTCGCCCATCCTTGACCGCGCAGCCTGCCATGACAAGCCGTGATCTGGCAACCAGCAGGTCACGGCGGCCCCCGGCATATGCCAGGCGCCCCCGGCGCACGCCCCTGCTCCCCCGCGCGGCCCCGGCCCTCAGCGGATGTCGAAGCCCTGATAGCCGCCACGGGGTGTGTCCCAGATCTCGGTGACGCCGTCGACCCGACCGGGCGTGTCGGTCGAGTTCAGCCAGGCCAGCAGACGGTGGCAATTCTCACGCGGGCCCTCGGCCACCACCTGCACCCGGCCGTCGTCGGTGTTCCGGGCGAAGCCGCTGAGGCCTCCGATCTCCAGCGCGTTCGCCCTGGTGAACCAGCGGAATCCCACTCCCTGTACCCGTCCGCGTACCCAGGCCGTCAACCGCGCTTCCTCGTTCATGGCAGCACGCTAACCGGTCCTCGCATGGCCCCGCCGCCCGCCGAATCCGTCACGATCCCCGTCCGCCCCACCGGTCATGGCGTACAGTCCCGACGCAATGGCCTCACCCGTTCGGGGGAGCGAGGAGCGGCCAGCCTGACGTCGACCAGGAGGGCTCAGCAGATGGGACGCCACCGCAAGAAGCGCGCCGTGGTGCCGGTGCGCACCGGACTCCTCGGTGCCTCCGCCGCGATGGCGGTCGGCGCGGTCGCCGTCGCCTCGGGCCTGCTGCCCGGCGGGGACATCGTCACCGTCGGCGGCCCCTCCGGGGACAGCGTCCAGGTGGAGGGCTCCTCCAGTCTCGACCCGCAGGGCGGCACGAGCGCCCGCGCCGAGGACCGCTCACAGCAGACCCCGGCCAGCCGCGGCGCCGACCGCTCGGCGCCTCCCACCCCCTCGGCCAAGGCCGCCTCCGCCACTCCGTCGAAGACTCCGTCGGCCTCCCCGTCCAAGACCCCCGCCAAGGCGGCCCCCTCCTCCAAGGCCCCCCAGCACGCGAAGCCCTCCGCGCCCGCCGCGAAGAAGGCCGCGGCGAAGAAGGCCCCCGAGAAGAAGGCCGCCCCGGAGCGGACCGCCACCCCCTCCCGCAGCCAGGCCCCGGCGCCGGAGAAGACCCGGGAGCGGGCCCCCGCGCGCCCGACCCAGGCAGCGCCGAGCACCTCCGACCCGGCGGGCGGCCGTGAGCAGGCCGCCGCGGCCGCCGTGCTGAAGCTGGTCAACGCCGAGCGCGCCAAGGCGGGCCTCAACCCGCTGACCGCCTCCGCCAAGCTGGACTCGCTGGCCGGGGCGCACAGCCGGGACATGGCCGCCCGCGGCTACTTCTCGCACACCGACCCCGACGGCCGCACCCCTTGGGACCGGGCCGCCGCGGCCGGTGTCTCCGGGCTGTCCGCCGAGAACATAGCCCGCGGCCAGGCGGACGCCGAGGCGGTCATGGCCTCCTGGATGACCAGCGAGGGCCACCGCGCCAACATCCTCAACCCCGACTACACGACCCTGGGCGTCGGAGTGCACTTCGGCTCCGGCGGCCCCTGGTGGACGCAGAACTTCGGCTTCTAGCCGCGGTACGCGACAGGGCGGCCCCGACCGGAACGTTCCGGTCGGGGCCGCCTTGTCTTCCGCGTCTTCCGTGGGGGCCTCAGACCACCGGCGGCCGGGGCGGGCGCTGGCAGCGGGGGCAGTAGTAGCTGGAGCGGTTCATCCAGGGGCGGCGGCGGATCGGGGTGGCGCAGCGGGCGCAGGGCAGGCCCTCGCGGCCGTAGGCGTCCAGCGACCGGTCGAAGTAGCCGGACTGGCCGTTGACGTTGACGTACAGGCTGTCGAAGCTGGTGCCGCCGACGTCCAGGGCGGCGGTCATCACCTCGCGGATGTGGCCGAGGAGCTCGGCGGAGCGCGGCCGGGTGAGGGTGGCGGTGGGGCGGTCGTAGTGCAGCCGGGAGCGCCAGAGCGCCTCGTCGGCGTAGATGTTGCCGACGCCGCTGATCAGGGTCTGGTCGAGCAGGGCGCGCTTGAGGGTGGTGCGGCGCAGCCGGAGCGCCCGGTGGTAGGCGTCGTCGTCGAAGGCGGGGTCGAGCGGGTCGCGGGCGATGTGCGCGATGGGTATCGGCAGCCCGTCGGGGGTGTTGTCGTGCAGCGACAGCCCGCCGAAGGTGCGCTGGTCGACGAAGCGCAGTTCGGTGCCGAGCGAGTCGGCGAAGCGGACCCGGACCCGCAGGTGCTTCTCGTCGGCGGCGGTGTCCGGCTGGACGAGGAGCTGGCCGCTCATCCCGAGGTGGCCGAGGACCGAGGCGTCGGTGTCGGCGAGTGGCAGCCAGAGGTACTTGCCCCGCCGCCTGGGCACCCCGAGGCGGTGGCCGGTGAGCCGGGCGGCGAAGTCGTCGCCGCCGGCCAGATGGCGGCGGACCGCGCGCGGGTGCAGCACCTCGACGGCGGCGACCACCCGGCCGCTGACCCAGCGTTCCAGTCCGCGCCGGACGACTTCGACCTCGGGCAGCTCGGGCAACGCGACTCCTCGGGCGGGAAACGAACGGGAAACCGGCGGAAACCGACGGGAACGGGCGGGAAACCCCGGGGCCACCTGGGAAACCCCCGGGGCCACCTGGGCAACCGCCCGGACCACCGGGGAAACACCCCGTGACGCATGGGAAACCCCGCCGCCCCGGAATGATTCCCGGTGCGGCGGGGTGGTGGCGGTGCTCAGCGGGTGGCCGAGTCCGCCGGGGTCGGGGAGCCCGGTGCCACGGAAGAGGTGTCGGCGGCCTCTTCCCGGGCAGTGGGCGCCTCGGCGGAAGCGGGAGCACCGTTCGCGGCGGGCGATTCCGGTGCCGGGGTGGCGCCGGTGCCGTCGGCCGCGGCCTTGGCCGCTGCCTCCCGCTCGTCCGCGGCGGCCTTGATGGACCGCCAGGCGGACTCCGCCGCCTGCTGCTCCGCTTCCTTCTTGCTGCGGCCGGTGCCGGTGCCGTACGAGACACCACCGACGCGGGCGGCAGCAGTGAAGGTCTTCTCGTGGTCCGGTCCGGTCTCGCTGACCAGGTACTCCGGAACCCCGAGGCCCTCGGCCGCGGTGAGTTCCTGAAGGCTGGTCTTCCAGTCCAGGCCGGCGCCGAGGTTGGAGGACTTCTCGATCAGCGGGTCGAAGAGCCGGTGCACCAGCTCGGACGCCGCGTCGAGGCCCTGGTCGAGGTAGACCGCGCCGATCACCGCTTCAAGGGTGTCGGCGAGGATGGACGCCTTGTCCCGGCCGCCGGTGCCTTCCTCGCCCCGGCCGAGCCGGATGAAGGCTCCCAGGTCGAGGCCGCGACCGACCTCCGCCAACGCACGGGAGTTGACCACCGCGGCCCGCAACTTGGCCAGCTGGCCTTCGGGCAGGTCGGGGTGGGTGTTGTACAGCGTGTCCGTGACCACCAGGCCGAGCACGGAGTCCCCGAGGAACTCCAGCCGCTCGTTGGTGGGCAGACCGCCGTTCTCGTACGCGTAGGAACGGTGGGTCAGCGCACGCACCAGAAGGGCGGACTCAAGGGTGTACCCGAGCCGCCCTTCCAGAAGCGTGTGGGACGAGGCCGTGTTCTCCGCCTGCTTCTTGGCGTCTTCCGCCGTCTTCTGGCCAGACACGGTGCCTCTCACCAGCCCGCTCAGACCGAGAGGACCTGGCGCTTGTTGTACGTGCCGCAGCTGGGGCACGCGATGTGCTGCAGCTTCGGCTCCTGGCAGCGCTCGCACGACACCAGGGTGGGGACCGCAGCCTTCCACTGCGACCGGCGGTGGCGCGTGTTGCTGCGCGACATCTTCCGCTTCGGAACAGCCACGGCTACTTCTCCTGCTTCTCGTCGACGCCAGGTTCGGCGCCGCTCATGTTGTCCTTCTCATCGGTTCCGAGTGAACCGGCGAGTCCCTGCAGTGCCGCCCAACGGATGTCGACGGCGTCATGGTGGTGGTCGGGGTCCTGGTTCAGGTCGAGCCCGCAGTCGGGGCACAACCCGGCGCAGTCCTCCCGGCACACCGGCTGCATGGGCAGTGCGAGCACCACCGCATCGCGCAGCACGGGTTCGAGGTCGAACATGCCGTCCTCAAGGGGGACGATGTCCTCGCCTTCCCCGTCCTCGTCGTCCGCGGGCTTGTGCCGTCCGCGGTCGTCGGTGTCGGGGTACGAGTACATCTCCTGGAAGTCCGCGGCGACCTCGCGGTGCAGCGGCTCCAGACACCTTACGCACTCGCCTGCGGCCGACGCACGGGCGGTGCCTGTGACAAGCACACCTTCCATGACCGACTCCAGGCGCAGCTCCAGCTCCACGGGCGATCCCTCGGGAACGGCGATGACGCCGTCCAGGCCGAGGTCGACCGGTGCCGGTACCGAGCGGTCGAGACGCTGCAGGGCACCGGGACGCCGGCCCAGCTCGTGTGTGTCGAACACGAGGGGGTTGCGGTGGTCGAGGCGCGTACTCAGGGCTCTTCCTGCTTTCGGTTTCGTCTGGGGGCCGCCCGCGGTCGCGCAGAGCGCCGACGCGGGCAGGCTGGATCGCGGACGTACTCGCGACCGAAGAGCCAGGATACCTCCCCGGCTCGCTCCGTCCCAATCGGGGCCGGAGGCTCAGCGCCCCTGCTCGTAGCGGCGCAGCTGCTCCAGGTCGATCATGCCGGTGTCAAAGAAGCTGGTCTCGTCCAGCGCGGCCGGCTGCGCCTGCTGCGGGTGCCCTTGCTGGGGGTGCCCCTGCTGCGGGACCGGCTGCTGCTGCTCGTAGCCGTAGGACTGCTGCTGCCCGTACGCCTGCTGCTGGTCGTAGCCCTGGTACGCGTAGGGGTCCTGCGGATAGCCGTAGGCGTCGGTGGCCTGGGGGTACGCGTAGGGGTCGGCCTGCGCGGGCACGGCGGGCGCCGCCGGCTGCGGGGGTACGGCGGGGGCGGGCGGGGCCTGCGCGGCGGCGGGGGCGGGGTCGGCGAGGGCGGCCAGCCCGGCCAGGTAGTCGGCGTCGCTGGTGTGCAGCGGGTTCCCGGCGGCGTCCTGGGCGGCCATATGCGCCCCCAGCTCGTCGCTGGCGATCCGCCCGTGCAGCTTCTGCCGTCCTCGGCCGACGGCCTCCAGGGTCTTGCTGAGCACCGCCTCGAAGGCGCCGAGCTTGGTGTCCACATAGGCGTCGGCGCGGCCGATCAGGGTGGCCGGGTCGGCGCTGTACTCGGGGGCGTCCGCGTCGCCGTAGCCCTGCTCGTCAAGGCCGGGGCCGCGGCCGAGCAGCTTCTCCCGGCCCCGGTCGACGGAGCCGATGGTCTTGGTGAGGACCACCTCGAAGTTGGCCAGCTTGGAGTCCACGTACTCGTCGGCCTCGGCGCGGATCTCCTCGGCCTCCTGGCGGGCCTCGGCGAGGATGCGGTCGGCCTCGGCCTGGGAGCTCTGGGCGACCTGGGTGCCGGAGATCAGCGAGCCGCGTTCGGCGTGCGCCTGCTCGATGATCCGCCCGGCCTCGGCGCGGGCCTGCTCGACCAGCTGGTCCCGGCCGCCGATCAGCTCCTGGGCCTGCGCCAGCGAGCCGGGCAGGGCGTCCCGCACTTCGTTGAGCAGGGCGAGCAGCTCGGCGCGGTTGACCACGCAGGAGGCCGACATGGGCATGGACCGGGCGCCCTGGACCGTCTCGACGATCTCGTCGAGCTTCTTGTGCACGTCCACCGTGTGCTCTTCCACTTCGTGCGGCCGGGATGGAGAGGTTCGAAGGACGACTGTACGGCCCGCCGGGCGGCCCCGGACAGCGGATGACGGGCCGTCAGGCCTTCCTGCGCTCCGCCAGCCGCTCGACCAGCGCCTCGTGCACGGCGGCCGGCAGCAGATGGGAGACGTCCCCGCCCCAGGCGGCGACCTCCTTGACGAGCGAGGAGGACAGGAAGCTGTAGGTGGGGTTGGTCGGCACGAACAGCGTCTCGACCCCGGACAGCCCGTTGTTCATCTGGGCCATCTGCAGCTCGTAGTCGAAGTCGCTGACCGCGCGCAGCCCCTTGACGATGGCCGGGATCTCCCGCTCCTTGCAGAAGTCGACCAGCAGCCCGTGGTGGGACTCCACCACCACGTTGCCGTACTCGCCGGTGACCCGGCGGATCAGCTCCATCCGCTCCTCGACGGTGAACAGGCCCTGCTTGGAAGCGTTGATCATCACCGCGACGTGCACCACGTCGTAGAGCCGGGCGGCCCGGGCGATGATGTCGAGGTGGCCGTTGGTGATGGGGTCGAACGACCCCGGGCAGACTGCGCGGCGCAACTGAAGTCCCTCGCTCTCGGATCCGGTCATCCTGCGCCCTCCTCGGGAAGGGATGCCTCGGACAAGGCAGCCTCGGGGAAGGCGGCGCGACCGTACCAGAGCGTGCCCTCGCCGTAACGCCGTGAGCGCAGCGGTACGAACCCCTCCGGCCAGCCGAACTCGCCGCCCCTGGTGCCGCGCTCCACGGTGACCAGCGCGTCCTCGGCCAGCCAGCCGCCTGCGGCCAGTGTGAGCAGGATCTCGCCGAGTTCGGCGTCCGGGACCGCGTACGGAGGGTCGAGGAAGACCACGTCATACGGCTCGGCCGGGGCCGCGCCGGCCACCACCTGCTCGGCCTTGCCGGTACGCACCTCGGCGCCGGGCAGCCCCAGCGTGCGGACGTTCTCCCTGAGCGTGCGGGCGGCCCGCTGGTCGGCCTCCACCAGCAGCGCGTGGGCGGCGCCCCGGGACAGCGCCTCCAGCCCGACCGCCCCCGACCCGGCGTACAGATCGGCGACCCGCGCCCCGTCCAGGGTGCCGAGGAACGCCACCCAGCTGGAGAACAGCCCCTCGCGGGCCCGGTCGGAGGTGGGGCGGGTGCCGTTGCCGGGCGGTACGGCGAGGCGGCGTCCGCCGGCCGTCCCGGCGATCACGCGGGTCATCTGCTGTTCTTCCGTCCACGTCGTTCGGCGTCTACCGGGCCGCGCACGGCCCCCGTCCCACGATACGGGCCCAGCGCCACGGCCCCACCGGGTCGGCCCTCGTCAGCCCTTGTCCAGGTACTCGGCGCGCTCCTTGTCCAGCAGGGCGTCCAGCGCGATCCGCAGCTCCGGCAGCCGCTCCAGCTCCGGATCGGCGGCGACCACCGCGGCGGCCTCCTCCCGGGCGGCGGCGATGACCTCCTCGTCCTCGATGACCGCGAGCACCCGCAGGCTGGAGCGGACCCCGGACTGGGCCTGCCCCAGCACATCGCCCTCCCGGCGCTGCTCCAGGTCGATCCGCGACAGCTCGAACCCGTCCAGGGTGCTCGCCACCGCCGACAGCCGCCCCCGCGCCGGACTCGCTTCCGGCGCATCCGTCACCAGCAGGCACAGTCCGGCCGCGGACCCACGGCCCACCCGCCCCCGCAACTGGTGCAGCTGCGAGACCCCGAACCGGTCCGCGTCCATGATCACCATGGCGGTGGCGTTGGGGACGTTCACCCCCACCTCGATCACCGTGGTGGCCACCAGCACGTCCGCCTCCCCCGCGGCGAACCGGCGCATCACCGCGTCCTTGTCATCGGGCGCCATCCGCCCGTGCAGCACCTCCACCCGCAACCCGGCCAGCGGCCCCTTGGCCAGCTGCTCGGCCACCTCCAGCACCGCCAGCGGCGGCCGCTTGTCCCCGTCCTCCCCCGCCGCAGCGCCCTTCTTCCCGTTCTTCTTCTCGTCCTCGTCGTCCCCGATCCGGGGGCAGACCACATACGCCTGGTGGCCGTTCTCCACCTCCTCCCGCACCCGCTCCCAGGCGCGGGCCAGGAAGTGCGGCTTGTCGGCGGCTGGCACCACATGGCTGGCGATCGGCGAACGCCCGGCCGGCAACTGGTCCAGCACCGAGGTCTCCAGATCACCGAAGACCGTCATGGCCACCGTCCGCGGGATCGGGGTGGCGGTCATCACCAGCAGATGCGGCGGCTGCTTGCCCTTGCCCCGCAGCGCGTCCCGCTGCTCCACCCCGAACCGATGCTGCTCGTCCACCACCACCAGCCCCAGGTCGTGGAACTTCACCTTGTCCTCGATGAGGGCGTGGGTGCCGATGACGATCCCCGCCTCCCCGGTCACCAGGTCCAGCAGCGCCTGCCGCCGCCCCGCGGCCCCCATCGACCCGGTCAGCAGCACCACCTTCGTACCCTGCTCGGCGCCCCCCAGCATTCCGCCCTGCGCGAGCTCCCCCATCATCTCCACCACCGAACGGTGGTGCTGCTGGGCCAGCACCTCGGTGGGCGCCAGCATCGCGGCCTGCCCCCCGGCGTCCACCACCGCGAGCATGGCCCGCAGCGCCACCATGGTCTTGCCCGAGCCGACCTCGCCCTGGAGCAGCCGGTGCATCGGGTGCTCCAGCGCCAGATCCCCGAAGATCTCCGCGGACACCTTGTTCTGCCCCTCGGTGAGGGTGAACGGCAGCGTAGCGTCGAAGGCGTCCAACAGGCCGCCCGTGGTGGCCACCCGGGGCACCGCGGCCAGCTGGGTGTCGGCGTGGCGCCGCCGGGCCAGCGCGACCTGGAGCACGAACGCCTCGTCCCACTTGAGCCGTTCCCGCGCGTCCAGGATGTCCGCCTTGGTGGTGGGCCGGTGGATCATGCGCAGCGCGTCCGGCAGCTCCGCCAGCCCCCGCCCCTCCCGCAAGGAGCCCGGCAGCGGATCCACCGCGTCCGACACCCGGGGCAGCACCGCGTCCACCGCGCGGGCGATCTTCCAGGACTCCAGCTTCACGGTGGCCGGGTAGATCGGGATGAGCGCCCCGGCCCAGGAGTCCACCGCCTGCTCCCCGTCCCCCTCCTCGCCCCGCAGCAGCTCATACGCCGGGTGCGCCAGCTGCGTACGCCGGTTGAACACCGACACCTTCCCGGCGAACATCGCCCGGGTGCCCGGCAGCAGCTCCTGGTGCGGCTTGTGCACGCCCTTGCCGAAGAACACCAGCTGCAACCGCCCGCTGCCGTCGGTGATCGTCACCTCCAGCCGCTGCCCGCGCCCCTTCGCCCCGTTGAAGGTGTGCACCCGGGCGTCGGCGACCCGAGCGACCACCGTCACATGCTCGTCCAGCGGCAGATCGGCCAGCGTGGTCAGCTCACCGCGCTCGGCGTACCTGCGCGGATAGTGGTGCAGCAGGTCGCCGACCGTGTGCAGCTCCAGCGCCTCGGCCATCACCTTCGCGGTGGCGGGCCCCAGCGACTTCTTCAGTGGTTCGTCGAGTCCGGACACGTCACCCATCGTCCACCACCCCACCGACAACCGCCGTCTACTCCACCCCGATCAGCAGCAGCGGAGCCTGCGACCCACCCGCGTACACCACCGTGTCCACCGCCAGCCGGGTCTCCCGGACATACGCCTGAAGCCCGTCCGCCAGCCCCTGCGGAGCGTCGTCCGCCACCACCAGAGTGACCAGCTCTCCCCCACCCGACAGCATCCGGTCCACCAACTCCCGCGCCGTCCCCTCCACCCCCTCCCCGATGACCGCCACATCCCCGTCGATCAACCCGAGCACATCGCCCGCCTGGCACACCCCCGCCGAGGTGAACGACTGCCGCTCCGCCAGCGCCAGTTCCCCGTACCGGGTGGCCCCGGCCGCCGCCGTCATGGCGACCACGTCCTCGTCGAACCGCCGCTCCGGCTCATGCACCGCGAGCGCGGCGATGCCCTGCACCGCCGACCGGGTCGGGATCAGCGCCACCCGCACCCCCTCCACCCGTACCTGCTCGGCGGCGGCAGCGGCCGTGTGCCGCAGCTCCACCGCGTTCGGCAGCAGCACCACCTCATGCGCGTGCGCCCGCCGAATGGCCTCCGCCAGCTCCGCACTGGCCGGCGACTCCCCCGCCTTGACCAGCACCGTCGTCGCCCCCGCCGCCTCGCAGAGCGCGGCCAGCCCCTCGCCCGGCAGCACCGCCACCACGGCCCGCTGCACCCGCTCCACCACCGGGGCCGCCCCCTCGAAGTGGGTGATCCGGATCCGGTACGGCCGCCCGGCCTCCACCCCGGCCTCCACCGCCGCGCCCGCGTCGTCCACATGCACATGGACGTTCCACAGCCCGTCCCCGCCGACCACCACCAGCGAGTCCCCGAGCCCGTCCAGCCGCTCACGCAGCCGGTCCACCGCGGCGTCCTCGGCCTCCAGCAGATAGATCACCTCGAACGCGGGCCCACCCGTCGCGCACTCCTCCACCACCGGCACCGGCCGGGCCGCCCGCACCGGCCGCGCCGGGGCCGCCCCCGACAGCGCCTCCACCAGCGCCCCCAGCACCGCGACCAGCCCTCGCCCACCGGCGTCCACCACCCCGGCCCGCTCCAGCGCGCCCAACTGCCCCGGCGTCGCCTCCAACGCCACCCGCGCCCCCTCGTACGCCCTCCGCGCCACCTCGGCCGCGTCCGCCCCACCCGCACCGTCACACGCCTCGGCCGCCGCCGAGGCCACCGTCAGGATCGTCCCCTCCACCGGATGCGCCACCGCCCGCCGCGCCTCCGAGGCGGCCTCCGCCAGCCCCCGGGCCAGCAGCTCACCGGAGCACTCCGCGCCCTCGGCGGCGGCCAGCACCCCGGCCATCCCCCGCAGCAGCTGCGCCAGGATGGTCCCGGAGTTGCCCCGCGCCCCGAGCAACGCCCCGTGCGCCATGGCCCGTACGGCCTCCCCGACCCCGACCCCGACCCCGACCCCGGCCCCCTCCAGCGCCTCCACCGCCTCCCGAGCGGACTCGGCGGTCAAGTACAGATTCGTCCCCGTGTCCCCGTCGGCCACCGGGTAGACGTTGATCGCGTCGATCTCCTCGCGCTCCCGCCCCAGCGCCTCCAACGCCAGTGAGCACCAGAGGCGGACCGCGGCGGAGTCGAGCGGGTGCGGCACCGGGAGGTCCTCCTTGGGCGGAACGGGCTGCACGGCAGCGTAGACCTGCGACGATCCCGGCCCCGGGGCGGGGCGGGAGCGAGCCATGGTAGTTTCGTTCTACCGAAGCGGTCGTTGTATGCTGCTCCGGTTGCCCGATGAGAATCGGGCCATTCCCCCGGCAACGCCACTCGGTCACCGAACTGATCCGGCTCGCCGGATTTCACCGTACGTGCATCTGAAGTCTTTGGAGTGACCCGTGGCTGCCAACTGCGACGTCTGCGGCAAGGGGCCGGGCTTCGGCAACAACATCTCGCACTCGCACCGCCGTACGTCCCGTCGCTGGAACCCGAACATCCAGCGCGTGCGTGCCGTGGTCAGTGGGACGCCGAAGCGCCTCAACGCCTGCACCTCGTGCATCAAGGCCGGCAAGGTCGCGCGCTGACGCCTACGTCGTAGCGCAGCCTGTCCGGTTGCCAGAAGAGCCGGTCCACCTCGGTGGACCGGCTTTTTGCCGTACCCGGACACCGGCCGGGTGGGCGGCCGGCGGCCACGGGCCCGCCGCCGTCCGCCCCAGGGCTACCTCAGCCGCCAGCCGTGGTCCACCGGCCCGATCCCCCCGCCCAGGGCGAACCCGGCCGCGATCGCCCCCGTCACGTACTCCTTCGCCGCCCGTACCGCCTGCGGGACCGTGAGCCCCTTGGCGAGCCCCGCGGCGACCGCCGAGGCGAGGGTGCAACCGGTGCCGTGGGTATGCCGGTTGTCGTGCCGGGGGGCCCGCAGCCAGTGCTCCTCGGTGCCGTCGGTGAGCAGGTCCACCGCGTCGCCCGCGAGGTGCCCGCCCTTGATCAGCGCCCACCGGGGCCCGAAGGCGAGCAGCGCCTCGGCGGCCTCCCGCAGGTCGTCCTCCTTCTCCACCCGCACCCCGGTGATCTGGGCGACCTCGTCCAGGTTGGGGGTGGCCACGGTGGCGACCGGCAGCAGCGCGCCCCGTACCGAGTCCAGCGCGGACGCGGCCAGCAGCGAGTCCCCGTGCTTGGAGACGCCCACCGGGTCGACCACCACCGGCGCCTCGGTACCGGCCAGCAACTCCGCCACCGCCTCCACCAGCGGGGCGGTCGCCAGCATCCCGGTCTTCACGGCCTGGACGCCGATGTCGTCCACCACGCTGCGGTACTGGGCGCGCACCGCCTCCGGGGGCAGCTCCCAGGCGCCCTGCACACCGAGCGAGTTCTGCGCGGTGACGGCGGTGACCACGCTCATCCCGTGCACCCCGAGCGCCAGCATGGTCTTCAGGTCGGCCTGGATCCCGGCGCCGCCGCCCGAGTCGGACCCGGCGACGGTCAGTACGTTGGGCAGCACACCCGGACCACCGTTCACGAAACTCACTGCTGCGGCTCCTCTCCGAAGTGGTCCCAGCCGCTGCTGGCGTGCCAGGGCGCCCCGTCCACGGTGACCTGGGGCAGGGCCGAGGGGTTGACCACCTCGCCGATCACCTTCCAGCGGGCGGGCAGCTTCACGTCCGGCGGGAAGGTGGCGACGATGGCGTGGTCCTCGCCGCCGGTGAGCACCCACTGCATGGGGTCCACACCGACGGCCTGGCCGATGTCGTTCATCTGGGTGGGGATGTCGATGGACCCGGAGCGCAGGTCGATGCGGACCTTGCTGGCCTCGGCGATATGCCCGAGGTCGGCGATCAGCCCGTCGCTGACGTCGCACATCGCGGTGGCGCCGAGTCCGGCGGCGGCGGGGCCGGCGTGGTACGGGGGCTCGGGGCGCCGGTGTGCCTCGACGAAGGCGCGCGGGGAGCGGAAGCCGCGGGAGAGCACCGCGTATCCGGCGGCGGACCAGCCGAGCCAGCCGGTGTAGGCGACGACGTCCCCGGGCTGAGCGCCGGCCCGGGTGACGGGCTCGTGGTTGCGCAGGTCGCCGAGGGCGGTGATGGAGACGGTGATGGTCTCGCCGCGCACCACGTCGCCGCCGACCACCGAGGCACCGGCCACCTGGCACTCGTCGCGCAGGCCGTCCATCAGCTCGGTGGGCCAGGCGGCCGGGAGTTCGGCGGGGACGACGAGGCCCAGCAGCAGGGCCGTCGGGACCGCGCCCATCGCGGCGATGTCGGCGAGGTTCTGCGCGGCGGCCTTGCGGCCCACGTCATAGGCGGTGGACCAGTCGCGCCGGAAGTGCCGTCCCTCCAGCAGGATGTCCGTGCTGGCCACGACGCGCCGGTCGGGCGCGGCCACGACCGCGGCGTCGTCGCCCGGCCCGACCCGTACCGCCGGGGTGGTGGTGAGCCGGGAGGTGAGCTCCCTGATGAGCCCGAACTCCCCCAACTCGCCCACAGTGCCCTTCACCGAGGTTCACCTCTCCATATGCTCGTGAGTCGAAGCGGCCGCCACCGTACGACCGCGCCCCCGTGCCGGGCCCGGAACCCGGCCCCGTACCGCTCCCGGATCCCGGCCCCGTACCGTTCCCCGAACCCGGCCCCGTACCGCCCCGGGATTCCCGTCCCGTACCGCTGCCCGAACCCGGCCCCGTACCGCCCCCGCGACCGGGGGTCGTCAACTCCCCGCCCACCGGTCCACCGCCCGGGCGCCGCGTGGACCGCGCGGGTCTCCCGCTCGCCCACGGCGACGCGGTACCGTGGCGTCCCTTTCTTTGACCTGCCGTTCTCCCCGCCGAGGGCGGGGACCAAGATCCTCATGGCCGCCCTGGAGGTTCCGTGGTACAGGCGTACATCCTGATTCAGACCGAGGTGGGGAAGGCGTCGACGGTCGCCGAGACCATCGCCAAGATGCCGGGGGTGGTCCAGGCCGAGGACGTCACCGGCCCCTACGACGTGATCGTCCGCGCCCAGGCGGACACGGTCGACGAGCTCGGCCGCATGGTGGTCGCCAAGGTGCAGCAGGTGGACGGGATCACCCGCACGCTGACCTGCCCGGTCGTCCACCTCTAGCCCCCGTATCCGGCCGCTCGCCCTGTCCCGGGCGGCGGCCCGGGGGACGGGGCGATCGTACTGCGCGGTCACCCGCCCGGCCTACCAGCAGCCTCCCGTACCGGCCCCCGGTACACCACGAGGGGCGGCCGCCCACCAGGCGGCCGCCCCTCGAAGGCGTTCGGTCAGCGCAGCCCCGTCGGGCGGCGCAGCGCGGCCTGGATGAGCCGGTCGATCAGCTCCGGGTAGTCCACACCGCTCTCCTGCCACATCCGCGGGTACATGGAGATCGGGGTGAAGCCCGGCATGGTGTTGATCTCGTTGATCACGAACTCGCCCTCGTCGGTGAGGAAGAAGTCCGCGCGGACCAGCCCCTCGCAGGCGGCCGCCTCGAACGCGGCGATGGCGAGGCGCTGCACCTCGGCGGTCTGCTCGGGGGTGATCGGGGCGGGCACGACGCCGGAGGCCGACTCGGCGCCGTACTTGGCCTCGAAGTCGTAGAAGTCGTGCGCGGTGACGGGCGGGATCCAGGCCGGGACGGAGGCGCGCGGCCCGTCCTCGAACTCCAGCACACCGCACTCGATCTCGCGGCCGGTGAGCAGCGACTCCACGATGACCTTGGGGTCGTGGCGGCGGGCCTCCTCGACGGCCTCGTCCAGGTCCTCGAAGCCCTCGACCTTGCTGATGCCCATGGAGGAGCCGGCCCGGGCGGGCTTCACGAACAGCGGCCAGCCGTGCTCGGCGGCGAAGTCGGCGATCCGCTTCCGGGCGGCGGAGGGGTCCTGCTCCCACTCGCGGGGGCGGATCACCTCGTAGGGGCCGACCGGCAGCCCGAACGAGGTGAAGATCCGCTTCATGTACTCCTTGTCCTGGCCGACGGCCGAGGAGAGCACTCCGGCGCCCACATAGGGCACCCCGGACAGCTCCAGCAGGCCCTGGAGGGTGCCGTCCTCTCCGTACGGCCCGTGCAGCACGGGGAAGACCACGTCCACGTCGCCCAGCGCCTTGGGCACCGAGCCGGGTTCGCTGTAGACGACCTCGCGGTTGGCGGGGTCGACGGAGAGCACCACGCTGCCCTCGGTGGACTCGGCGAGGTCGCCGACGCTGGGCAGGGTGCCGCCGGCGATGGCCATCCGCTCCGGTTCGTCGGCGGTGAGCGCCCAGCGGCCGTCGGTGGTGATGCCGATCGGCAGCACGTCGTAGACGTCCCGGTCGATGGCGCGGAGCACGGCGCCGGCGGTGACGACGGAGATGGCGTGCTCGGAGCTGCGCCCGCCGAAGACGACGGCCACGCGCGGCTTGTGCTCGGGGCTGGTGGGGAGGTTCTCGCTGCTCATATCGCGTTGAGGGTACCCGCTCGCCCCGGGCTCGTCAGTGACCCGCCCCGCCGGGCGTCAGCGCCGCTCGGGCTTGGCGGCGCGGGACATCAGCTCCTTGAGCGCGACCATCGGCGGCTTGCCCTCGTGGACGATGCCGACGACCGTCTCGGTGATCGGCATGTCGACGCCGTGCCGGCGGGCCAGGTCGAGCACCGACTCGCAGGACTTGACGCCCTCCGCGGTCTGCTTGGTGACGGCGATGGTCTCGGCGAGGGTCATGCCCCGGCCGAGGTTGGTGCCGAAGGTGTGGTTGCGGGAGAGCGGGGAGGAGCAGGTGGCCACCAGGTCGCCGAGGCCGGCGAGCCCGGAGAAGGTCAGCGGGTCGGCGCCCATGGCCAGCCCCAGCCGGGTGGTCTCGGCGAGGCCGCGGGTGATCAGCGAGCCCTTGGCGTTGTCCCCGAGGCCCATGCCGTCCGCGATGCCGACCGCCAGACCGATGACGTTCTTCACCGCGCCGCCCAGTTCGCAGCCGACCACGTCGGTGTTGGTGTACGGGCGGAAGTACGGGGTGTGGCAGGCCGCCTGGAGGCGGCGGGCGTTCTCCTCGTCGCGGCAGGCGACCACCGCGGCGGCGGGCATGCGGGCGACGATCTCCTTGGCCAGGTTGGGCCCGGTGACCACGGCGACCCGCTCTTCGAGGACGCCGGCGACCTCCCCGATGACCTCGCTCATCCGCTTGGCGCTGCCGAGTTCGATGCCCTTCATCAGGGAGACCAGCAGGGTGTCCGGGGCGAGGTGCGGGGTCCAGGCGGCGAGGTTGTCGCGCAGCGTCTGGGAGGGGACGGAGAGCACGGTGAAGTCGGCGCCGTGCGCGGCCTCGGCGGGGTCGGTGGTGGCCCGGACGGAGGCGGGCAGTTCGGCGCCGGGGAAGTAGTCGGGGTTGGTGCGGCCGGTGTTGATCGCGTCCACGACCTCCTTGCGGCGGGCCCAGGTGACCACCTCGCAGCCGGCGTCGGCGAGCACGATGGCGAAGGCCGTGCCCCAGGAACCGGAGCCGAAGACCGCGGCCTTCGGGGGCTTGGCGTCCCCTGCGGCGTATCCCGCCTGTTCGGGCTGTGTCACGTGACTTCCTCCCCTGCCGCCCGGCGCCGCTGCGCGAGACGGGCCTTGCGGTGGTCGTACGGTTCGGGCGGCGCCTGCTCGCCGCGCACCTCCTCCAGCAGCGCGGTGATCGCGACCATGATGGCCTCGGTCGCCTCGCGCAGCACCTCGCCGGTGGGCTCCTTGTCGTAGAAGCGGTCCAGGTCCACGGGCGGTCCGGCGCGCACGATCAGGGTCTTGCGCGGCAGCAGGTTGAGCTTGTTCTCCTTGGCGTACGGCGGCATCGCCAGGTTGGCGCCCCACTGGGCGACCGGGATGACGGGCGCCCGGGTCATCAGGGCGACCCGGGCGGCGCCGGTCTTGCCGGCCATCGGCCACATCTCCGGGTCCCGGGTGAGGGTGCCCTCGGGGTAGAAGGCGACGCACTCGCCGCGCTCGATGGCGGCGACGGCGGCGCGGAAGGCGTCCAGGGCGTCGGTGGTCTCCCGGTAGACCGGGATCTGGCCGGTGCCGCGCAGGATGGCGCCGACGAACGAGCCCCGGAACAGCGCGGCCTTGGCCAGGAAGCGCGGCACCCGTCCGGTGTTGTACTGGTAGTGCGCGTACGACAGCGGGTCGAGATAGGAGTTGTGGTTGACGGCGGTGATGAAACCGCCCTCGTCGGGAATGTGCTCCGTTCCCTGCCAGTCCCGCTTGAACAGAACCACCAGCGGCGGTTTTGCGATGACCGCCGCCAGGCGGTACCAGAAGCCGATTCTGCGGCGGGACACGCGTACACCTTCCTTAAGGGACTTGGCTCGACCGGGGGTCAAGTGTGGCCCCGGGCCCCTGGTCTGTCGAGGACACGGTACGCCCCGCCTCGGACACCGGACGGCCGGACGGTCCCGGGGCCGGGCCACAATGGGCGCGGTGCGCACGGCACGCCCTGAGGAAGGAGAGCCCGCCACGAACCCCGATCCGACCGGCGCCTGGTCGCTGGTCGTTCCGCTGAAACCCCTTGTACGGGCCAAGAGCAGGCTGAGCGGTGCCGCCGGCCCGCTGCTGCGGCGCCGGCTGGCGCTGGCGTTCGCCGAGGACACCGTGGCCGCGGCGCTGGCCAGCGCGGTGGTACGGGATGTGTTCGTCGTCACGGACGACCGTACGGCCTCGCTCGCCCTGACCGCGCTCGGCGCCCGGGTGGTGCCGGACGCCCCGGCCGCCGGGCTGAACGCGGCGCTGGCGTACGGGGCGGGGGCGGCCCGGGCGGTGCGGCCCGGGGCCCCGGTGGCGGCCCTCAACGCGGACCTGCCGGCGCTGCGGCCGGTGGAGCTGGCGCGGGTGCTGGCGGTGGCCGGGGAATTCCCGCGCGCTTTTCTCTGCGACGCGGCGGAAATCGGTACGACTTTGCTGTCGGCGGCGCCCGGGGTGGAATTGCGCCCCGCTTTCGGCGGCCCCTCGCGGCACCGCCATTCGGTGTCGGGCGCGGTGGAAATCCTGCTGCCGGACGTGGTCTCGGTACGGCAGGACGTGGACACCCCCGACGATCTGCGGGCCGCCGTGGAACTCGGCACCGGCCCCCGCACCAGCGCCCTCTGGGCCGCCCGCGAGCCGGTACGCGACCGGGGTTGAGGGGGCCCGCGCGAGGCGGCCGGTCTCGCGGGGCGGGCGCAGGTTGGCGCGGCGCGGCAGCGGCGGGCCCCGCGGGGCGGACGCCCGGCATGGGCGAGCAGGGCGGCGGCTAGGCTTTGGCGCATGCAGGCCACCGCGTACACCTACGATCCCGGCACCCGCAGCGGCAGTGTGCTGCTCGACGACGGCACCCCGGTGGACTTCCCCGCCTCGGCGTTCGACGCGGGCGGGCTGCGGCTGCTGCGGCCCGGGCAGCGGGTGCGGATCGAGACGGAGGGCGAGGGCGAGGCCCGCCGGATCACCCTCGTCACCCTGCAGACCTTCTAGCCGCCCGCAGGACGACAGCCCGCCGGGCCGGGCCTTCCTCGCGGAGGGCCCGGCCCGGCGGTGCGGCTTTCGATCCGGTACGGCGTGCGGCGGAGCTCCGCCCCCGCGGGGCGGGGAAGCGTGCGCGCCGGCGGCCTACTTGCTGCTGGTGGCCTTCTTCGCGGCGGTGGTCTTGCGCGCCGTGGTCTTCTTGGCCGGGGCCTTCTTGGCGGTGGTCTTCTTCGCCGGGGCGGTCTTCTTGGCGGCGGCGGAGGTCTTCTTCGCCGTCGTGGTCTTGGCCGCGCCGGTCTTCTTGGCGGCGGCCGCGGCCCCGGTGGTCTTCTTCGCCGTGGTCTTCTTGGCGGTGGCCGTCGTCTTCTTGGCCGGAGTGGCCTTCTTGGCGGCGGCCTTCTTGGCCGCGGCGGCCGTGGTCTTCTTGGCGGCGGCCTTCTTGCCGGCGGCCTTGGCGATGGTGGGGGGCGGGCCGGAGAGGCTGCCCTTGGGGGCCTTCTTCACCGAGACCTCGCCGCCCTTGGGGAGCTTCTTGGAGCCGCTCACCAGGTCCTTGAAGCCCTGACCGGCACGGAAGCGCGGAACCGAGGTCTTCTTGACCCGGACGCGCTCGCCCGTCTGCGGGTTGCGGGCGTAGCGGGCCGGGCGGTCGACCTTCTCGAAAGAGCCGAAGCCGGTGACGGAGACCCGGTCACCGGCGACCACGGCACGGACGATGGCGTCCAGCACCGCGTCGACGGCGTCGGCGGCCTGCTGGCGGCCACCCATCTTGTCGGCAATCGCTTCTACGAGCTGCGCCTTGTTCACGTCTTCCCCTTCGGAGACATTGCCGGAACGAAAGTGTTCAAGCTTTTCGCACGTTAGGCAGATATATACCGCAAATCAAACACGAAACGGGCTAATCACCCTAGTGCCGCAACGGAGTCGGTCGTCCGTCACGGAAATCGGATGTCAGTCCCCTTCGGGGAATCGACCCTCGTCCAGGTCCTTCATCAACCGGTCCAGCCGCCTTGCAGCGCCTGCGAGATCGTGCTTCGCCGCAGCCGTGATGGTCAGCAGCTTCCGGGACAGCGCCATCCTCACGCCCTCCGGGACTTGCAGTTCGCGCACTCGGGTGTGCGCTTCTTTCAGTCGGGCTGCGACGGCCTGATAGAGCTGGAGTTGGCTGTCGCGTTCCATGCACCGATTGTGCCATCTGGGGCGAGTTGTCGCCCGCTTAGGGGGCAACTACCGTGCTGCGTCCGGCCGTAGGGACCGGTCGCACCACCCCCGTATGACCCCCTCGCCAACCTCCAACTAGCCACTGAAAAAAGGCAGTTGACGCCTGACAGCAGGGCCGGATCCGGGGTCCGGGACCTCGGCGGAAATCTCCGGGCGAGGGTCAGCCGGATGGCTCTCTCCGGCTGTTCCGCTACCCCGCAGGGTCGGTTTCAGGCCACCGTCCCCCTCGCACGTCGAGCGGAGTTGGAGCCGCCGTCCGGGAGGGCGGTGGAGACGCCGATGCCCCCGGCCGGGGTCGGCCGGGGGCATCGGGGGTGCGGGGCGCGGGCCCCGGGGGCTCAGCCCTGGAGGGTGCGCGGCTTGTGGGACGGCCGGGACACCTCGTACGCGGCGATGTGCTCCTCCTCGCGCAGGGTGATGCTGATGTCGTCCAGCCCGTTCAGCAGCCGCCAGCGGGCGTTCTCGTCCAGCTCGAAGGGGGCGGTGACGCCGGGGGCGCGCACCTCGCGCCGCTGGAGGTCGACGGTCACCTCCACCGTCGGGTCGGCCTCGGTCAGCTCCCAGAGCGCGTCCACCGTCTGCTGCTCCAGCACCACCGTGAGCAGGCCGTTCTTCAGCGAGTTGCCGCGGAAGATATCGGCGAAGCGGGAGGAGATGACCGTCTTGAAGCCGAAGTTCTGCAGCGCCCAGACGGCGTGCTCGCGCGAGGAGCCGGTACCGAAGTCGGGGCCGGCGACCAGCACGGTGGCGCCCTGGCGCTCGGGGCGGTTGAGGACGAACTCCGGGTCCTTGCGCCAGGCCTCGAACAGCCCGTCCTCGAACCCGTCGCGGGTGACCTTCTTCAGCCAGTGCGCGGGGATGATCTGGTCGGTGTCCACATTGCTGCGGCGCAGCGGGACGGCCCGGCCGGTGTGGGTGGTGAAGGCTTCCATGGCGGTTCAGACTCCGGCGGTGGCGGGGGCGGCGGCTTCGGTCAGGTCGGCGGGCGAGGCCAGATGGCCGAGGACCGCGGTGGCGGCGGCGACCTGCGGGGAGACCAGATGGGTGCGGCCGCCCTTGCCCTGCCGCCCCTCGAAGTTGCGGTTGGAGGTGGAGGCGGAGCGCTCGCCGGGCGCGAGTTGGTCGGGGTTCATGCCCAGGCACATCGAGCAGCCGGCGTGCCGCCATTCGGCCCCAGCGCCGGTGAAGACCTTGTCCAGGCCCTCCTCGACGGCCTGCAGGGCGACCCGGACGGAGCCGGGGACGACGAGCATCCGCACCCCGTCGGCGACTTTGCGGCCGTCCAGCACCTCGGCGGCGGAGCGCAGGTCCTCGATCCGGCCGTTGGTGCAGGAGCCGACGAACACGGTGTCCACGGCGATCTCGCGCAGCGGCTGCCCGGCGGTCAGGCCCATGTAGGTCAGGGCGTTCTCGGCGGCCAGGCGCTCCGAAGCGTCCTCGTACGAAGCGGGATCGGGGACGGAGGCCGAAAGCGGTGCGCCCTGGCCCGGGTTGGTGCCCCAGGTGACGAAGGGGGCCAGTCGGGCGGCGTCGATGACGACCTCGGCGTCGAAGACGGCGTCCTCGTCGGTGCGCAGGGTCTGCCAGTAGGCGACCGCGGCGTCCCAGTCCTCGCCCTCGGGGGCGTGCGGGCGGCCCTTGAGGTAGTCGAAGGTGGTCTGGTCCGGGGCGATCATGCCCGCCCGGGCACCGGCCTCGATGGACATGTTGCAGATGGTCATCCGGGCCTCCATCGACAGCTTCTCGATGGCGGAGCCGCGGTACTCCAGGACATAGCCCTGGCCGCCGCCGGTGCCGATCCTGGCGATGATCGCCAGGATGAGGTCCTTGGCGGTGACGCCGTCGGGCAGCTCGCCGTCGACGGTGATCGCCATGGTCTTGGGGCGGGTCATCGGCAGCGTCTGGGTGGCGAGCACATGCTCGACCTGGGAGGTGCCGATACCGAAGGCCAGCGCGCCGAAGGCGCCGTGGGTGGAGGTGTGCGAGTCGCCGCAGACCACGGTGGTGCCGGGCTGGGTCAGTCCCAGCTGCGGTCCCACCACATGGACGACGCCCTGCTCGACGTCGCCCAGCGGGTGCAGCCGGACGCCGAACTCGGCGCAGTTCTTGCGCAGGGTCTCCAACTGGGCGCGGGAGACCGGGTCGGCGATGGGCTTGTCGATGTCGAGGGTGGGGGTGTTGTGGTCCTCGGTCGCGATGGTGAGGTCGAGGCGGCGGACGGGACGGCCTGCCTTGCGCAGCCCGTCGAAGGCCTGCGGGCTGGTCACCTCGTGCAGCAGGTGCAGATCGATGAAGAGGAGGTCGGGCTCGCCCTCGGCTCGCCGGACGACATGGTCGTCCCAGACCTTCTCCGCGAGTGTCCTACCCATCGCTTTCCCTCCGGCCGGCAGGTCGCGCCGGCACTTCTCAGAGATACGGGGCCGCGTCCGCTCCCCTGGGTGACCGCACGCGTCTGCTGCGCGCTTCTCACCTGGCGGACGCCGCTGCGGACCCGATTGGTCCGCGGGCCGCCCCTACAGCCTGGCGTGTTCTCGGGAAAATTGAACTTGCGTTTCACAGAGTGAGACGAGAGTATCGTTGCATGGACAACTCTAGCGGCGTCGGCGTTCTCGACAAGGCGGCTCTGGTACTGAGCGCCCTGGAGTCCGGTCCGGCCACCCTCGCCGGGCTGGTCGCGGCGACCGGGCTCGCACGACCCACGGCCCATCGCCTGGCCGTGGCACTGGAACACCACCGGATGGTGGCGAGGGACATGCAGGGCCGGTTCATCCTGGGCCCGCGGCTGGCGGAGCTCGCCGCCGCGGCCGGTGAGGACCGTCTGCTGGCCACGGCCGGACCGGTCCTCACGCATCTGCGCGATGTGACCGGGGAGAGCGCGCAGCTCTACCGGCGCCAGGGCGATATGCGCATATGCGTGGCGGCGGCGGAGCGGCTGTCCGGACTGCGGGACACCGTGCCGGTCGGCTCCACGCTGACCATGAAGGCCGGCTCCTCGGCGCAGATCCTCATGGCCTGGGAGGAGCCGGAGCGGCTGCACCGCGGCCTCCAGGGCGCCCGCTTCACGGCGACGGCGCTGTCCGGCGTACGGCGCCGGGGCTGGGCGCAGTCGCTGGGCGAGCGCGAGCCGGGGGTGGCCTCGGTCTCCGCCCCGGTGCGCGGGCCCTCCAACCGCGTGGTCGCCGCGGTGTCGGTCTCCGGGCCGATCGAGCGGCTGACCCGCCACCCGGGCCGGATGCACGCCCAGGCGGTCATCGACGCGGCCGCCCGGCTCAGCGACGCCCTGCGCCGCTCCGGCTGAGCCGCGCCCCGCTCCCCCCTCTCTCACACCTCCCCCGCCTCCGGCCGGGCCCCTGGCGACGCCCTGGGGGCCCGGCCGGAGGTGTTCGGGCCGGGCCCCGGGTGCACCATGGAAGGAAGTGGCTGCCGAGCCCTGGAGGTGCAGAGGCGATGACGGAGTTCATGGACGTACACCGGGGGATGAAGGGGATCACCAGCGACCAGCTGATGGAGGCGCACCGGGCCGACCTCGCGATCGAGGGCGAGGAGGGCGTGCACTTCAAGCGGGCGTGGGCGGATCCGGACACCGGGACGGTCTACTGCCTCTCGGAGGGCCCCTCGGCGGACGCGGTGCAGCGGGTCCACGAGCGGACCGGCCACCCGGCGGACGAGGTGCACCAGGTGCCGATCACGGTCTGAGCCCCGGTGTGCGGCGGATATAGGGAGAAGGGGCCCTCCCGGATGGGAAGGCCCCTTCTGCCTTTCGCTGGTACCCCCGACCGGATTCGAACCGGCGCTACCGCCTTGAGAGGGCGGCGTGCTAGGCCGCTACACAACGGGGGCTAGCCATAGGTCACGCGGGGTGAACCGCGATCCCTGTCCTGCTGGGTCCTGCTGTACTGCGCTGGCCTACCTGGACTCGAACCAAGACTAACTGAACCAGAATCAGTCGTGCTGCCAATTACACCATAGGCCACTGGTAACTCAGACCAGCTGGTACCCCCGACCGGATTCGAACCGGCGCTACCGCCTTGAGAGGGCGGCGTGCTAGGCCGCTACACAACGGGGGCCCTGGCGATCCCACCCGGCTCTCGCCGGGTGATGTCACCGCATGTTCACCGGGTGCGACCCTGGTGATCCGCGGGATGGATCTGTACCCCCGACCGGATTCGAACCGGCGCTACTGCCTTGAGAGGGCAGCGTGCTAGGCCGCTACACAACGGGGGCTTTGCAGATGAGCTCTGCGAGCTGGCCTACCTGGACTCGAACCAAGACTAACTGAACCAGAATCAGTCGTGCTGCCAATTACACCATAGGCCACCAGAACAAGATCCCCTGTGGGGCTTCGTTCGGGTTACACGCCTCCGGGCTCCGGACTTCCGTCCCGCTCCCCTCGGCGCAGAAAGAACATTACCCGATGGAGTCCGGGGCTCCAAAACGGGTATCGGGCCGCAGCAGCGCGGGGAGCTGGTCGAGCCCGGTGATCCGTTTCAGCTCCGGTCGGCCGCCCGCGCCGGCCCGGTCGAGCCAGATTCCGGTCAGTCCCGCCTCGACGGCGCCGCGGGCGTCGATGTCCGGCTGGTCCCCGACGTACGCGACCTCCGCCGGGGGCAGCCGCAGGGCGTCGCAGGCGGCGTGGAAGGCCTCCGGGGCGGGCTTGGCGACGCCCAGTTCGGCGGCGCACAACAGCGCCTCGAACCGGTCGCGCACCCCGAGTATCCGCAGCTTGCGCTCCTGGTTGTGGGCCGAGGAGTTGGAGAGCACCGCGTGCCGGTAGTCGGCGGCCAGCAGTTCCAGTACGGGCAGGGTGTCCGGGAACAGCTCCCAGGCGGCCTCGTAGTGGGTGAGGTAGCGGGCGAACCAGTCGTCGGCCTCGGGGTCGGTGAGGGCGGTGCCGACGAAGTCCCGTACCCGGTCCCGCCGCTGGTCCTCGAAGGAGATCCCGCCCGCCTCGAAACGCCGCCAGTGGACAAGCGTCAGCTCCTTCCAGCGGGTGAGGGCCTGATCGACGGATCCGTATCCGGCGGTCAGGCCCTCGGCACGCAGCTGGTGGAGCATCCCGGCGCGGTCGGCGCTGGCGTAGTCGAAGATCGTGTCGTCGATGTCCCACAGGACCGCTCGGATCGCCATGCGGCCGAGCCTACGGGGACGGCCAGCGGCTCAGACCCGGGCGCCCACGCCGTCCGGGACCACATGGAAGTCCGTGACGAAGGACACCACCTGCCCGTCGGCGCCGCGGCCGACCCAGGTCGGGTAGGCGCCGTCGCCCCAGCCGGAGGTGAAGGCGACGAGGTTGTGACCGCTGCCGGGGGCGGTGACCAGATGGGGGCCGGAGGCGTCCGACGTGTCATCGCCACCCCAGACCGCCTCCCACACCGGGCCCTCGCCGTCCTCGTCGACGGGGAAGGACTCGTCGCAGGACGCGTCGTAGAAGCAGCCGGTGCCGGCGTCCACGCCGTACCCGTAGAACTCGTCGTCATCGAGCTCGGCGGGGTCCTGGCCGGCGGTGAGGGCCGGTTCCCAGGAGAGCGCCGGGGCGTCGGAGATCAGCAGCCGGGCGGCGGCGATCCGCTCATGCGGCTGCCCGCCGGGCTCCTCGCCCGGCCGGGTGAGGGTGGCGACGGCGCACTCCACCGCGTACCGCCCGGGCGGCACGGCGGCGGTGAAGGGTTCGGCCTCGCCCGTGCCGAGGGAGACGAACGGGTCGCAGGCGGTGACCTGTCCGGTCGGCAGCCAGAGCGCGCCGGGCGCCCGCACCACGGACATGGTGCCGGCGAGACCGTTCTCCCCCGGCTCCTGGAAGCGGTTGCCCGGTGTGAAGTACCAGTCGAGATCGGGCGCGGTCATGGTCATGGCTGTCCCCCCGGGGAGCGGCGGTTCGGTGATCTCCTCGAACAGTAGCCGGGGGCACCGACACACCGAGGGGGCGGTGGCCGGTGTCGGCCACCGCCCCCTCCAGGGCGTACACGCGCTTACGCGGCCAGCTTGGCCAGGGCGGCGTCGATACGGGCGAGGGTGCGGTCCTTGCCGAGGACTTCGAGGGACTCGAAGAGGGGCAGGCCGACGGTGCGGCCGGTGACGGCGACCCGGACCGGGGCCTGGGCCTTGCCGAGCTTGAGGCCGTGCTCCTCGCCGGCGGCCAGCACGGCCTCCTTGAGGGACTCGGGGCTGGTCCAGTCGGCGGCTTCGAGCGTGGCGCGGGCGGTGGTGAGCAGGGCGGCGGGGTCGCCCTTCATCGCCTTCTGCCAGGAGGCCTCGTCCTCGACCGGCTCGCGGCGGAAGAGGAAGTCGACGTTGGCGGTGATCTCGGAGAGGACCGTCAGCCGGGTCTGGGCGTAGGGGGCGATGGCCTCCCAGGCGGCCTGGTCGAAGTCCTCCGGCTCCCAGTTGGCGTGCGGGGCGCGCAGCCAGGGCTCGCAGGCGGCGGTGAAGGCCTTCACGTCCAGCATCCGGATGTGGTCGCCGTTGATGGACTCGGCCTTCTTCAGGTCGAAGCGGGCCGGGTTGGCGTTGACGTCGGCGATCTCGAAGCGCTCGACCATCTCGGGGATGGTGAAGACGTCCTGGTCGGCGGAGAAGGACCAGCCGAGCAGGGAGAGGTAGTTGAGCAGGCCCTCGGGGAGGAAGCCGCGCTCCCGGTAGAGGTTGAGGGAGGCCTGCGGGTCGCGCTTGGAGAGCTTCTTGTTGCCCTCGCCCATGACATAGGGGAGGTGGCCGAAGGCGGGGATCTCCTTGGCGACGCCCAGGTCGATCAGCGCCTTGTAGAGGGCGATCTGCCGGGGGGTGGAGGAGAGCAGGTCCTCGCCGCGCAGGACGTGGGTGATCTCCATCAGGGCGTCGTCGACCGGGTTGACCAGGGTGTAGAGCGGGAAGCCGTTGGCCCGCACGATGCCGTAGTCGGGGACGTTCTCCGGGGTGAAGGTGAGTTCGCCGCGGACCAGGTCGGTGAAGGTGATCGGCTCGTCGGGCATCCGGAAGCGGACGATCGCCTCGCGGCCCTCGGCGCGGTAGGCCTCGGCCTGCTCGGCGGTCAGCTCGCGGCAGTGGCCGTCGTAGCCGGAGGGGCGGCCGGCGGCGCGGGCGGCGTCGCGGCGGGTCTCCAGCTCCTCGGTGGTGCAGTAGCAGCGGTAGGCGTGGCCGGCGTCGAGGAGCTTGGCCGCGATGTCGCGGTAGATGTCCATCCGCTGGGACTGGCGGTAGGGGGCGTGCGGGCCGCCGGTCTCGGGGCCCTCGTCCCAGTCCAGGCCGAGCCAGCGCAGCGAGTCGAGCAGCTGGGTGTAGGACTCCTCGGAGTCGCGGGCCGCGTCGGTGTCCTCGATACGGAAGACCAGGGTGCCCTGGTGGTGCCGGGCGAACGCCCAGTTGAACAGGGCGGTGCGGACCAGGCCCACATGGGGGTTGCCGGTCGGGGAGGGACAGAAACGGACGCGGATGGGTGCGTTAGCCACGCTTGATCACCCTGTTGGTGAGAGTGCCGATGCCTTCGATGGTGACGGCGACCTCGTCGCCGGGGTTGAGCGGCCCCACTCCGGCGGGGGTGCCGGTGAGGATGACGTCTCCGGGGAGGAGGGTCATGGCCTCGGTGATGTGGACGACCAGGTCCTCCACGGAGCGGAGCATGTCGCTCGTACGACCCAGCTGGCGCTGTTCGCCGTTGACGGTGCACTGGATGGTGGCGTCGGCGGGGTCGAGGTCGGTCTCCACCCAGGGGCCCAGGGGGCAGGCGGTGTCGAAGCCCTTGGCGCGGGCCCACTGGAGCTCGCGCTTCTGCACGTCGCGGGCGGTGACGTCGTTGGCGCAGGTGTAGCCGAAGACGACGTCCTTGACGCGTTCGCGGGGGACCTCGCGGCACATCCGGCCGATGACGACGGCCAGCTCGGCCTCGTGGTGCAGCTCGTTCGAGAAGGAGGGGTACTCGATCGCGTCGCCGCTGCCGATCACCGAGGTGGTGGGCTTGAAGAAGGCGACCGGGGCCTCGGGGACCTCATGGCCCAGTTCGGCGGCGTGCTCGGCGTAGTTGCGGCCGATCGCGACGACCTTGTTGGGCAGTACGGGCGGCAGCAGCCGGACCTTGTTCAGCGGGACCTTGGTGCCGCTGAGCTCGAAGTCGCCGTAGGGGATGCCCTTGATGATGTCGAGGACGAGGCCGTCGGCGGTGCCGGGGGCGGCCTCGCCCTCGACCGCGCCGAAGGCGACGTTGCCGTCGATGGAGAACCTGGCGATGCGCACGGGCTGCCGAGCCCCCTGTTTCCGCTGGTTGGAGTGTGACACCCCAGGCTAACGCGGAGCGGGCGGCCGGTTCGGACCGCGGCGGCGCGACCGGGCCGGACGGCGAGGCCGGGACGGTCGGGCCGGAAGGTCTCAGACGGCGGGGGCGACCGCGGACTGGGGGAGCTGGAAGGCCTCGGGGGCCTCCATCAGGATGGTGCGGCGCGGGTTGGCCGTGGCGGCGGGCAGTTCGAGGGCGAACTCGGGCTGTGCGCCGCGCTCCAGATCGGCGGTGCCGTCGAGGTGCATCAGGGTGGTGCGGCGGGGGTTGGCGGTGGAGCGGATGACCGCCGTCGTGGTGACCGTCTTCGCCGTCTTCGTCGTCTTCATCGGTGGCTGTTGACCTCGGATACGGGCGCCGCGGGGACGCCGGGTGGACTGTTGGCCATCCCAAGTAAAGCGTCAGGCTAAACATGGGATTCCCGTGGAATGCCGGTATCAGGCAACGATCCATATGTGAGTTTGCTCACCCCCGGCGGGATGAATCCGGCATTCCGGATGCGTAACTCCAGGGCAGCAAACGGACATTCCGTGTGGGAATGCTGCATTCCGCTGCTGATCATGGCGACTGGGACACCGATCGCCGTGGATGCGCGATCGAGCGATACGCAGGGGAACGTCCGTTTGCTCCCTGATCGACTTCGACAGCAGGTGATCCCCTTCTCACCGCCTGTGTTCGAGTCGGGAGGCCGGATCGTCGGCCTTGTTGGAGATCCGGCACTGTGCTGGAATCTCCGCACCGTCGCGTACGAGAAACCGGCGCGCTGGGGCGCAGCGCGGCGCCGGGCGACGGTACGGGAGGGGGGACTGCGCCGGTCATCGACGACCACTTTCGAACAGGAGCGCGCTCGCGCTCCACGACGCCGACACCGTCCTCGCCGTTCACCCGGCGGGACGCCTGGTCCAGAGGTTGCGACGCTAGTGCAGGGACGTTTCAAGAGGGATGGCGCGGGGCGTCCCCAGGCCCGTAAGGGCCAGGGGGAAGCCGCAGCGGAGCAGGAGGCGTTCGGCGGGTCCGACCGCGGCTCCTCACCCCAGCACACCCGGAACCCGGGCCAGAGCGGCGGCGGCGAGCACCCGGGGCGCCCCGGCGGCCCCGGCCAGAACCCCGCCACCGCCGAGGACCCGGCCGCGGGCGGCAGCGCGCCCGGCGCCGAGGCCGGCACGCCCGGTGCCAAGGGCACCAAGGGCGGCGGCAAGTCCGGTGCCAAGGGCGCCGGCAAGGGCGGCTCGCGGGCCAAGTCGGCCACCCCCACCGACACCGGCTCCCGCCTCGCCCTGCGCAACTGGCGCATCTCCACCCGCCTGGTGGCGCTGCTGACCCTCCCCGTGGTCGCCGCCACCACCCTGGGCGGTCTGCGGATCAACGAGTCGATGAACGACATCGAGCAGCTGGACCACATGCAGCTGCTCACCCGGCTGACCCAGGAGGCGACCTTCCTGGCCACCGCGCTGCAGAACGAGCGCGACATGACGGCCGGTCCGCTCTCCAACGGCTACTCCTCGGACGACTACACGGTCGCCGACTGGCGCAAGAAGTCCGACCAGGCGCAGCAGCGGTTCCTCAAGGCCACCGAGGGGCTGAGCGACACCCAGGGCAACGAGGCGCTGCAGTCCATCCGCTCCAACGTGGAGCAGATCGCCGCGCAGGTCATCACCCTGGGCCGGATCCGCACCAACGCCTACTCGGACAACGCGCAGGACTTCCAGACGGTCCAGCGCTACGGCCGTCTGATCGACTCGCTGATCGGCCTGTCCCAGGACATGGCGCAGGCCACCAGCAACCCGGAGATGATCAAGCGGACCCGGGCCCTGGCCGCCTTCTCCTCGGCCAAGGAGTACGCCTCCATCCAGCGCGCGATCATCGCCGCCGCGCTGCCGGAGACGAACAAGGAGAAGGGCAAGCTCGACGAGAACGACCGCGAGTACGGCTACGCCGCGCACAGCGACGAGCAGCAGGCGCTGCGGTCGTTCGAGGCGGTCTACAGCTCGCTCGGCGGCAACGCCCAGGACCTGCTGTCGCCGCTGGGCGCCAACAACCCCTCGGTGCAGCAGGCCGAGCGGTACTCCGAGGGCGTGTTGCGCACCAAGGAGGGCCTGGAGCGGTCCGAGGCGCGCAACTACCTGGACTGGACCGACGCCGAAGAGCCCAAGATGCGGGCGATGAAGACCGTCGAGTCCCAGCTGCTGGGCGAGATGGAGTCCACCGCCCGTGAGCTGCGGCAGGAGGAGCAGCAGGACGCCCTGCTCAACGGTGCGCTGATCCTGCTGGTCCTCGGTGTGTCGCTGATCGGCGCCTTCGTGGTGGCCCGGTCCATGATCCGCTCGCTGCGCCGGCTCCAGGACACCGCCACCCGGGTCGCCCAGGACCGCCTGCCCGAGCTGGTCAAGCAGCTCTCCGAGTCCGACCCGCAGGACGTGGACACCTCCGTGGAGTCGGTCGGTGTGCACTCCCGCGACGAGATCGGCAAGGTGGCCGCGGCCTTCGACGACGTGCACCGCGAGGCGGTCCGGCTCGCCGCCGAGCAGGCCCTGCTGCGGGGCAACGTCAACGCGATGTTCACCAACCTCTCGCGCCGTTCGCAGGGCCTCATCCAGCGCCAGCTCTCGCTGATCTCCGAGCTGGAGTCCCGCGAGGCCGACCCGGACCAGCTGTCCTCGCTGTTCAAGCTGGACCACCTGGCCACCCGTATGCGCCGGAACGGTGAGAACCTGCTCGTCCTCGCGGGTGAGGAGCCGGGCCGCCGGTGGACCCGCCCGGTCCCGCTGGTCGACGTGCTGCGCGCCGCGGCCTCCGAGGTGGAGCAGTACGAGCGGATCGAGCTGGCCTCGGTGCCGGGCACCGAGGTGGCCGGCCGGGTCGTCAACGACCTCGTCCACCTGCTCGCCGAGCTGCTGGAGAACGCCACCTCGTTCTCCTCCCCGCAGACCAAGGTCCGGGTCACCGGCCACGCGCTGCCCGACGGGCGGGTGCTGGTCGAGATCCACGACACCGGTATCGGCCTCTCCCCCGAGGACCTGGCGGCGATCAACGAGCGGCTGGCCTCGCCGCCCACCGTGGACGTCTCCGTCTCCCGCCGGATGGGCCTGTTCGTGGTCGGCCGGCTGTCACTGCGCCACGGCATCCGCATCCAGCTGCGCCCCTCCGACTCGGGCGGCACCACCGCGCTGGTCATGCTTCCGGTGGACGTGGCCCAGGGCAAGAAGCTTCCCGGCAAGCCGGGCGCCGGCGGCCAGGGCGCTCCCGGCCAGGTCCCGGCCGGCGCGGGCAACGGCAACGGCCGTCCCGGTCTGCCGGGCCGTCCCGGTGGCGCGGGCGGCCAGCTCGGCGCCGGCGGCAACCGCGCGGCGCTGCCCGGCAACGGCGGCCCCGGCCGCGGCGGCACCCCTCAGAACGGCCAGAACGGCCAGAACGGCGGACTGCTCGGCGGCGGCCAGCAGGGCGGGCGCCCGCAGCGCCCCGCGCAGCCGCAGCAGCCGGGCGACCCGCAGCGCCAGGGCGCCGGGGCCTTCGGCGCCCAGGCCAACGCCGGTGGGGCGCGCGGCCCGCAGGGCCAGCAGGCTCCCCAGATCCAGCAGTCCCCGCAGGGCGGCATACCGACCCGCTCCGACGTCTGGGGCAACGGGAACGGCAACGGCGGCGGCAACGCCCCGCGCCCCGGCGAGCAGCAGCAGCGCCCGGCCGCCCCGGCCGCCGGCTCCCCGCGCGGCGAACTGCCCGGTGGCGCCCCGCAGCAGCAGCGCCCCCAGCCGGCCGCCTGGAACGCCGACGCCAACGCCGTACCGCCGCAGGGCCGCGCCCCGCAGGCGCAGGACGGCGGCTGGAACCCGGCGCCCACCGGCCCCGTGCCCTCCGTGCAGCAGGACCCGAACGGCTGGAACGCGGCCCCCGCGCCCGTACCGCCGCAGGCCCGGACCACCCCGCTGGACGCCCCGCGCGGCCACGAGGAGCCGGAGAGCACCGGGCAGCACGCCCGTCCGGCCGCTCCCCAGGACCCCGCGTCCACCGCGCAGTTCGCCCAGCCGGACTACGGTCTTCCGCAGGCTCCGGCCCCGCAGCAGCGGCCCGCCGGGAACGCGGACGGAGGCTACGGCGGCCGGCAGCGGCCCGGGCTCCCGGCGCAGCCCCGGCCCGAGGCGCTGCCCCCGGCCCCGAACGCCGGGGACGGCCGCACCCCGCTGTACGACACCCTGGAGACCAACTGGGGCCACGGTCAGAACGGCCAGGGCGGTCAGGCCGCGTCGAACGGGCAGGGCCAGCAGGCACCCGCGTACGGCCAGGCCCCGCAGCGCCAGGGCGGCCGCGGCTTCGACGAGACCATGCCGACCCCGGTGGTCCCCCCGCAGCACCAGCAGCCGCAGCACGGCGCGGAGGCCCCGCAGCCGTCGGACGCCTCGACCACCGGTTCCTGGCGCACCACCCCCAACGACGACCTGGGGCGCCAGGCCGAGCGGGTCCGCAAGCCCGCGGCCGGCGGCGTCACCACCTCGGGCCTGCCCCGCCGGGTCCCGCGCCAGAACCTGGTGGCGGGCACCGCGCAGGAGTCGGGCCGCCCGGCCGGTCCGGGTCCGCAGGTCTCGCGCGCGCCCGACGACGTGCGCGGCCGTCTGACCAACCTCCGCCGCGGTATCCAGCAGGGCCGCCAGGCGGGCGGTCAGTCCGGCGGCGGCTTCGGCGCCGGCACCTCTCACCAGCAGGAGCGTTAGTTTGAGACCGATGAGCCAGGCGGCGCAGAACCTGAACTGGTTGATCACCAACTTCGTGGACAACACCCCCGGGGTGTCCCACACCGTGGTGGTCTCCGCCGACGGACTGCTGCTCGCGATGTCCGAGGGCTTCCCGCGCGACCGCGCGGACCAGCTCGCGGCCGTGGCCTCCGGGTTGACCTCGCTGACCGCGGGTGCCTCCCGGATCTTCGAGGGCGGCGCGGTCAACCAGACCGTGGTGGAGATGGAGCGCGGCTTCCTCTTCATCATGTCCGTCTCCGACGGCTCCTCGCTGGCCGTGCTGTCGCACCCCGACTGCGACATCGGCCTCGTCGGCTACGAGATGGCCCTGCTCGTGGACCGCGCGGGCAGCGTCCTCACCCCGGACCTCCGGGCGGAACTGCAAGGCAGTCTGCTCCGCTGAGGCGCCTCGCGGCCCCACCCGCGAACCGCCGCCTCATCGCCCACTCACCGTCGGCCGCCCCCTCACGGCCCCCCACCGGCCCAGAATGACGACAGGCAGACCCTGCTGTCACTGGAGGACTCAATGACCCCGCCCCCCGCCTCTCATGATCCGTACGGCGTCTCGATGGACGCCGGTTACGGGGACGAGGGCGACCAGCCGCTGGTCCGCCCGTACGCGATGACCGGCGGCCGGACCCGGCCGCGCTACCAGCTCGCCATCGAGGCCCTGGTCAGCACCACGGCCGACCCCTCCCTCCTCGCCGGGCTGCTCCCGGAGCACCAGCGGATCTGCCACCTGTGCCGCGAGGTCAAGTCGGTGGCCGAGGTGTCGGCCCTGCTGTCGATGCCGCTGGGCGTCGCCCGCATCCTCGTGGCCGACCTGGCCGAGGCCGGCATGGTGGCGATCCACCAGCCGGGCAACGGAGAGGCCGGCGGCACGCCGGATGTGACACTGCTGGAAAGGGTGCTCAGTGGACTTCGGAAGCTCTAGCGGCGACGGGGCGGCCTCGGGCCGCTCCACCACCTCCGCGAAGATCGTGGTGGCGGGCGGCTTCGGCGTGGGCAAGACCACGTTCGTCGGCGCCGTCTCGGAGATCAACCCGCTGCGCACCGAGGCCGTCATGACGTCCGCGTCGGCGGGCATCGACGACCTCACCCACACCGGCGACAAGACCACCACCACCGTCGCCATGGACTTCGGCCGCATCACCCTGGACCAGGACCTGATCCTCTACCTGTTCGGCACCCCCGGACAGGACCGCTTCTGGTTCATGTGGGACGACCTCGTCCGCGGCGCCATCGGCGCCGTCGTCCTCGTCGACACCCGCCGCCTCGCCGACTGCTTCCCCGCCGTCGACTACTTCGAGAACAGCGGACTGCCGTTCGTGGTGGCGCTCAACGGCTTCGAGGGCCACCAGCCGTACACCCCGGAGGAGGTGCGCGAGGCCCTGCAGATAGGGCCGGACGCGCCGATCATCTTCACCGACGCGCGGCACCGCGCGGACGCCAAGTCCGCCCTTATCACCCTGGTCGAGCACGCCCTGATGGCTCGGCTCAAGTAGTCGCATACGTACGGCAGTTGCCGTATTCGGATGCAACGGCGGCGTGTGGTCCGGACCACGCGCCGCCGGAGACGTTCATAACGTTTCGACAGAGAATCCGGGCTCATCGGACACAACCCGCATCCGGGCGGTGCCGCTGCGCTCACCTGAGCCTCGCCTTTTGGCGGGGCTCGCTCTTTATGCCCGTTTTATCTCGCGCGCGGACCAGCGGTAACGATTGCGACGGGGGGTTTGGAACGCGGCGGTCTTACGTGCTGCAATGCCACGAACTCCCGAGTAGTCACGGCCCTGAAACAGTCGTCACGACCCGAAACAGAAGAAACGGCACAGCACAGGTGCCGGCGCCGAGAGGTTGTTGGTCGAGTGAGGCGAAGCACGAAGAGCGCCGCCAGTACGCAGGCGCGGGGCAACTTCACCCCGCCCGCGCGAACGGCGGCGCCGCCTGCCGATACCCCCGGAAGCCCCCCTGCCGCCCCCGTCCCCGCACCCGGCGGCGAGGGCGGTTCCGGCAGGCTGTCGCCGCGGAACTGGCGGGTGCCCACCCGGCTGAACGCCATCCTCCTCATACCCGTGCTGGTCGGCCTGGTCATGGGCGGCTTCCAGGTGAAGGCCGCCATCGACACCTGGCGCGAGGCCCAGGACGCCGAGAAGACGGCCCAGGTGGTACGGGCCGCCTACGAGTACGGGCAGACCCTCCTCAACGAGCGTGACATCACCGCCGCCCCGCTGCTCACCGCCAAGAGCGGCGAGGACCGCAAGAGGGACGCGGTCACCGACGCGTACGCCAAGACGGACGAGGCGAAGAAGAAGTTCGACCAGGCCGTGACGGACATGCCGTCCGGGCAGGGTCTGGAGCGCCGCCTGGAGCTGTTCCGCCAGGCCGAGCCGGAGCTCGCCAAGATCCGCGAGACCGCGTACACCCGGGCCACCGACCCGGTCCAGACCGAGCTGGGCTATGTCAAGGTCCAGCACTCGCTGATGGAGTTCGCCAACGAGCTCGGCCTCGGCACCGGCAACATCACCAGCTACGGCCGGATGGTCTACGCCCTCCAGCTCTCCCAGGCCGCCGAGTCGCTCCAGCGCTCCATCGGCCTGCACCTGCTGGTGCGGCCCAGCCGCTCCGACGCCGCCTTCGCCGAGCAGTCCAAGACCTTCAACTCCTACGTGTACCTGGAGCAGATCGCCCTCGCCGAGTTCCAGTCCGGCGGCACCCCCGCGGACGAGCAGCGGCTCGCCGAGGTGATGCGCGAGCGGGCCCGGGACGGCGCCGAGCGACTGCGCGAGGCCGGGCTGAACCCGCCGGTCAGCAAGGGTGAGAACCCCTCGGTGTACGACGGGATGGCCGCCGCCATCGGCAACGCCAAGGACGCCGACGAGATCAAGGCGCTGGCCGGCGCGGACGTCACCGCCGAGACCTGGATGGGCGCCGCCACCTCCAAGTTCGACGGCTACACCACGGTCACCGACGAGCTGGTGGACAAGGCCGTGGCCGAGGCCGCCGACATCTCCGCCGACGCCCGCAACGACGCCCTGATCATCGGCGCCATCGTGGTCGTCGCCCTGCTGGCCGCGTTCATCCTGGCCGGGATGATGGCCCGGCAGATGAGCCGCGCGATGCGCCAGCTCCGTACCGCCGCCTTCGGCATCGCCGAGCAGCGCCTGCCGATGCTGGTCGACCAGCTCTCCCGGACCGAGCCCGGCCGGGTCGACACCCGGGTGCAGCCCATCCCGATCGACTCCCGGGACGAGATCGGCGAGGTCGCCCGCGCCTTCGACCAGGTGCACCGCGAGGCCGTCCGGCTCGCCGCCGAGCAGGCCCTGCTGCGGGGCAACGTCAACGCGATCTTCACCAACCTCTCCCGGCGCAACCAGTCGCTGATCGAGGGCCAGCTGACCCTGATCACCGACCTGGAGAACAACGAGGCCGACCCGGACCAGCTGGAGAACCTCTTCCGGTTGGACCACCTGGCCACCCGTATGCGCCGCAACGGCGAGAACCTGCTCGTCCTCGCGGGTGAGGAGCCCGGCCGCCGCTGGAACCAGCCCGTCCCGCTGGTCGACGTGCTGCGCGCCGCCTCCTCCGAGGTGGAGTCCTACGAGCGCATCGAGCTCACCGGCGTCCCCGAGACCGACATCCACGGCCAGGCCGTGACCGACCTCGTGCACCTGCTGGCCGAGCTGCTGGAGAACGCCACCACCTTCTCCTCGCCGCAGACCAAGGTCCGGGTCACCGCGACCCGGCTGCCCGACGGCCGCGTGATGGTCGAGATCCACGACAAGGGCATCGGCCTGACCGCCGAGGACTTCGCCGACATCAACCACCGGCTGGCCAACCCGCCGACCGTGGACGCGGCGATCTCCCAGCGCATGGGCCTGTTCGTGGTCGGCCGGCTGTCCGACCGGCACGGCATCCGGGTCCAGCTGCGCCCCTCCGGCGAGCAGGCCGGCACCACCTCGCTGGTCATGCTGCCGGACGCGATCACCCACGGCGGTGGCGGCGAGCCCCTGCCCGGCGACGACTTCACCGTCTCCTCGATCATCCCCGAGCAGCAGTTCGCCCCCGAGCCGCAGCAGCCCGCGTACGAGGCGCCGCCGATGCGCACCGCCGCCGAGCTGGGCTTCGACGACTCCCGCTACGACCAGCCGCAGGCGGACGGCACCGCTCTCGACCCGGTGGGCCGCTCCCGGCTGCGGGACGAGCGCCGCGCCGCGCTCGGCGCCCAGCTGAACGGCTTCGGCGAGAACGGCACCAACGGCGGCTTCGGCGAGAACGCGAACGGCTACGCCGAGGGCGGGGCCGAACAGCACCGTCCGGAGCCCCAGGGCGCCTACGAGGGCTACGGGCAGCAGGACGGCGGCTACGGGCAGCAGGACGAGGCCTACGGCACCGGCGCCGATGCGGCGGGCGGCCCCGGCGGCTACCCGGCCGGAGGCGGCTACGAGCAGCAGCAGGCGTACGCCGAGCAGTCCGGCTACGACGGCGGCCAGGGCGGCTACGACGGCTACCAGGGTTACGAGCAGGGCCAGGCGGCCGGCGGCTACGAGCAGGACCCGCAGGGCGGCTACGACCAGGGCCAGGGCGGCTACGACCAGCAGCAGCCCGCGTACGGCCAGGAGCAGGGCGGCTACGAGCAGCAGCAGCCCGCGTACGGCCAGAACGGCCAGGGCGAGGGCTACGGCCCCGACGGCCGGCCCTCCGGCGAGTACCCCGAGCCGCCGGCCTACGCGGAATCCGGCCTCCCGATCCGCGGCGGCGCCCGCAAGCCCTCCGGCTCGTCCGGCACCACCGGCTCGTCCGGCTCGTCCGCCTCCTCCGGTGATGTCTTCGGCAACCAGCCCCAGCAGGCCGAGTGGGCCGAGCAGGGCGCGTACCAGGGCGGCTACGACGGCGGCTTCGGTGCCGAATCGGAATCCGCGCAGGGCACTTCCGCTCCCGAGAGCGCCCGCGACCGCGTAGGCTTCTCCTCGGGCCCGGCCGCGACCAGCGGCCACGAGATGACCGACGCCGGTCTGCCGCGCCGCGGCAGCAGGCAGCAGTCACCGGCCGCCGACCGGCAGCCCGCCCAGCAGACCACCACCCGCCCGACGACCGAGCCGCAGCCTTCGGCGACGCCGTCCGGGCTGGACCTGACCCAGCCGGTGCCCCAGCTCCCGCAGCCCGCCCAGGGCGGCGCGAAGGAGGGCGCGGAGGTCAAGGTCAAGGAAGGCCCCGACGACTGGCGTTCGGCCAACGACGAGCGCTGGGCGCGAGCCGGAAAGCTCCGCGACCCGAAGGCGGGCGGTGTGACCCCGTCCGGGCTGCCGCGCCGAGTACCCAAGGCCAACCTGGTCGAGGGGACAGCGGAGCAGACCCCGCAGGGAGGCCCACAGGTCTCCCGCGCCCCGGAGGACGTGCGCGGCAGGTTGAGCAACCTGCGCCGCGGTGTCCAGCAGGGACGCAGGCAGGGAACGGACACGAACGGACCGGCCACTTACGATCAGCACAGTGGCCCGGGTAGTACCTACAACCAGGAGCGTTAGTGTGAGCCCGATGAGCCAGGCGGCGCAGAATCTGAACTGGTTGATCACCAACTTCGTGGACAACACCCCCGGGGTGTCCCACACCGTGGTGGTCTCCGCCGACGGACTCCTGCTGGCGATGTCCGAGGGTTTCCCCCGTGACCGTGCCGACCAGCTCGCGGCGGTGGCCTCCGGCCTGACGTCGCTGACCGCCGGCGCCTCCCGGATCTTCGAGGGTGGCGCGGTCAACCAGACCGTGGTGGAGATGGAGCGCGGCTTCCTCTTCATCATGTCGATCTCGGACGGCTCCTCGCTGGCCGTCCTCGCCCACCCGGACGCCGACATCGGTCTGGTGGGCTACGAGATGGCCCTGCTCGTGGACCGGGCGGGCACCGTGCTCACCCCGGACCTCCGGGCGGAACTGCAAGGCAGTCTGCTCAATTAGCAGACGGACCGTGCGTTTCGCGCCACCGCACCATAGGGTGCGGTGGCGCGGCTCCAACGGGACATGGGGCGCGAAAGGCAGTCGGAGGAGGACACGTGGCAACACCCCCAGGCGGACACCACTCGTACGAAAGTGGTCACCACGCGCAGGGTGACACGGCACAGAACCGCTTCAACTTCCCTTCCGCGCCCAGCGGTCAGGGCGGTGCGCAGCCGCCCTACCAGCAGCCGCACTCGGCGCCGCCGCCGTATATGCAGCCTCGGGCACCACGGGTGCCCCAGGGGCAGCAGGGTGGTCAGGGCCGGCAGCGGCGGCGGGCCCCGGAGCCGGCCACGGGCAACCACAACCCGCTGGTCCGACCGTACGCGATGACCGGCGGCCGGACCCGGCCGCGCTACCAGCTCGCCATCGAGGCGCTGGTCAGCACCACGGCCGATCCGTCCCGGCTGCAAGGGCAGTTGCCCGAGCACCAGCGGATCTGCCGGCTGTGCTTCGAGATCAAGTCGGTGGCCGAGATCTCGGCACTTCTCTCCATCCCCCTCGGCGTTGCCCGTATCCTCGTGGCCGACCTGGCAGAGGCGGGGCTCGTCGCCATCCACCAGCCCGGCGGAGACGAGTCCGCCAGCGGCCAGCCAGACGTGACACTGCTCGAAAGGGTGCTCAGTGGACTTCGCAAGCTCTAGCGGCGGTGCCACCCGTTCAACCACCAGCGCGAAGATCGTGGTGGCGGGCGGCTTCGGCGTGGGCAAGACCACGTTCGTCGGCGCCGTCTCGGAGATCAACCCGCTGCGCACCGAAGCCGTCATGACCTCCGCCTCCGCGGGCATCGACGACCTCACCCACACCGGCGACAAGACCACCACCACCGTCGCCATGGACTTCGGCCGCATCACCCTGGACCAGGACCTCATCCTCTACCTGTTCGGCACCCCCGGACAGGACCGCTTCTGGTTCATGTGGGACGACCTCGTCCGCGGCGCCATCGGCGCCGTCGTCCTCGTCGACACCCGCCGCCTCGCCGACTGCTTCCCCGCCGTCGACTACTTCGAGAACAGCGGCCTCCCCTTCGTCATCGCCCTCAACGGCTTCGACGGGCACCAGCCGTACACCCCCGACGAGGTGCGCGAGGCGCTGCAGATCGGCCCGGACACCCCGATCATCACCACCGACGCCCGGCACCGCGCCGACGCCAAGTCCGCCCTCATCACCCTGGTCGAGCACGCCCTGATGGCCCGCCTGCGCTGACCGCGCTCCTCAGGATGTGAACGAAGGGCCCGCACCGGTCTGGTGCGGGCCCTTCGGCGTGCGGCGGGCATCTGGGGATACGGCGACGGGCCCCGCACCTCCTGGGAGGTGCGGGGCCCGTCGGCGTACGCGGGGCAGGCTCAGCGCTGCCAGCTGTGCGGGGCGTAGAAGCCGGAGCGGCGCTCCAGCCGGCGCCAGCCGGCCGTGGAGCGGACCGGGGAGGCCGGCAGCTCGGCGGGGCGGGCCCCGGCGCGGGCGAGCAGTACGGCGGTGACGGCGGCGAGCTCCTCGGGGCCGGCCTGGCCCTTCTCCACCCGCAGGAAGTCGGTGTCGGTCATATCGTCCTTGTCTCCGGAGTCTTCGAAGGTCGCTGAGTCGCTGAGGTCACTACTGGGGCGGGTTGCCGTGCTTGCGGGAGGGCAGGTCGGCGTGCTTGGTGCGGAGCATCGCGAGCGAGTCGATGAGGACCGCGCGGGTCTCGGCCGGGTCGATGACGTCGTCCACCAGGCCGCGCTCGGCGGCGTAGTAGGGGTGCATCAGCTCGGCCTTGTACTCCTTGACCATCTTCTGCCGCATGGCCTCGGGGTCCTCGGCGTCGGCGATCTGCCGGCGGAAGATCACGTTGGCCGCGCCCTCGGCGCCCATCACGGCGATCTCGTTGGTGGGCCAGGCGAAGGTGAGGTCGGCGCCGATGGACTGGGAGTCCATGACGATGTAGGCGCCGCCGTAGGCCTTGCGCAGGATGAGCGAGATGCGCGGCACGGTGGCGTTGCAGTACGCGTACAGCAGCTTGGCGCCGTGCCGGATGATCCCGCCGTGCTCCTGGTCGACGCCGGGCAGGAAGCCGGGGACGTCCAGCAGGGTGAGGATCGGGATGTTGAAGGCGTCGCACATCTGGACGAAGCGGGCCGCCTTCTCGGAGGCCTCGATGTCCAGCACCCCGGCGAGGGTCTGCGGCTGGTTGGCGACGATGCCGACGACCTGGCCGTCCAGCCGGGCCAGGGCGCAGATGATGTTGCGCGCCCAGCGCTCGTGAACCTCCAGGTAGTCGCCGTCGTCGACCAGCTCCTCGATGACCTTGGCCATGTCGTAGGGCCGGTTGCCGTCGGCCGGGACCAGGTCCAGCAGCACATCGCAGCTGCGGTCGGCGACGTCCTCGCTCGGGTGCGACGGCGGGTTCTCGCGGTTGTTGGAGGGGAGCATCGACAGCAGGTAGCGGACCTCCGCGATGCAGGTCTCCTCGTCGTCGTACGCGAAGTGCGCCACACCGCTGGTCTCGGCGTGCACATCGGCGCCGCCCAGCCCGTTCTGGGTGATCTCCTCGCCCGTCACCGCCTTGACCACGTCCGGGCCGGTGATGAACATCTGCGAGGTGTCGCGGACCATGAAGACGAAGTCGGTCAGCGCCGGGCTGTAGGCCGCGCCGCCCGCGCACGGGCCGAGCATCACGCTGATCTGCGGGATGACCCCGGAGGCCTTGGTGTTGCGCTGGAAGATGCCGCCGTAGCCGGCGAGCGCCGAGACGCCCTCCTGAATACGGGCGCCCGCCCCGTCGTTCAGCGAGACCAGCGGCGCCCCGGCCGCGATGGCCATGTCCATGATCTTGTGGATCTTGGTGGCGTGGGCCTCGCCCAGCGCGCCGCCGAAGATCCGGAAGTCATGCGCGTAGACGAAGACCGTACGGCCCTCGACCGTGCCCCAACCGGTGATCACACCGTCGGTATAGGGCTTCTTCGCCTCCAGCCCGAACCCGCTCGCCCGGTGCCGCCGCAGCTGCTCGACCTCCCGGAAGGAACCCGGGTCGAGCAGCAGCTCGATGCGCTCGCGCGCGGTCAGCTTGCCCTTGGCGTGCTGCGCCTCGGTCGCCCGCTCACTCGGCCCGGCGAGGGCCTCCTCGCGCAGCGCGCGCAGCTCGGCGACGCGCCCACGGGTGTCGGCCGGCTCGCTCTGGGTCTCGTCGACAACGGTCATGCCCCGACCCTACGGAGGGGGGCGAGGAAAACCCGCCGTTGACTCCGTACAGTCTCGCGCGTCATCTGCTGTGAGGGCTGAACAGAACCCCCGGACGATGCAGCCGTTCCGCCAGCCTCGGGGCGGCTCCGCTTGTGGAGATACGACAACCGGGTGAACGGCTCCCAACGGCGGGGCGAGCGGCCGGCGACCACCGGGACCCGGGCGCGGACGGCCGCGAACCGGGGACGGCGGGGCCGGGAGTGAGGGCGAGAGCGGGGCGGCGGGCCCGGCACCGACCCTACCGCCCGGGCCGCCCCGCCCGATCCCGACCATGGTCAACCGAGCCGTACCACCGCCCGGTGCACCACCCCCAATACCCCCGGAGTGATCCGCAGCCGGAGCGCGGAGCCGGTGCCCAGCACCTCCACCGCCGGGTCCTTGGAGACCACCGAGGCGACCGCCCGGTTCCAGCCGAGTTCGATCACCGCCCCGTCCCGCAGCGGGCCGGAGACGCAGACGGTGGCCGTGCCCCCGCTCTCCCGGATCAGCACCGAGGCGGGCGCGCTCGCGCTCACCGCCCCGGCCGTGCCCGCCACCCAGAAGTTGACCCCGGTCAGCCCGAGCGAGGGCACCCGCACCCCCTGCCGGTCGGCCGTGTTGGCGAGCACCGTCAGCCAGCCGGTGTCCGCCGCCCGAGCGGCGGTGGCCGCCGCCGTCGCGCCCGGCATCAGCAGATACGCGTATCCGGCCCCGACCGGATCGGTCCCGTGGTCGAACCACATCGTCAGATAGCGGCGGGTGACCGGGGTGGTGACCGAGGTCTTGTTGATGGTGGACCAGGCGCCGGTGCGCTCCTGCCGCAGCGCCTTCACAGTGGCGCCGCCCGTTCCCCCCGTTCCGCCCGTTCCGCCGGGAAACACGTATCCGGCGTGCCCGGCGAGATGCGCCCAGCGCGCCCGGGTGAGGGTGGCGCTCCAGCCGGGCGCGGTGGACTGGGCGGAGCCGTCCACGGTGAAGCCGTGCACCCCGGCCGCGCCCAGGTTGCGGTTCTCGACCACCGACTCCACACCGGTGCCGTCGGTGCAGGCGATGCCCGCGCCCAGGCAGACGACGGCGTCGTCCAGCAGGAACCAGGACTTCTTGGCGACCAGGGTGGACTGGAGCCCCTTGAGGTACTGGCCCACCGCCGCGTACGTCCCGTCGGTGGCGCCGCCCACCCAGCGGACGTCCGGCCGGGCCGCGCCCCAGGCCCCGCCCGCCGCGTCGGCGAGCACCTTGCGGGAGGCCGTGGTGCCGGGCAGCCGGTAGGGGTCCACGGTGGGCCAGAAGTCGTCACTGTACTGGCCGTTGGCGAAGTCGCCGCCCCACCAGTAGAGCATCCCGGAGCCGCTGTGCCAGCCGCGCAGATGCTCGCCGTTGCCGGTCTCGTAGTAGGTGATCCGGTCCGACGCCATGGACAGCGAGGCCGCCCAGCCGGGCCGCCGGTGCACGGCCCGGTCCATCCCGGCGAACAGCCGGTGCCCGACCGGCTCGGGGGCGCGCTCGCCGCCCGCCGCGTCCAGCGCTCGCAGCCGGGCCAGTTGGGCGACGGTCAGCGCGGGGCTGGACAGCATCGGGCTGAAGTAGTCGCGGGCGATCCAGCCCCGCACCATGGCGTTCCAGCGGCTCCGCTCGGCGGCCGAGGCGGTGGTGGCCAGCAGCGCGACGCAGGCGATGATCCCGTGGCCCCGGGTGTGGTCGTCCTGCCGCATCGTGCGGACGTCGTTCTTCTGCACGCCCCGGCTGACCGCCCGCCCGGAGACCGCGTCCATGGCGAGCCCGTTGAAGAGGAAGGGCGCGTACGCCTTCTCCACCGAGTCGAACACGGTCTGCCGCCCGGAGTCGGTGACCTCCCAGGCGGAGCCCTTCAGCAGGGCGAAGAGCAGCGAGAGCCCGCCGAGCATCACCGCCCCGTACGAACCGGCGTACGGGACGTACGTGTGCTGGACGAAGCTGCCGTCGGCGTAGAGCCCGTCGCCCTTGGTGACATACGGGAAGACCGGCGACAGCGCGTCGCGGGCGAGCGCCAGCTTCCCGGGCGTCCGGCCGACGACCCCGCGCAGGGCGAGCACCCGGCACAGGTCCACCCGGTTGGCACCGGTGGAGGTGCCGGTGTAGTTCGCCACCGCGCTGTCCGGCACGAAGTGGTCGACGGCGGCGGTGTGCGCGGCGATTCGGGCCGCGCCGAGGTGCTCGTAGAGCAGTACGTCGATGTCCAGCAGCGCCTGCGGGACGCCGATCTGCCAGTTGTACCAGTTGCCCCAGCGGGCCTGGCCCGCGCGGTACGCCTGGTCGTGCAGATGGTCGAGCCCGGTGAGGATCGCGGTGCGCAGGGCGGTGTCGCCGGTCGATCCGGTGCCGGGTTGGGCATACGCCTCGGCCATGGTGCGCAGCCGGTAGTAGCTGGCCTGGAGGCTTTCCGAGAAGGCGTACGACTCGGGGTCGGTGTCCGGCTCGGGGTCGGCGTACACCAGCTCGGGCCAGAGCGAGCCGTCGGCCGGGGCCATCGCGGCGCGCAGCTCCCGGGCGGAGGTGCCGAGGGCGGCCAGCCGGCTCGCGTAGGGCTCGGCGGCGGGGTCGAAGCCGGTGCCGAGCAGCAGGCTGCGCCAGGTGGCTCGGAGGGTGTCATAGGCGTCGGCGGCGTACGCGGAGGGGAGCGGGAGCGCGGTGACGGCGGCGGCGACCGCCCCGGCCAGCAGGACGGTGCGGCGGGAGGGCGGCTGGATCATGGGGTGGGTCATGGGGTGGGTCATGGCGGCGGATCTCTTTCTCTCGGCTCCGGGCGGTGGTGGTTCGGAGCGCCAGGTGACCGGCGGGGCTCGCGGGGTGGTGGTGGGGGGCGGGTGGCCGGCGGGGCTCGCGGGGCAGCGGTGGGAGGCCGGGTGGCCGGCGGGGCTCGCGGGGCGGCGGTGCGCCTACGGGTGGTCGGTCGACTTCCACCATCCGGGAACGCGCGGCCGGACCGTAAG